>CAZITF010000072.1:0-11547 GCA_964542095.1 uncultured Rhodobacterales bacterium
ATCGAAAAGCAGCGCCTCGGGTTCCATGCACAGCGCGCGCGCGATGGCGGCGCGTTGTTGTTGCCCGCCCGACAGTTGCGCGGGAAAGGCGTCGCATTTGTCGCCGATGCCGACCTTGTCCAGATAGGCGCGCGCGGCCTTTTCCACCTCGTCCGGGTCACGGCGCAGGACGGTCACGGGCGCTTCCATCACGTTTTGCAGGATCGTCATGTGCGCCCACAGATTGAACTGCTGGAACACCATCGACAGGTTGGTGCGGATGCGCAGCACCTGTTTGGGATCGGACGGGCGGCGGCCATGGGCCGTGCCGGTCCAGGTCACCGGTTCGCCCTTGAACACAACCTCGCCCTGCTGGCAGTCCTCGAGCAGGTTGCAGCAGCGCAGAAGCGTGGACTTGCCGGACCCCGAAGAGCCGATCAGCGACACAACATCCCCCTTGTGGGCCGTGATGTCTACGCCCTTGAGCACCTCAAGTGACCCGTAGGCCTTGTGAAGATTGCGGATTTCGATAACGGGCTGATCTGGCAAAGGGCGCGCTCTTGTTGGACAGTCAGGCGGTATAAGGGCGCAAATCAGGGGTCATGTCCACGCCCAATTCGCGCCAATCGCGCGGCGTTTGCCCGATTTGACGTCAGGTGATGCCATATTGGTCAGGGCAGCGCCGGGATCGGGATGGCGCGATACGTGTCCTCGGGGATCTGCACCAGCCCCTTGAGCATGAGGATGTCGCGGTCGCCGGCGTCCAGGGTGTCGATGGCGCGGGTCACGGCGCGCGCGATCGGTTTGGGGTCTCGGGTCCGGGCCGTGATCAGAGGCAGTCCCGGGGTCGGTTCGGTGCGCATAAAGGCCTCGAGCCCGGCAAGCATCTTTGGTTCGGCCCGATCCCACATCTGGTAGGTGATGGCGTCGATTGCCGCGTAATCGGCATGACCTGCCAGCACGGCCCGGGCCGAGGCCATGTGCGCACCCGTCTGCATCGTGTCGCCCGGACGCAGGCCCAGATTGGCCAGATGCGCCACGGGGGCCGCCCAGCCCGATTGCGACAGCGGGTCGTTGAAGGCGATGGTGCCGCCGCGCGCGAGGTCGCGGAGGGTGCGGATGTCGCCCCGGCGGCGCACGATGTAGCTGAAGTAATAGCCCTGTGGACAGTCACGCAGCCCGTAATCCGGCGTGCCCACCAGATTGACCTGCCCGTAAAGCCGCGCGCGGAATGGCAACCCGCAGGTCTGGGCCAGCAGCAGGCCGGTGGATTGCCACGCCTCCCAGGGGTCGATGTCGCGACTGAGGCTTTCGGGGCCGGTGCCAAGTTCGGCGCGGATGGCCGACCAGAACCGATCATGGGCCTGGGCTGCGTGCGGCATGTCGTACATGCCAAGAAATGTGATCACTTGGACACGCGCTGTCGCGCCATGGCACTGTCCGGGTCGGAAATCCCCAGCAGGCTGGTGACAAGACGCAGCAGGGCGTCCTCTTCCTGCGCGCGCTGGCCATCCGCGAGAACGACCTTCCACAACGCCTCGATCACGGCCAGGCGGTCCTCGTAGGCCACCGCCTCCTTGATGGCGCGGGTAAAGCGCACGGTGTCGGGGGCTTCGGCCTCCATCGCTTCGGCCTCGGCACGCAGGGCGGTGGCATCGGCGGCGCTCAGCCCATAGCGATCCCGGGTGATCTCGTCGATCAGCCGCTGCTCGTCGCCGCTGTAATCGTGGTCAGACCGGGCCACACGGACCAACAGGGCCGTCAGCGCAAGCCGCGCGTCGCCGTCCGTGATCGGGGCAGGGTTCGGTTGGATCAAGCGGTTGAGAAGGTCCTGAAACATGTGTTGCATATACGTGCAGGGGCCCGATTAGCCAAGAGCGCGCGACTTGATGTTTGCGCTGTCCTCGGGGGTGATGCCCATTGTTGCCTCGACCTGATGCAGGGCCGCTTCCTCGATCTCGGCATGGACGCCGTCCGCCAACACCACCTGCCACATCGAAAGAGCAAGGTTGAACCTGTCCTCATAAGGCACTGCTTCTCTGAGTATTTCGCCGAATTCAGGCGTGCCGGGCGCGTGCCGTTCCAGCGCCTCGCAGGTGGCGCGCAGCTTGGCCGCCGCGATGGGTTTGAGAGTGAAGGTGCGCGCCAGAATCCGGTCGATGGCGCCCACTTCGCTGGCGCGGTAGTCGCGATCCGCCATGGCGACGCGCACAAGAAGCGCGCCCAGCGCCAGTTGCGGGGTCGGTTCGGGCAGTTTCGGCGTTTCCTTGGGTCGCTTGGGAAACAGGCGTTCGAACATTGGGGGTGGCCCCTAGCTGAGTGCGTCGAATCGAGTTTTCAATTTTGCGGCCTCACCTTCAAGCCCAAAGGGTGGTCGGATCACGAACACCCCCGATCCAACCATGCCGTGGCCCGTTTTGGCGGGCGGAAAGCGGACCTCGTGGCGCAGGGCGTCTGGGTGGTCGTTTTCCAGCGTTTTCAGCATATTGTGGTGCGCACCTGATGTCAGGATAGGGTACCACAGCACGATGATGCCCACATTCCATGCGCGGGCGTATTTTTTCATGTGGCCCGGAATGGCCGAATAATCGTCCTTGATCTCGTAACTGGGGTCGATCAGCATGAGACCCCGGCGCGGCGTGGGCGGCAGCATGGAATGGGCCATGGCAAAGCCGTCGGTGCGCCGGCATTTCGCCGTCGGCAGCGACAGTTCGAGGTTCAGATGCTCGGTCGGGTGCAATTCGGCCAGTGTGATTGTGTCTGTCTCGCGCAGGGTTTGAACGGCGATCAGGGGCGAACCGGGATAGGCTGTTTGTCCATGCAGATCAGCGGTTTGGCGCAGCGAGCGCATGTAGGGATGGTCAGCTGCGAACCAGTCCGTCGCCCGGCCGATGCCTTGCGCTGCCTCGCCGGTTTTCTGCGCTTCCTCCGCGCTCAGATCATAGAGCGCGCGGCCAGCGTGGGTTTCGATATAGCTCACCGGCTTGTCCTTGCGGGTCAGGTAATCGAGCATCCAGGCCAGCAGGCTGTGTTTGTGAACGTCCGCGAGGTTGCCGGCGTGATAGATGTGTTGATAGCTGAGCATGGCACCGGGTGTAGCGCACTGGCGCCTGCGCGCAACGGCTAACGGGCCGGGGCGCGCGCACGGCGAAACGCGGACGCGGCTGCGCCCAGCGGGGCGAGGCGGTTACAAATCCACGGTGCTGGCATAGACCAGCCGCTCCTCGATCACGCGGCGCAACAGCGCGCCGTCGCGCACGAAACGGTCCGCATAGTAGCGTTCGAACTCGCGCACCATCAGGCGTGTGGGCACGCCGCCGGTGTCCGGCAGGTCTGCGGTGACGGACCACAGTGCCGGGTCGATCAGCGACGTCGCCACGTTTGCCGCCGTCAGCGTGCGCGCGGCGGTCGCGGACAGGCGCACATCGGCACCCGCGCGGGTCGAGACGACACGCTCGGTCTCGGCGGCGATGGCGGCCTCGCTGAAGATGCCGGAAGCGCCCCCCGGTGTGATGGTCAGGGAACCGGTGCCGCCGCCGACGATGGCGCTTTGCAGGACGCTGAAATCGCTCCAGGCGAGGTCGCTGTCCATGTCCTGCGGTCTTGTCTGCACCACCAGTTCGAACCGGTTGCGCCCGGTGTCGCGATCCTCGGGTGGATAGAACGGGACACCGGTGACCGGGCTTGTCGACAGCCATGGGACATCCGCGTCAAAGGCGACCGGCCCCAGTTGCGGCGCGGGCCCGCGCAGGGTCAGTTTGACCGTTCCGTCCTGCGCGGTCAGGCGTGCGCGGCGACGTGGCAGGATCTGGCAGAACTCGGCCAGCGCGACCTTGGAAATCCGCGCGCCGGGCAGGGCGTTGGGCTGGTAGCGCACGAGGGCGAGCCGGACAAAGGGCATGTAGGCCGCGCCGGGGTTCAACGCGATATCGCAATACCAAAGCCTGCGCGTGTCATCCCAGTGGACGCGGTGCCCGATCACCGTGACGGACGGCGCGTTGGGCTGTTCCTGCAGGCGGACGGATTCGTCGGCCACCGCCGCCGGAAAGTCGCTGATCCGGGTGCGGTCCCGCGGCGCGCCGGACACCCAGAGCGGGTCCGCACCCCATTGCGTCACCAGCGCCTGCCGGTCTTCGGGGATCTGCGTGAACGGGGTTGCATCGCCCTGGATGACCACGCCCAGCAACTCTCCGTCACCGGACGAGAACCAGGGTCGGTCCAGCCACACCCGCAACCCGTTGCCGTGGCGCGTGCTGTCCGCGCCATACGGAATGTCGTTGCTTTGCCAGCGGAACGTCGGCACCACGTAAAGGATGCGCGGATCATCTGGCGGGGCAGAGGCGGGCACGATGGTATTGGCCGTCTCGCCCGCGGGGTCGCGCAGCACCGGTGCGCCGGGATCGTCAGCAGCACCTGTGACAACCGCCGGTCCGATGGCCACAGGCCCGAGACGGGTGACAAGGTCGGGCTGGTCGTAGATCGCCTGTGGCAGGTATTCGCGAAAACGGGTCGCCGCGCGCAGCCGGTAGCGGATCAGCCGGAACCTGGCATCGCCGATTTCGTGGACGTCGCCACGCGCGCGGGGGCGGTTCGGGTCATGCATCTGTGCGTTTACCGCACTTTGCAGCACGAATTCGTTGGCATGGTTTTCCGACAGCAGAACCTCGCCCAACTGCCCCTTGCGGTGGACCCGTTCGGGGCCGTCCGCGTTCAGGTCGTCGATCCATTCGTGCCAGTCGGCTTCGATCTCGAATTTCCCGGTGGAAGGCCCGTGCAGGCGCACTGCCCGGCACAGGATGCGCGCGGAGTGGCCCCCGGCCTCGCGTTGGGCCGACATCTTGATCAGTTCGGGCTGGCAGACCGGGGCCTGGGTCGCATGAACCATGGTCAGATCGCGCCAGGGTGTGATCATCCAGTGCGCACCAAGGGCCGCACGGCTCCAGACCCGGCCCTGGTTTTGCGGCGCTTCGCCCGCCCAGCGCAGGATGCCGAACGATCCCAGATGGTCGGGATCGACAAAGGAGGAATAGCGCATCCGCGCGATCCGCCCTTTCGGCACGAAGAACGTGAGGGTCCGCGCCGCCTCGTCCCATTCCGGTGCGCCGTCGTCGGCAAAGACCTCTTTGCAGGGCAGGTCGGTGATGTCGGCGCGCCGTTCGGCCAGAATGATGCGAAAGCCATCCTTGTCCGGCCACGGTTTGGAGAAGAACACCAGCAGGACCTGTTCCGACTGGCCACCGTCCAGCAGGGTCGTGATCGCGCAGTGATCGCCAAGAACCCGATCTCCGCTGACCCCTGGCAGCTTGTGGCCCGGGGCGGCCCGCAGCGCGATACCTGCTGCGGCCACGTCCGGCAGATAGGGCGTCTGCACCTGCGGCTCGCCATGGATGACATATTGGCCGCCCGCGATCCGCTCGCCCACAGGGTTTTCCGGCGTCGGCAGGTCTGGGGGGAGGTCGGTTGTTTTGGCCACACCGTTCAGCACGGCTGGTGTAACCAGTTTGACCTGCGCGCCGGGCGTGTTGTCATAGAGCGTTCCGTCCTCGCGCGCGGCGATCTCATAGCCTTTCTTGATCTTTTGCCAGTCGCCGAAATAGGGATCGAAAGCGCCGTGGGTTTCGCATTGCTGTTGCGAGGATTTGGGCGGCACCAGATGGCGTTCGTTGATCGGGGCATAGTCGAAATCGGCGCTGGCAGGCAGGCCGATGGCGACGGAAATGTCCGGGGTGGACAGATAGGTGTCTGCGCCGACATCGAAATTCGAGCGGATCACGATCCGCTCGAGGCTTTCGCCTTCGGACAGGCGCATGCGGCCCACCATGGCGGGAGGGTCGACGGGCTCGAAGCGCCAGTAGCCCACCGGGTCGGTCACCTGCGTGTCCTTGTCGAGGCTCGGATCATCAAACCGCAGGCTGTTGCCCGCGATGTCCACCAGCCGCGCGCGGAACCGGTAGGTCCAGCCAAAGCGCAGCCTTGGCAGCGTGCCTTTCTGCGCGCGCCAGTCGACGGCTATATTGTTGCCGTCCTCGGCCTCGGGCAGTGTGTCTGTCGGTTCTTCGGCCTGCAATTGACTGCCTTCGATCTCGCGCGACCGGATGCTGCGACCGGGGCGGGGGGCGGCGAGGCTCCACCCTGCCCAGCGGAACAGGGATTCGTGGACGTAGTGGTCGTCTGGTCGGGCGTCGTCCGAGGAGGTGGACGCGCCGGACACGTGGCCCTCGTCGGGTGGAAAGTCGAGCTTTTCGGCCTGTTTGATCAGGCGGTAGTCGCCCTCGCGCGCGTGCAGGCTGCGCCAGGGTCCGGGTGTGGGATCCTGGAAATGGGCGGGTGGTTCCGGCCAGACATCGATGCGGTGGCCTTTGGTCACGTCCCCGGCGAAATAGGTGATGGCGCTGCCGTTACCGGACGTCAGTTCGGCGTTCTTGAAATCCGCCGCATGTGTGGCGCCGGCCAGGGCACCCGCCCGGCCGTGGTGCGAAATGCCCAAACCGCGCGCGCGCAGGGCCGCGACGGGCTGTGCGTCGCCGGTGGTGTAGGTCACCGCGCCGTCGATACGTGCAGGGTTCAGGTGCTTGGCCACCAGCCGTTGGGCAGACAGCGTGAACCCCGCGGTCTTGAGCGCCGCCCCATCGGCATCGACCTGATAGACATCGAACGGGCTTTCGTTTTCCTTGTTTGCCACGCCCCAACTGTCGTCGGCATGGCGCAGGCGCAGCATGCCGCGTTCCATCGTGTTCCCGAGCGGGCGGGCGGCAAAGCGCTGCTTGTCGTGTGTCCAGGCCGTGCGCGGCGCGCTGTCATTGCTGTCATCGTGGCCATTGCTCCATTTCACCACCAGCGACATGATCCCCGTCGACCCTCCGGGCGCATTCGAAAACAGCCCCGCTGGCGCGCCGCGTGTGTTCACGGTAAAGTCGAGAACCAGCCCAAGCGCGCGCAGCAGGTGCCCGTAGTCGCCGTAAGAGGCGATGATGCGGTGAAAGTCGAAGTCGGGTGCTTTCGGCCCCTCGGGGATGTTCTGATAGGACGGCACGCGCATCTTTTTCTCGTCCTCGGTGGCGCGCGTGCGCCGATAGAACCGGTCCGCCTGATAAAGGCTGTACTCCTCGGCGCTGGCAAACTGGTCCATCAGCACCGCGTCGGGCCGGTTGACCAGCGGCGTGCCCGGCCCGCCGGGGCGCGGGTTGTACCAATCCGGCGGCATGGCGCGGGTTTCGACGCTGATCCGTTCGGGCAGGCCGCCCGGGGTTTTGCCGGTGACCGGCCCCGGTACGTCCGTGGTGTAGACCGATTTTCGCCCGAACACGATGCGGTTCAGCACCGGATCGACCGGGTTTTCCTCGCCATAAAAACGGTCGAAACCGGGCAGGGGCAACTCGATCTGGCGGTCGCCGAGATTGATCACATGCGTGCGCGTGCCCAGATCTTCCAGCATGTCCCTGAGGGCCGGATCGGCCTCTTTCCAGGGCAGAAGAGTCGGGTGATCGCCGCCCCCCGTGGCCGCGATCTGGGCATAGTGGCGCCGCACGGTCCCCAGTACATTGCGCACAGGAAACGAGCGCCAGTTGGCCTTGCTGAAATCCGGATAGACAAAGCCCGCAACCGGGGTCTCCCCGGAAAACAGTTTGGACCAGAGGGTGCTGTCGGGTTTCGAGGTCAACGTCATCTCGAAATCCTGCACCCCGGTGGCAAGGGCAAAACACGCGCCCTGCAGGGTGGCGGGCCAGTCGAGAAACTCGGGAAAGGCCTCAAGCACCTGTTCGTCGGGGGCCTGGGGGGTGAGGCGGGGCGAGACCACAACCGAGACCCGCAACGCGCCATTCTCGTCGCGCCCATCGGGAAGGGCCGTCCACATCAGTCTCTGATCAGCCATGAAATCGCCCCCCCCTTATGCGAATGCCTCGCAGTGATCGCGCCACGCATAGTCGGTGTTTGCATTTATGGCGGCGAGTTCATCGCCCAGTGACAGTTCGGGGTTGAACCCCAGCATCTGGCGCAGGTTCGGATCGCCGTTGGACCCGGCAAACTTGCGTTCGCAGGTGATCGTGACCGAGCCGGAAAAGATGAACACGCTGATCTCGATGGTCAACTGTGCCTTGCCCACACATTTGCCGGACTGGAATTCATAGCGCAGTTCCAGATAGAGCTCGATCGAGGCCGAGATGATGCCCAGCACGTCCACATGCCCGCCCAGGCGGAAATAGCCGGTCAGCGAGGCGTCGTCCTGTTCCATACGGAAATAGAAGCCCGCCATGACTTCGACCCCGCCGGATGCGACACCAAGGTCGACCGACAGGCTCGCGCCGAATTCCAGCGATGCCTCGAGGATCTGAACGCCGGAGGGGTCGATGGTGATGCCAAAGAAGCCGCCGCCACCGAACATGTAGACCGTCAGCAGGAACGGTTGTTCGCGGGTGCAGAAGTTGAAGCGGACCGACAGCGGCTGGCCGATGAAGGGCACCGTAAAGCCCGCGCCCAGAGAAATGTTCTGGATGTTGAGAACGCCGCAGGTGATGCCGGGCAGGGCGATGTCGAATCCCGCGTCGATGCCTTGCGGCGTGATGTCGAGGTAAGGCGGGTCCGAAAACCCGTCCAGCGGGATCAGGTCGCGCAGGGTTTCCACAAAGGACAGCGGACCGACGAATTTGATATCCGTGAACAGCACATCCACGTCCGTCTTGGCCTTGCTGTCGATGGAGAATTCGATTTTCTCGAACATCAACTCGAGGAAACCCGCCGCCCCGATCAGCACCAGATCGAAATTCTTGAGACCGCAGATGACCGAGATCTTGGGCGCGCTCGCGCCGTTCTTTTTCACCTTGGCCTCGACCGCGACCGAGAACCCGCGCTTGTCATTGACGCGGAAGATCGGGTCGCCGCTGGGCCAGGACGAGATTTCGGGGTTCCAGTCAAAGCGGATGGTCAATTCGTCCCCGAACAGCCCCGCGATGGTCGAAACAAAGCCAAGCACGTCTTCGGTGGCTTCCAATGCGTCGACGATCTGCTTGCGCGCGGCACCGTCCAGCAGGTCGAGCCCGTTGATCGTGGTTTTGAGCGGGCCAAGCGCGGCAGTGACATCGTCGACCTTGCCCTGAAAGACGGTTGCATCCTCGAACAGGCTGCCAAGGGCGGCAGGGTCGCCGACAATGGCGTTGAGCGCCTCGAACAGCGCCTGGCCCTGGGCGATCAGCACCGGCAGTTCGGCGATGTCGTTTAGAACCGCTTCGAGTTTCTGGCACAACGTCAACCCTTGTTGGCGCAAGCCTGCGGGCAGTGACTGTCCGCCGATCTGGGCGTTGAGGGCCGTGCGTACATCCGCCAGCGCAGTTTGCGCCTGGGTGATTGTGGCGGGCAGGCCGGGCAGGGCGGGGGCAGGTACGCCTGCGTCAAGGACGGCGCCGATGGCACTTTGCAGTTCGGTCGCGACGTCATCGATGGCGCTGACAAGCGCCTGGGCGTCCGCGACGATATCGGCCTGTTGCGCCGGGGTCAGGGCGGCGGCCTGTGCAATCGCATCTGTCAACCCGGCGCGGAACACACCCATCGCGCCGTTGGCAATTCCTGCCGGACCAGAGGCGATATTGGCGATGATCCCATAGGCCCGGATCAGCGTGTTGATGAAATTCTCGATCTCGTTGCCGGATTCCTGCTGGAATTTCGGGATCTTCTCCTGATTGTCATCCAGGTTGGACACCAGATCGATGATGGCACCCAGGGGAATGCAGCCAAAGATCAGCGGCAGCGGCAAGGCACCGATAGTGTCGGTTTCGGGAAAGCCCGCGGCCTTTGGCACGGTGCCTGCGATATATTGCGACACATCCGACGTGATCGGCCCGCCGATCCGCGACAGGGCCTTGGGGATCATGTTGGGCTGCATGAACCCGCCGGAGCGGTCGCCCTGCGCCGAGAAATCCATCCGTGCGGGGTTCGCGCCCTGATCTATATCGACAAAGACTTCGCCTTTCTGCGCCAGCCCGACCTTCAGATAGGTGTCATTCCACGTCAGTTTGCTGGCATCATTCGAACCTGTCAGATGAGACACCGCCCCGATCCGCGCATCGACCGACGTGACAATCGGCGTCCAGATCGGTTGCAACAGTTTTTCGCTGGCCGCCTCAAGCGGGGCGTTGCCGGGTTTGGCAAAGCCACCAAAATGCATCCGTTCGACCTGCACCGAGGTGTCGCCGGACTTTTTGCTGGTGGCCAGCGCGACCTGCTGGAAGCGCAGTTCGGCGGTGTTGCGCGCGGGTTGCGCGGCATAGGCCTGGGCCGCACTTGCCGCGTTCTGGGCGGCGGTGATGTAGTGAATGGGGTCATCGTCCGGGTTGCCCGGTGCGGCGACGGTGTTGTCCAAGAAGATGATCGGCAGATCAAAGGCGATGCGCCGCCCGTCAAGATCGGTTGCCGCCCATTGGAACCGGAACGGTGCGCCTGCAACCACGGGCCAGAACATCGTCTGGCCGCGCCCCGGTTGCGCCTCGGATGCACCGGGCGGGTCAAGCGGTGGGGTCAGATCGGTCAGCAGTTCCACCCGGGAAAAGGGGAACTGCAGGGCAAGGCTGGTGTCACCATCCCTGAGGGCTGCGTTGTCATAGACCCGCTCGCGCTCGCGTGCAGCTATGAAAAACTGTTTGCGCAGATAGGCCCGGTTCTGTGGCGCCAGAAGGTCGCTGTTGGTGCCACCGACGCCATTGTGAAACTTGCGTTCCGTGACCTCGATCAACGCCATCCGGTGACCGAAGGGGAACGCGCCGCCCTTGTAGACGACGCGCACATAATGATCGCGCGCCATCGATGCGCGATGGACCCATTCCTCGACCGACAGCCCTTGCGGCACCTCCCACGCACCCCGGCTGTCGAGCCACCCGCCGAGCGATGACAGCATCATCTGGTTGGTGTCGATCGGTTCGGGGCGGTAGCCGGTGATGCTCCAGTTCGACGACAGATGCGCGATTTGCAGTCGTGCGAAATCCGACATCGCGGTGCGGAACGGCGCGGTCGGCGGTTCGGTGTCGGGCACAATGTCCATGGAATTGTGATTGGGCTTCATCGTCGAGGCCGACCCCTCTCCGGTCTTGGCCCAGACCGCCCTTATCGTGCGGTTCTTGTCCGGCCTGGACGGTTCGATCACCTCGCCGTTGCTTTTCGGAGTGACCAGGCGGGAATGCCACAACTCGGTCGTGCCTGCGGGCGATGTCCGGGGCGTGGTCGCATGGCGCCAGTGCGCGCCTGCATGGGGCGAGACGATCAGCCGCCAGGGCATTTCGATGGATGTGGTTGTGGCGTTGGGGTTCGATGGCCGCGTGGGGCGCCTGATGATCCGCGTCGGCGTGATGGTAAAGCGCGGCGGGAGTGTCGCGCTGGCCACCAGCCCGGTTCCGGCGCTGATCTGGCGCAGCCGCAGGGTGGCCTCATCCGCGCCCAGAACGAGGCTGCGGGCGGCAAAGCCGGACAGGTTTGCCCGTTGGGCCGGCGTCATTCGCGCGATTGCGGCCATGTCGAAAAGCTGGCCCAGTTCCAACAAGGGCCGGAAGCGGAGCTGGCGTGGCTTGGCGGCCGAGGACACTT
>CAZITF010000073.1:0-1527 GCA_964542095.1 uncultured Rhodobacterales bacterium
CGTCCACGGCGATCAGGCTGACGCCGATGCGACGCAACATGCCGATGGCCGACCCCGCGCCAAGGCGCTCGGGCGCCATGTAAAGCAGTTTCAACTCGCCCCGTTCCAGCGCCGTCCAGACAGCATCCGTTTCCTCGGGCGTGTTGCCGGAGGTCAGCGCGCCGGCATTCACCCCCGCCTCCTGCAACGCGCGCACCTGGTCCCGCATCAGGGCGATCAACGGAGAAATCACCACCGTCACCCCGTCGCGCATCAGCGCAGGCAACTGAAAACACAGGGATTTTCCACCGCCCGTCGGCATGATGGCAAGGGTATTCTCGCCCGCCGTCACGGCGTTCACGATCTCCTCCTGACCGGGGCGGAAATCGTCGAACCCGAATACGTCCCGCAACAGCGTGGCAGCGCCCGATTGGTAGGACTTCATGTCTCAAAACCCTGTCAAATTTTATATGGTCTGCTCGTTTCCTACAGACTCACATTTTAACGGGGCGTGAACAAGACCTCAGATCAGCGCAGGCCGAACATGGTGGGCAGTATGATCGAGCGCACCGCGATCAGCGCCACAAAGGCCACCAGCGGCGCCAGGTCAAGCGGATGGGTGTCGGGCAGGATACGGCGGATCGGGCGATAGATCGGCTCCAGCAGCTTGTTCAGGCCCAACCAGATCTGCCCGACAATGGGCTGGCGCATGTTCAGCACCTGAAAGCTGATCAGCCAGCTCATGATGATGTGAACGATCATGATCACATAGACCACGCCGAGGATCAGTTGAAGCAATTCATATATGGCCAGCATGGCTGCGTCCTTTTCGTTTTCCCAGACCTAGGGCGCAGGGCCAGGTGGCGCAAGGTCACAACATGAAACCTATTGAACTTTCGCCGCCCGGACGCATCTGGGGGACAAAGGAGATCGACGCGATGTTTCCCTTCATTCGTCTTTTGAAAAACCTGCTGATCGCCCGACGCCAACCCCGGCTGGGGCTGACGGACATGCATGTATCCCACCACCGGGTGTGGCCATGGGATCTGGATGGCTTCCTCGAACTGAACAACGGGCGTGCGCTGACGCTCTACGATCTTGGGCGGCTCGGCATGGGCCTGCGCGCCGGGTTGTTCGCCGTGCTCAAATCGCAAGGCTGGGGGCTGACCATGGCGGGATCGTCCGTCCGCTACCGCCGTCGCTTGCGCGGATTTGAACGGTTCGAGATGCGCAGCCGCGCGGTGTGCTGGGACGACAGGTTCATCTATATCGAACAATCCATGTGGAAAACGAACGGGGACTGCGCCAGCCACGTGCTTTACCGTGCCGCCGTGACCGACAGCAATGGCATCGTTTCGCCCGACCGGGTGCTGGCGTCAATGGGCCAGACCGCCACATCCCCCGCAACGCCGGACTGGATTGCCGCATGGATCAAGGCCGAGGCCCAGCGCCCGTGGCCACCCATGCAGGGCTCGGCACCGGCCCCTGACCTGAAATCCGTGGCCTGACGCGCGGCCCGCGATGACAGGGCGTTTCCTCATCACCGGC
>CAZITF010000073.1:1627-11530 GCA_964542095.1 uncultured Rhodobacterales bacterium
AACCTGACCTGCCAAACCTTTTCTTGCCACACCGCCTGCGGCCTGCTTTGGTCCCTCAAACAAAAAGAACGAGGGACGGGCATGGGCGAAATCAGTCTGAAAAAGCGTATCTGGGGCTGGTTCTTTTTCGACTGGGCCAGCCAGCCCTATCACACCGTCCTGCTCACCTTCATCTTCGGGCCGTTCTTTGTTTCGCTGGCCAGCCAGAACTTCATGGTACAGGGGGTCGAAACGGAACTGGCCAAGGCCAACGCGCAGGCTATGTGGTCCTTTACGCTGACCATCACCGGGCTGATCATCGGCTTTGGCGCGCCGCTTCTGGGGGCGATGGCCGACACCGGCGGGCGCAAGATTCCGTGGATCATCGGCTTTTCCCTGATGCTGGTCGCGGGGGCCGGCAGCCTCTGGTTCACAGCACCCGATGGCAGCAACCTGATGTGGATGCTGATGGCCTTTGCTTTCGGCTTCATCGGGGCCGAATACGCGCTGATCTTCATCAACGCGCAACTGCCCTCGCTGGGCACCGAAGAAGAGATCGGCCAGATCTCCGGCTCTGCCTTCAGCTTTGGCTATGCGGGCGGGGTCCTGTCGCTGTTCCTGATCCTGCTCCTGTTTGCCGAACAACCGAACGGCAAGACGCTGCTGGGCCTCGATCCGTTCTTTGGACTGCTCAATGCCGAAAGCCGGCAAGGGACGCGGTTTACCGGCCCGTTCGTGGCCCTGTGGTTCATCGTCTTCATGATCCCCTATTTCCTGTGGGTGCGCGAAGTCCGCCCGACCGGCGCGCGTACCTCGGTCGCCTCGGCGCTGGCCCGGTTGTGGGCCACTGTCCGCGCGTTGCCCACAAAACGCAGCCTGTTCGCCTATCTCGGCTCGTCCATGCTGTATCGCGACGCGCTGAACGGGCTTTACAGTTTTGGCGGGACATTCGCGCTGCTGGTGCTGGATTTCAGCGTGGTTCAGGTGGGGGTGTTCGGGATCATCGCGGCTATCGGGGCGTCGGTGTTCAGCTATATCGGCGGGCGCGCCGATGCCCGGTTCGGGCCGAAACCGGTGGTCATCACGTCGATCTGGGTGCTGATCGGGGTCTGTTTCTTGCTGGTGAACCTGTCGCGCGACAGCATGTTCGGCATTCCGCTGGCCCAGGGATCATTGGTTCCCGACATCGTCTTTTACATCTGCGGCGTGCTGATTGGCGGCATGGGCGGGGTGATCCAGTCCGCCAGCCGAACCCTGATGGTGCGCCACTGCGACCCCGCCGCCCCGACCGAAAGCTTCGGGCTTTACGGGCTGAGCGGGCGGGCCACCGCCTTCATGGCGCCCTTCCTGATCGGCGTCGCCACCGCCGTCACCGGCAGTACGCAACTGGGCGTTTCTCCGCTGTTGGGGCTCTTTCTTTTGGGGCTGATCATGTTACGCTGGGTTCATCCGAAAGGTGAGCCAGCCACATGACGCCAATCCGAAACCGCCATACCCTCATCGCAGGCCTGATCGCCGTCCTGTTCGTCGCCGCCTGCGCAAGCACCGCCGATGTGGACATTGACGGCACCGCGCGCCCGGATGTCGACGCGGCCACCCTGCAAAACATTGCCAAGGGGCAGTTCGGGGGCAAACGACGGGCCTCCGTGCAAGACCCGGCACCCTATGGTGGCTACGCCAAGGGGTGCCTTGCCGGGGGGCAGCAATTGCCCGAGACGGGACCGACATGGCAGGCCATGCGCCTCGGCCGCAACCGCAACTGGGGCCATCCCGAGCTTGTCGACTACATCCAAAAGCTCAGCCGCGTGGCCGCCCGGCAACCGGGCTGGAACGGGCTTTATGTGGGCGACATGAGCCAGCCACGCGGCGGACCGATGCTGACCGGGCACCGCAGTCACCAGATCGGACTGGATGCCGATATCTGGATGCGGCCCGCGGACAACCTCAACCTGTCCGTGGCGGAGCGCGAAAACATCAGCTCGATCTCGATGCGTCGCGCGGCGGGGGCGTTCACCAACGGGAACTGGACCCGCGCCCAGCACGAAATCATCAAGGCCGCCGCCAGCGACAAGCGCACCGCGCGGATTTTCGTCTTTCCCGGCGCCAAGGTGCAGATGTGCAAGGATGAAAAAGGCGATCGGGCGTGGCTGAACAAGGTCAGGCCCTGGTACGGGCTTCACTATCATTTCCATGTGCGTCTGACCTGCCCGGACGGCGCGCGCGGCTGCACCAATCAGGCACCGCCCCCGCCCGGGGATGGGTGCGCGGAGGCGCAGGAATGGGTGAACAACATCCTCAACCCGCCGCCGCCCAAACCGCGCGATCCCAATGCGCCGCCGCCCCAGCCCCGCCGCGAACTGCGCGTCGGCGATCTGCCACAACAATGCGCTGGCGTCTTAGCCTCGCGCTGATCGCCTCCGCCTCCGCCTCGCTGGCTGAACCCCTGACCTACCTGCGGACCATCCCGCTGACGGGTCTGGGCGGTGTGTCAGCAATCGAGGTCGAGGCGGGGGGCGCGTCGGCCCTTGTCCTGTCCGACCGGAGCGGCGGGCACCGCTTTGTCATTTCGCGCAGTGGCCAGGCGGGCCGGATAGACGCGGTCACCGCCGTCCCCCTGCCTTTTCCGCATCGAGACACCGAAGGGCTGGCCACCAGCGGCACCGACATCTTCATCAGCTACGAGGATCCGGGCAACATCTCGACGCTCGACGGGCGAATTCTGCCCAGCCCGCGCGAATTCAACGCCCTGCCCAGAAATGGCGCGCTCGAGGCGCTGGCCGCCACGCCGGACGGGGTGATCTACACGATACCCGAAAACCCCCGCAGCAGGAACGGATCGATCCCGATCTACCGTTTCAAGGGCGGCAAATGGAGCGTGGCCGCCGACCTGCCCCGTTCGGGCGGGTTCCGGCCCACGGGCGCGGATTTCGGCCCCGATGGCTTGCTTTATGTGCTCGAGCGCAGTTTTTCCCCGCTCGGGTTCCGCACCCGTATCCGACGGCTCGATCCGGAGGCGGCAGTGCCTGTCATCGAAACCCTTCTCACCACCCGCCTCGGCACCCATGACAACCTCGAAGGGCTGGCCGTCTGGGTGTCAGACAGCGGGGCCACCTGCCTGAGCATGGTGTCGGACGACAATTTCCTGTCCATACAGGCCAGCGAACTGGTGGAATACGCCCTCACGGAAACGCTTGCGGACGGCGCGCGCTGCGACTAAGACGCGCGGGTTCGATACCGAACCAAGTCGCCGCAACCTTGCAAAAACGGGCATATATTATGACACGCGCACATCTTCCCGGCATCCTTGCCATGGCCGCCATCGTGGTGGCCTCCAACATCCTCGTCCAATACCTGTTCGGCAACTGGCTGACATGGGGGGCGTTCACCTACCCGTTGGCCTTTCTGGTGACGGACATCATGAACCGCGTCTACGGCGCGGGCCCCGCGCGCACGGTGGTGTTTGCGGGCTTTGTCGTGGGGATCATCTGCTCGCTGATCGGCACGCAGATCGTGGGCGAATTCGGCCCGCTGGTCACCCTGCGCATCGCCATCGGGTCCGGCATCGCGTTCCTGACGGCGCAACTTCTCGACGTCGGCATCTTTTCGGCACTGCGCAAGGGCGTCTGGTGGAAAGCGCCGCTGGTCTCGACCCTCATCGGCAGCACGGTGGACACCGCCCTGTTCTTCACCATCGCCTTCTCGGCCAGCCTGTCCTTCATCGAGCCGGGCAATGACGTGTCCTGGGCCGGTGAAATCCTGCCGATCTTCGGTGTCGGCCCGCTGGCGCCGCTCTGGGTGTCGCTGGCTATCGCCGACTGGGGCGTTAAGCTCAGCCTTGCGCTCATTGCCCTGGCACCTTTTCGGGCGATCACCGCGCGTTTGGCCAACCCTGCATGAAATGCGTTGACTTTTGACTCGGCTGTGCAAAGCTGGCCAGGAGTTCAACAAATGAAAAGGAGGTGATCCAGTGTCAAGAAAGGTATTGGAGCGAGGTGTCGGAACAACTTGGGAGGTCGCCTGCTAGGGCAGCCCCGCGCGGTGAGGACCGCCAGGTTGGTCGGTTGACCTAACCGACACACCCTCCGAAACATTTCGAAAAGGGCCGCCTGAACAGGTGGCCCTTTTTCGCATCCCCCGGACAGGGTAAGACACGCACATGCTGCGGATCAACGACACCATCACCATCGAAGACTGGGAACTGAGCGAGAGTTTCGTGCGCGCCTCCGGCCCCGGCGGGCAGAACGTGAACAAGGTGGCGACGGCGGTCGAACTGCGCTTCGAGGCGGCGCGCTCGCCCAACCTGCCCGGCCCGGTCAAGACCCGGCTCAAACGGCTGGCCGGGCGGCGCTGGACGCAAGAGGGCGCGCTGATCATCCAGTGCGACGAAACCCGCAGCCAGGCCCGCAACCGCGACATCGCGCGCAAACGGCTGGCCGACCTGATCGAAAAGGCGCTGGTGGCCCCCAAACGGCGCATCGCGACGCGGCCCACGCTGGGGTCCAGGAAACGCAGGCTCAAGGCAAAAAAGGTGCGCGGAGAGGTCAAGGCGATGCGCGGTCGCGTGGACCCGATCGACTGAAACGGGTCGCGGAATGCGCGGTCAGATCTCCGGCATCAGGCGGAGGCGACGCTGTGCGGGTGGTTCAGATTTGCGCGCCAAACGACAACAGGTCGACCGACGTCCGGGCAGAGGTTGCGCCACTCTGATCCGGCTTGAAACCGAAAATGCCCAAGGGGACGACTTCGGATCGGGTGACCTTGTCCGCCGATGTGCCGCAGGCCGCGACAAGGCTCAGCAGTGCGACCATGATGATACGTTTCACTTTTCTATCCAATACGTCTGTTTCGCATCAATTGACCCCAATATGCCTCCGAATTGTGGCATCCATGGGGCATTTGTTCGTAGATTGGCAACAATTCCCGCTCCGTTGCCCGCACCGTCCCGCACATGCGGCGTGACACCGGGGCCAAACAGCGTAACGTCGCGCGGACTGTCCACAAACTACCCGAGTGTCCCTTGCGCCCCACCGACCGCACCGGCCTGGCCATTTTCCTCAGCCTTGTGGCGCTGACCCTGTTCGATGCGATGGGGCTGGTGATCAAGCATCTGTCGGCCAGCTATTCGGCGGCGGAACTGTCGGCCTGGCGCAACCTGTTCGGGATCGTTCCGGGGGTGATCGCGCTCAGCCTGTCACGGCAATGGCATCGAAAGGGGCGGCAGCTGCGTATCCGCCAGTGGAAACTGGCGCTGGCGCGGGGCGGTATCGTCACCTTTGCCCAGCTGTTCTTCTACATCGCGCTGGGGCAGATGGCCTTTGCCACCGCCTCGACCATCACCTATGCCAACGCGCTGTTCATGACGGCGCTGGCCGTGCCCCTGCTGGGGGAAAAGGTCGGTTGGGTGCGGTGGAGCGCGGTTCTGGTCGGCTTTGTCGGCGTGGTGCTGGTGATGCAACCGGGGTCCGACACGTTCAGCCCTTTCGCCCTGTTGCCGCTGGGCGCGGCGGCGTTCTATGCGCTGGTCGGGGTCACCGCACGGATGATGGACGACGATGTGCCCAGCCCCCTGGTCAATCTCTATTCCTCTGTGGCCGCCCTCGTCGGGGCGGCCCTGATTGCGCTGGCCTTTGGCGGCTTTACCCCGATCAGAAACGGGACGGACCTGGCCTGGATCATCGCCATGGGCGGCTTTGGCGGCACGGCGGTGCTGTTTCTCGTGGTCAGCTACCGCATGACCGAACAAAGCAACCTCGCGCCGTTCAGCTATTTCGGCATCCCGCTCGCCTTTGTCATGGGCTGGCTGTTCTTTGGCGAAACGCCATGGGACGCGCTGTTTCCCGGCGCCCTGCTGATCGCAGCCGGAGGGTTGCTGATCATCTGGCGCGAAAGGCAGCGCGGGAAAGTCAGCGCAACTCGCCCGACCGGGGCCGATGTCTGATCGGGACCGCGGTGGAATAGACCGGCGCGTTGGAGGCCACGTACTCTTCACGCACCTGCACCGGCAGGTCGCCCAGCGCCAGTTGCGCGTGTACGCCTTTCGCGTCCTGCACCAGTTGCGTGGTCGCGCTCAGATGCCAGCCCAGCCCCATCTGACCGCGCGCGCTGGCGGTCTGCATGTTGGCCCTGGCGCGTTCCGCCTGTTCTGCGGTCGCGCTTAGCGCCGCGCCGATGCGCGCGCGGCTGAGGGTGATGGCGGCCACCTCCTCGTCATATTGCACCTGCGACACGGACCCGGCGGCACGGAGCGCTTCCAATTCGGCCAGCCGGGCGTCCTGCTCGGCGATCAGTTCAGGCAGACCGACTTCCAGCGTGTCCATCTGACCCTTCATGTCCTGAATGCTGTCCACAAGGGCAACCGCAGGCACCAGTTCGCCCGATCCGCCACCGCGTCCGCAGACCGGCCGTTTGCCCGGAGTCAGGATCGCAAGGCCGCAATCCACAAGGGCGCTGTTGAACGCGCCGCGCACCCTGGACTCCAGCGCCAGCTGGTCCGCCATATTGGTCAGCGCGTCCGCCTGGATTTCGACCACACTCATGGACTGACCCTGCCGAAAGTCCAGCGGATCCAGTTCCGCGCGTGTTGTGATCTCGTTCGCGGGGGCGCACGCTCCCACAACTGCAACGACGAATAGCGACGAAAGGAGTATTGAACTGCGCTTCATTTTGCCTGCCTCGGATGTTTTTTGTTTTGTTATCCAGAGGGGGTAAAAAGCAATTGTGACCACTTTGAGGCAAAGTGCCCGGATTTGGCCACATTTGCCTTGTTTCAGGAAAGTGTGTTCAAACGACCACAGCCTGTGCATCCTGCGCGCCGACCTTGAACACCCGTTTGTAGCGTTCGATTTCCGCCTGCGGCCCCATCGCCTTGTTGGGGTTGTCCGACAGTTTGACCGTGGGACGCCCGTTGGCCGACACCGCCTTGCACACCAGTGAAAAAGGGGCCAGCCGGTCGTCCTTGGTCAGCCCCTTGAAATCGTTGGTCAGCATCGTGCCCCAGCCGAACGACACCCGGACCCGGCCCGCGAACTGCCTGTGCAACTCGATGATCTTGTCCGCGTCCAGCCCGTCCGAAAAGATCACCAGCTTGCCGCGCGGGTCCTCGCCGCGCTGTTTCCACCAGTCGATGGCGATTTCGGCCCCCGCCGCGGGGTCGCCGCTGTCGATGCGGATGCCGGTCCAGCCGGCCAGCCAGTCGGGCGCGTTGTCCAGAAACCCCTCGGTTCCGTAGGTGTCGGGCAGGATGATGCGCAGGTTGCCCTCATGCTCTTCCTGCCAGTCGCTCAGCACGTCATAGGGCGCGCGGGCCAGGGTGGCATCGTCAGTCGCCAGAGCGGCATAGACCATGGGCAATTCGTGCGCATTGGTGCCGATGGCCTCCAGATCGCGGTTCTTGGCGATCAGGCAGTTCGACGTGCCGGCAAAAGCCCCCGCCAGCCCCTCGCCCATCGCCTGCACGCACCAGTCCTGCCACAGGAAACTGTGCCGCCGCCGGGTGCCGAAATCGGCCACCCGCAGCCCGTCGTGCATCCGCAACCGCTCGATCTTTTCCCACAGCTTGGTCATCGCGCGGGCATAAAGCACCTGCAACTCGAACCGGCCCATGCTGTTCAGCACCGCGCGGCCGCGCAATTCCATCAACACGGCCAGGGCCGGAATTTCCCACAACATCACTTCGGGCCAGGACCCTTCAAAGGTCAGTTCGTACTGATCGCCCCGGCGTTCCAGATGATAGGGCGGCAGGCGCAGCGCCTCGAACCAGTCCATGAATTCGGGCGTGAACATCTGCCGCTTGCCGTAAAACGTGTTGCCGCGCATCCACGTGCTCTCACCCCGGCTCAGCGACAGCGACCGGATGTGGTCCAGCTGCTCGCGCAATTCGCCCTCGTCGATCAGGTGGGCCAGCGGCACATGGGTCGAGCGGTTGATCAGGGAAAAGGTGACCTGCGTGTCGGGCTTGTTGCGGAACACCGACTGGCACATGAGCAGCTTGTAGAAATCGGTGTCGATCAGCGACCGCACGATGGGGTCGATCTTCCACTTGTGGTTCCAGACGCGGGTGGCAATGTCGACCATGGGGGCACTTTCCAGATGCGGGCCATCCCGTTGTGCCAAGTCGCGCGGGCCGGGGCAAGGGCGGGGCCGCGCGTCGGCAAAACTTGCAAAATGCCCCGTTTCGCGGCACTTTGTGGTCGCGGCTATTGGTCCGCGCGTATTTTGACAAAGTTTTTTCAAGGGAAACGCAATGGCACAGCCAGACAACCCCCTCATCCCCATCCAGGACAAGGTCGTCCGGATTCACTCACGGCTCCTCGATTTCCTGCGCAACGTGCTGCTGAAGATCAAACCGATGATGGTGACCCTGCAAGGCTTCCTCGTGAACGTCAAAAAGGCGGCCAAGGAAATCGCCAAGACAGTCGGCAAATCGGTCGTGGACAGCTTTATCAAGATGGGCACGAAACTGCTTCAGGTCGTGGCCTTCGTGGAAAAGCTGGTGTTCGAAGGGATCAAGTTCGCGGCCAAGATCCTGAGCGTGATCAAGAAGGCGGCCAAGGCACCCGAAAAGGTGTTCAAGATCGTCAAGGCGATGGTGGCGCGGCTGGCCAAGCTGTTCCGCACCATCCTGACACGCGTGATGGAACTCATGGTCGCCATCAACCCGATCGACGTGGTGCTCAGGGTCATCGACGCGATGAAGATGATGCTGCAAGTGGTGTTCCGCTGGATCTCGCAGGTCACCGCGCTGACCACCAGCGTGAAAAAGGCCAAGGCCCTGATCAAGAAATCGGTCAAGCTGCTCAAGGCCGAGGCCAAGCAGGTGACCGAAATGGTCAAGGAGGCCAACAAGCTCAAGCCCGCCTGATCAGGCCAGCACCACCCCCGCCGCCACCATGCCGTCGCGCGCCGCCGCCAGCGATCCGTCCAGGTCGATGGCGCGACACAACTCCGTGCGCACGGTGACGTCAAAGCCCAGCCTGGCGGCATCGACGGCGGAATAGTTCACGCAGAAATCCGTGGCCAGCCCGACCAGCGTCAGCGTGTCGATGCCGCGCGTGCGCAGATATCCCTCCAGCCCGGTGGGCGTGGCGCGGTCATTCTCGAAAAAGGCCGAATAGCTGTCGATGGCGGGCCGATAGCCCTTGCGCACGATCATGTCGGCGCGCTCCACGTTCAGATCGCCGTGAAACGCGGCCCCGTCACTGCCCTGAATGCAGTGATCCGGCCACAGCACCTGCGGCCCGTAGGGCATGTCGATCACCTCGTAAGGGCTGGCCCCCTTGTGGGACGAGGCAAAGGACGAATGGCCCGCCGGATGCCAGTCCTGCGTCAGGATCACCGCCCCGGCCTCTTGCATCAGCGCGTTGATGCCCGGCACGATCACGTCGCCTTCGGGCACCGCCAGCGCGCCACCGGGGCAAAAATCGTTCTGGACGTCGATCACGATCAGGGCGTGGGTCATTCCATTATTCCATCGGTATGTGCACGAAGCTCCTTCTTAACGCCATGATCCATATGTCTTAGGATGACCCGTACGCCTTCCCGGCGGGCAAACTTAAACGCTGGTACGAAATCACTGTCTCCAGTAACAACGACAATCGTTCTGACCATATGTGTCAGCGACAATCGGGCGATATCCAAACCAATTCTAAGATCTACGCCTTTTTGCTCAATGTCCGGGACAAAATCATCGTGCGAAAGTTTTCTATCTTTCAATCCCTTGTCCTTGAGTGCAGCATGACTCAGTTTCCATCCGTGCGGGGATAGCTCACCACTTCTTAGTGAGATATCCGGTCGTAATTCAAGGCTTTCGAAGAATGCTTGATTGCGCTTGAAAACCTCGCTGTTGCCAAGATTCAAACGCTCGCCCGAAACCGGGTTGGTCAACTGTCCAGTCGCAGGTCGCGCGTCGTGTAGGGAAAGAGTGTA
>CAZITF010000074.1:0-11509 GCA_964542095.1 uncultured Rhodobacterales bacterium
TCATATATGGGGAAACCACCAAAGAGGAACCCGAAAGTGAGAAAAGTTTGTTCTCCGAGCCGATAAAAATGCGCACACCGTCCCCGGTCTGGGTCAGGTCGAGGAACTCCGCGATATCCCGCTTGCGTTCCAGATCGTCAAACAGGCTGCGGATACGGTCCAGATCGCCCGCCTCGGCTGACTCATCCAGCAGATTCGCACGCCCCCGCACGATCAACCGATCCGGAGAGTCGCCCGCCCCCTCCCACGAGGCCAGCCCGCTTTGCACCAGCGCCTGCGCCAGTGAATCGATTTCCTGTTTTCGGCTCTCGATCTCGCGCTGAACGATGGTTTTCACCTCGCTCAACGTATGCCCTTCGATCATCGCGTTCAGGAAATTCGCCGCCTCGCGCATCGACGACTGGGTCTGCCCCGGCGGGGGCTGGAACAAACGGTTTTCGACGTGACCGTCAGCAAAGACGATGACAACCAGCGCCTGCTCGGGCCCCAGCGGGACAAAATCCAGATGCTTGATCGGCGCCTCGCGTTTCGGGGTCAGAACAAGCGACGCACCATGGGTCACGCCGGACAAAGCAGAGCCTACACGGTCCAAAAGGCTCGCCACGTCCCTTTCATTGGATCCAAGCGTCGCATCGATTTTCTCGCGATCCGATTCGTCCGGCAGACCAACCTCAAGCAGACCGTCCACGAACATCCGCAACCCCTGCTGAGTCGGCACCCGGCCCGCACTGATATGAGGGCTGCCCAGCAACCCCATGAATTCCAGGTCCTGCATGACGTTGCGAATGGTCGCCGCGCTGACCTTTTCGCTGAAATCGCGGGTCAGCGTTCGGGACCCCACCGGGCCGCCCGATTCCAGATACCCTTCGACCACACGGCGAAACACCTCGCGCGAGCGATCGTTCATGTCGTCCAGGATTTTTTGGGTCTCCGTCATCGGCTGTTATTAAGGTCCACAAGAATCAAAGGTCAATCGGGGTTGCCACTACACCGGGGCTAGAGTTATCCCCGATCAGCAACAAAAAGGACATCCCATGCGCCCCTCTGGACGAGAGTTAAGTGAAATGCGTGCCGTTTCAATCGAAACGGGCTTCACCAAACACGCCGAGGGGTCCGCCCTCATCAAGTTGGGGGACACCCACGTCCTGTGTACCGCCACAATCGAGGAACGCGTTCCGCCCTTCATCAAGGGCTCCGGCCTTGGTTGGGTGACCGCAGAATACGGCATGTTGCCGCGCGCCACCAACACCCGGATGCGCCGCGAGGCGGCAAGCGGAAAACAGGGCGGGCGCACCGTCGAAATCCAGCGCCTGATCGGGCGGGCGCTACGTGCCGGCGTCGACCGCGTCGCCCTGGGCGAACGGCAAATCACCATCGACTGCGACGTTTTGCAAGCCGATGGCGGAACGCGCTGTGCCTCGATCACCGGCGGCTGGGTCGCCCTGCGGCTCGCCGTCGACAAGCTGATCAAGGCCGGTGACGTGATCAGCAATCCGCTGATCTCTCCGGTCGCTGCGGTCAGTTGCGGCATTTATGCCGGGCAACCCGTGCTCGACCTCGACTATCCCGAGGACAGCGAAGCGGGCGTTGACGGCAACTTCATCATGACGGGCGACGGCCAGCTGATCGAAATCCAGATGAGCGCCGAGGGCTCGACCTATTCACGCGACCAGATGAACGCCCTTATGGATCTCGCCGAAAAGGGTGTGAGCGAACTGGCCGCCGCACAACTGGCCGCCTGCGCATGACACGGGCCTTTGATGGCAAACGTATCCTGATCGCGACCCACAACGCGGGCAAACTCGAAGAGATGGAACAGCTGTTCGCGCCCTTCGGGGTCGAGGTCGTGGGTGCCGCATCGCAGAACCTGCCCGAACCCGAAGAAACCGAAACCACCTTTGTCGGCAATGCCCGGATCAAGGCGCACGCCGCGGTCAAGGCGACCGGCCTGCCCGCCCTGGCCGATGATTCCGGGATCGAGGTTGACGGCCTGGATGGCGCGCCGGGTGTCTACACAGCCGATTGGGCCGAAACGCCCGAGGGCCGCGATTTCATGATGGCCATGACCCGCACGCATTCCGAATTGGTGAAACGCAATGCACCGCAACCCTGGACCGCGCGGTTCTGCTCGACGCTCGTGCTCGCCTGGCCCGATGGCCATGACGAGGTGTTCGCAGGCACCGCCGAAGGCACTCTTGTCTGGCCGGTGCGCGGCGCGCTTGGGCATGGCTATGACCCGATGTTCCAGCCCATCGGCCATGCTCGCACCTTTGCAGAAATGTCCGCGGATGAAAAAAATGCCATCAGCCACCGCGCCGACAGTTTTGCCAAACTGATCGCAGGCTGTTTTGGCTGAGGATTGGGAGGCAGGCGGCTTTGGCCTGTACCTTCACTGGCCGTTCTGCGCCGCCAAATGCCCCTATTGCGATTTCAACAGCCACGTCACGGCCTCGGTCGATCATGACGCTTGGCGCCATGCCTTTGTGTCCGAAATCGAACGCGCGGGCCAGCGCACACCGGGCCGCGTGCTGCATTCCGTCTTTTTCGGCGGCGGCACACCCAGCCTGATGGCACCCGAAACCGTTGGCGCGATTCTCGAAACGGTTCATCGAACGTGGCCCACCGCCAACGATCTGGAAGTGACGCTCGAAGCCAACCCGACCTCCGTCGAGGCGGGCAAGTTCGCCGATTTCCGCGCCGCCGGGGTCAATCGCGTTTCCATGGGCATTCAGGCGCTGAACGATCCCGACCTGCGGAAACTCGGTCGCATGCACAGCGCGTCCGAGGGACTCGCGGCCTTCGACATCGCGCGCAAGACCTTTGACAGGGTCAGCTTCGATCTGATGTACGGGCGACAAGACCAGTCCCTGAGCGCATGGCAGGCCGAGTTGACCCAGGCGCTGCAACTCGGGCTCGATCACATTTCTCTCTATCAACTGACAATCGAGGCGGGCACGGTCTTCGGCGACCGCTACAAACTCGGCAAGCTGAACGGCCTGCCCGACGACGACCTCTCCGCGGACATGTATGCCCTCACGCAGGACATCTGCGCGGATCACGACATGCCGCGCTACGAAGTGTCCAACCACGCGACATACGGATCCGAATCGCGACACAACAAGGTCTACTGGCGCTATGGCGACTATATCGGCATCGGCCCCGGCGCCCACGGGCGCGTCACCGTGGACGGCTCCCGGATCGCAACCGAACAAACCCGCATGCCCGGCGCATGGCTCAAAGGGATAAATCGCCAGACCGATGAACCGCTGTCCGGTGACGATCAGGCCGTCGAATTCCTGATGATGGGCCTGCGCCTCACCGACGGCATCGACCCGGCGCGCTATCAAACCCTGTCCGGACGCCCCTTGCAGGCCGCGCGCGTGACGGAATTGGTGGATTTGGGGCTGGTGAATGCAACGGATCACAGATTATCCGTTACAAATCAAGGGTTTAGCCTGTTGAATGCGGTGCTGCGCAGGCTTCTGGACGACTAGCTTCCACTCAACCGGCGGCACAGATCGTCCAGCTGCTCCAGCGTGTCATATTGCAGCGTCAACTGTCCGGACTCGCCGTCCGGCTTGTGGGTCAGTGTCACCTTGACGCCCGTCGCGGCAGACAGATCCGCCTCAAGCGCGCGCGTATCCGCATCCTTCTCGTTCGCACCGGGCCGTTTGCCCACGGACTCTCCATAAAACACAACCGGTGCATTCGCCTTCTTGACCAACGCCTCTGTCGCGCGAACGGACAAATCTCCCGCAATCACCTTCTTGGCAAGGCTCTCCGGGTCCTGCGCCGTGATCAGCGCACGCGCGTGACCCGCACTCAGCGAGCCGTCAGAAATGTATTTCTGGATCGACTCCGGCAGGTTCAGCAGCCGTAACAGGTTTGCGATATGGCTCCGGCTTTTGCCCAGTGCCTCGGCCATCTTTTCCTGCGTGTGGCCAAACCGGTCCATCAACTGGCGATAGCCTGCTGCCTCTTCGATCGGGTTCAGGTCGGCGCGCTGGATATTTTCGATAATGGCGACTTCCAGCACTTCGGTGTCGGAGAAATCGCGGATCAGCACCGGCAGGCTGTGCAACTGCGCCTGCTGCGCCGCGCGCCACCGCCGCTCTCCCGCCACGATTTCATAGCCATCTCCGGACGGGCGCACGATCAGCGGCTGCAACACGCCCTTTTCCTTGATCGATGCAACCAGGTCGTCCAGCGGCGCCGATTCAAATCGTTTGCGCGGTTGATTCGGGTTCGGGTGAATACGCTCGATCGGGACCTGCTGATCGCCACGCGCCTGCGACGCATCGTCGTCAACCGGTTCAGACACATCCGCCATCAGGGCCGACAATCCGCGCCCCAACCCCCGTTTCTTGTCACCCACCATGCCCTATGCCCCCACTTTCATGCCATGTCTCACCAGTTCTTTCGCCAGATCGCGATATGCAACCGCACCTTTCGACGCGCTGTCATATGACAACACGGGCATCGCAAAAGATGGCGCTTCGCTGACCCGCACATTGCGCGGAATGCGCGTCTTGAACACCAGATCGCCCAGATTGTCGCGCGCGTCCTGTTCGACCTGTTGCGACAGGTTGTTGCGCGCATCATGCATCGTCATGACAACACCTTCGATCCGCAAATTCGGATTGCCTGTGTGACGCACCTCCCGAATGGTCAGCATCAGCTGCGACAGCCCCTCAAGCGCAAAGAACTCGCTTTGCAGCGGCACCAGCACGGAATGCGATGCAATCATCGCGTTCACCGTCAGCAGGTTCAGCGATGGCGGGCAGTCGATCAGGATATAATCGAAATCAAACCGTTCCATCTGCGGCTGGCGCAGGGCGTCATGCAGCAGGAAACTACGCTTTTCGTTGGAAATCAGCTCGATATCAGCCGAGCTCAGATCGACAGTCGCGGGCACGATCATCAGGTTTTCGATGTCCGTTTGTAGAATGACGTCATTCAGGTCGACATCTTCAAGCAGCAGCTCATAGGTCGTGAACTCGCGATCTTCCATCTCGATCCCCAGACCGGTCGAGGCGTTGCCCTGCGGATCGAGGTCGATCACCAGAACACGATAGTTCAATTCCACCAGGGCCGCGGCAAGATTGATCGTGGTTGTCGTCTTGCCGACGCCACCTTTCTGGTTGGCAACAGAAATGATTTTCGGTCGTGTGTTTTGAAAGAGTTCAGACACGCTCGATTCCCTTTATTCGCAAAATTGCTGCCTCCGGATTTGTTCTACTGGGTGTCGCGTCACAAGAAAACCGCCAGTTTCGCTCCGCCTCGATTACTTCACTCTCCCATGCCGCGCCTTTCATGAAAACGCACTGGCCATGCGCGGCCAAATGCGGCACGGCCAATCCCAACAGCGTATCCAGACTGGCAAGGGCGCGCGCGGAAATGATCTTGGCTGATTGCGGCTCAACCGCTTCAACACGTTCGGCAAGCACGCTGAATGGCACTTCCAACTCCCGCGCGCAGGTCCGCAGAAAGGTTGCCTTGCGCTGATCGCTTTCGACCAAGGTCATCGGCATATCTTGCCCGTCACCTTGCGCCAGAATGGCAACAACCACGCCCGGCAAACCACCTCCGCTGCCCAGATCCAGCCAGCTGTCGCAGGTTCTGGTGTAGATTTGCGCAGAATCCCAGATGTGCCGGGCATCCAGATCGTTCTCCGAGGCCTTTGAAACCAAATTGATTTTCGACGTCCACTTGCGCAACAGGGCGGCATAAGCGTCCAGCTTTTCCAATGTTTCACGTGAAACATTGGCGGCATACCAGTCCGGAACCCGCATCACGCCTGTTTCTTTTCAAGATAGCGGATACGCCCCAGCAGCAAAGCCAGCGCCGCGGGCGTCATGCCATCGATCCGCGCCGCCTGCGCCAGATCAGCAGGCCGCACGCGCTCAAGCTTGGCGGTCAGTTCCGCAGACAGCCCTGTGATCTCGGCATAGGAAAAATCGGCCGGAATGGCATAGGATTCATCCTTGCGGAGCCGTTCCACGTCCTGCTTCTGGCGTTCGATGTAATTTGCATAGAGCGCCTCCCGCGAGATCTGCAGTCCCACCTCCGGATCCAGCGCGGCCAGATCTGGCGCCAGGCGCTCGACATCCTTCAGTGACACGTCCGGGAAGGCAAGCAGCTGATACGGGGTCCGCCGCGTGCCGTCCTGATTGATCTTAATGCCGAACGACGCGATCTGTTTTGGCGTATAGCTTTGCGCCGTCATCAGAGCGCGGCCAGCTTCAAGCTTGTCCATTTTGTCTTCGAAATGCGCGGTGCGCGCAGCGCCAACACATCCCAACTCGATCCCAAGTGGAGTCAGCCGCTGATCCGCATTGTCAGCGCGCAGGGACAGCCGATATTCGGCGCGCGACGTGAACATGCGATAGGGCTCGGTCACCCCACGGGTTGTGAGGTCGTCGATCATGACGCCGATATAGCTTTGGTCGCGCCGAAAATGCACCGGCGCCGCATCTTTGGCCGCACGTGCTGCGTTCAGGCCCGCGACGAGCCCTTGGGCCGCGGCCTCCTCGTACCCGGTTGTGCCGTTGATTTGCCCCGCGAGGTACAACCCCGGCACGGCGCGCAGCGACAGATCGGCGTCCAGCACACAGGGATCGACAAAATCATACTCGATAGCATATCCCGGCTGCAGGATCACCGCCTCTTCCAACCCGACGATTGAGCGGATGTAGGCCAGCTGAACATCTTCCGGCAGAGAGGTGGAGACCCCATTCGGATAAACCGTATCCACATCCAGCCCTTCCGGCTCAAGGAATATCTGATGCGAGTCCTTGTCGCCGAACCGCACAATCTTGTCCTCGATGGACGGGCAGTAACGCGGGCCTGTTCCGTCGATATGGCCGCCATACATCGCTGATTTTCCCAGGTTTTCCCGGATAATGTCATGGGTGCGCGCATTGGTGTGCGTCACGCCGCACGCGACCTGTCGAAGCGAAGGGGGCCTGGACAAAAAGGAAAAGAGCGTCGGGTCGTCGTCCCCGTCCTGCCGCTCCAATTGGTCCCATGCGATGGTGCGCCCATCCAGTCGCGGCGGTGTTCCGGTTTTCAGCCGCCCCAGGGGAAGGTCAAAGCTTTCCATGCGTTTTGCGAGAAGCGACGATTCCTTGTCCCCCATCCGCCCGCCGGCATAGGACACATCCCCGATATGGATCAGCCCACGCAGGAAGGTGCCAGAGGTGAGCACGACGGTTTTCGAGCGGATTTCGGATCCATCCGCAAGAGTGACCCCGGACACAGCATTCCGGGTCACGAGGAAATCGACCACTTCGCCCTCGATGATCGACAGCCCTGACACCGTTTCCATCTGGCGCAACATCTCGCGCTGGTACACGCGCCGGTCCGATTGTGCGCGCGGGCCTTGCACCGCAGGACCTTTGCGACGGTTCAGCAGGCGGAACTGGATTCCAGCCGCATCCGCAACTTTGGCCATGACTCCGTCCATTGCGTCGATCTCTCGTACAAGGTGCCCCTTGCCAAGCCCGCCGATCGCCGGGTTGCAGGACATGATGCCGATGTCGCTTTTCTTCATCGTGACAAGGGCTGTCGCGGCTCCACTGCGCGCTGCGGCGTGGGCGGCTTCGCACCCGGCGTGGCCGCCTCCGACAACGAGGACATCAAATTGTTTCACGTGAAACACTCCCATCACTTCCCGAGGCAAAAGCTCGAAAATATCTCGTCCAGCAGGTTTTCAACCCCGATACGTCCGACCAAAGACTCCAGAGATCGAATCGAGGTTCTGATCTCCTCCGCAGCGATATCATAATGATCCGGCCCATGGCCAATACGCTCCATCGCAACATCGAGCGCCACCAGAGAGGCCTGCATCGCATCGCGATGACGGGCGTGCGTGACAAGTCCCGCTGTCGCGGTCTTGGCGGACAGCGCCTGGGATACCGCCGAAATCAATTCCGGAATCCCCTGCCCCGACTTTCCCGACACGGCAGGAGCATCGTCGCTGCGCACGTCTGCCTTGGGCGCCATTTGAATATCGCCGTCCTGAAAGGGAACACGCACAATCTCGTCCGGCTCTTTCAGGAAAATCCTGAGGTCAGCCGCATGCGCCCGAGACATCGCGCGTTCAATACCTGTGGCTTCGATCTCGTCGGCACCGTCGCGCAGGCCAGCGGTATCCAGCAGCGTCACGGCATAGCCGTCAAGGTCCATCCGCACTTCGATCACATCGCGGGTTGTACCCGCCCGTTCGGAGGTGATGGCCGCGTCGCGTTTGGCAAGAGCGTTCAGCAAGGTGGACTTTCCGGCGTTCGGCGGACCAATGATTGCAACCTCGAAACCGGTGCGGATCCGCTCGGCAGCGGCAAAGCCGTTCAGCTCCTTTTCCACGTCGGCGCGGACGGATTGCAGCAAGGACCGCACTTCGGGGCTGACGTCCACGGGCACGTCTTCATCTGCAAAATCGATGGTGACTTCGATCAGGGCCGCGGCGCGGATCAGATCGGAGCGCCACGCCTCGATCCGTTCACCAAGGGCGCCTTCAAAAATGCGTTGTGCCTGACGGCGTTGCCCTTCGGTTTCGGAGGCGATCAGGTCGCCAAGCCCTTCGACCTGCGCGAGGTCCATCTTGTCGTTTTCCAGGGCACGGCGCGTGAATTCTCCGGGCTCCGCCAGCCGCGCAATCCCTTCGCCAAGACGCCGCAATACGGCCCCGACAACGGCGATGCTGCCGTGCAGGTGCAATTCGACGACATCCTCACCGGTAAAACTGTGCGGCCCCTGAAAAGCCAGGACCAGCGCCTGATCCAGCAAGCTTCCGTCGCCATCCAGCAAAGCCCGAACGCCAGCCTGGCGTGGTTTCGGCAAGGTGCTGCACAGCGCCGTTGCGCAGTCAAACGCCTGCGGCCCCGATATTCGGATGACGGCCACGCCGGCACGCCCCTGCGCCGTCGCCAGGGCAAAGATCGTATCCATTCAAATGCCCTCGGCGGATGCGTTAGGTGTTCATGGAGTCGAAGAATTCTTCGTTGGTCTTTGTCTGTTTCAATTTGGAAATCAGGAACTCGATCGCGTCCGTGCCCATCGGGTTGAGAATGCGGCGCAGGACGAACGTCTTCGCAAGGTCGATCTTGTCCACCAGCAGTTCTTCTTTCCGGGTGCCGGATTTGAGAATGTCGATGGCGGGGAACACGCGTTTGTCCGCGATCTTGCGATCCAGCACGATTTCGGAGTTACCCGTGCCTTTGAATTCTTCAAAGATCACTTCGTCCATCCGGCTGCCCGTGTCGATCAAAGCGGTCGCGATAATGGTGAGCGATCCACCTTCCTCGATGTTCCGCGCCGCGCCAAAGAAACGCTTGGGCCGCTGCAAGGCGTTGGCATCGACACCACCTGTAAGCACCTTACCCGAGGATGGCACCACAGTGTTGAATGCCCTACCAAGTCTGGTGATAGAATCCAAAAGAATCACAACATCTCGTTTGTGTTCAACCAGCCGTTTGGCTTTTTCGATGACCATTTCGGACACGGCCACGTGGCGCGTCGCGGGTTCGTCAAAGGTCGAACTGACCACCTCGCCCTTGACCGAACGCTGCATGTCCGTGACCTCTTCGGGCCGTTCGTCGATCAACAGGACGATCAGGTAACATTCCGGATGGTTCTTTTCGATGCTGGAGGCGATGTTCTGGAGCAGAACGGTCTTACCCGTCCGTGGCGGCGCGACAATCAGCGAACGTTGTCCTTTGCCAATCGGTGCCACGAGATCGATGATCCGGGCCGAACGGTCCTTGGTCGCGGGGTCGCTGGTTTCCATGGTCAGACGCTCGTCCGGGTAAAGCGGCGTCAGGTTGTCGAATGCGATCTTGTGCTTGGCCTTTTCGGGTTCTTCGAAATTGATGCTGGTCACGCTGGTCAGCGCGAAATACCGCTCGGTGTCATCCGGCGCCTTGATCATCCCGTCAATCGTGTCCCCGGTGCGCAGCGAATACTGGCGGATCATGTCGGGCGAGACATAGATGTCATCGGGACCGGGCAGATAGTTCGCCTCGGGCGAGCGCAGGAAACCGAACCCGTCCTGGAGCACTTCGAGAACGCCATCGCCGTAGACTTCCCATCCCTCGTCGGCGCGTTCGCGCAGGATCTGGAACATCATCTCGCCCTTGCGCATGGTCGAGGCGTTTTCGATTTCCAGTTCTTCGGCCATTGCCAGAAGATTCTTGGGGGTCTGCGCCTTGAGTTCGGCAAGCGCGAGGACTTCGGTGGGTTCGTCGGGTGTCATGGGAATATGCGTGGCCCGCCTGAGAACAAGCGTGGCGCGTCCGTTTGGATATGAAAGCTGCGTGCGGTCCCCGGACGGGGTGCAATCCTGCAAATAGGGCGCGGCGCGAGCCGAGTCAACCGGGTCAGAATTTGACCACCACGGACAGAACGATCAGCGCCATCAACAGCGTCGGCACTTCGTTCATCATCCGGTACTGCCGCCCGGTCCTGACCGGTCCGCCGGAGACAAAGGCCCGCCGCTGCGCGCCGAGCCAGCCGTGAAAGCCGGACATGGCCAGAATGCCGACCAGCTTGGTCCAGGGCCAGACCGCGCCCCAATCGACCACACCGGGAACGAGAGCCAGTGCGATACCGAACAGCCAGGTCGCGATCATGGCCGGGGTCATGATCACCTTGAGCAGTTTGTATTCCATGGTCTGGAAAAGCACATGCGTGTCACCGCTCAGACCAACCTGTTCTGCGTGATAGACGTAAAGCCGGGGCAGATAGAACAACGCGGCCATCCAGGCGATGACGGACATGATATGGAGCGCCTTGATCCATGGGTACAGACTGGCCAGCAGATCGGTCATCTCGCGCTCCTTCTTTGCCGCGCCACCTATAAATAAATAAAGAATTAAAAAGAAGATGATGATGAGGTAGGGATCGGGATTTCTGTGGATTAACGACTTATGGCACGGGTTATCCCCGGTGTAGATATAATGGATGCCTTTCAGGCGCTGCCCTTTGGAAAAGTAATTTTATATCTTAAAAACAATATCTTAAATGGATTCACCCTATCCATGGCCCTGTGTCTTTTTGTGGATAAACATGTATGGAATTTGTTGTTCACAGAACGGTGGTTTTCCTTGTCCCCTATGGGTTAATGGAAGGTGAACGAGGTCGAAAAAGGTCAGGATCGCGATGTTCGTCGAATTTCGCCCGTTCCTGCACATGCCGTCCCGGTTTTAAACGCAGATTTCACACAGGGTTACCCACATGAATTCAAAGCTTGTCCTGGCATCCGGGTCGCAGATCAGGGCGCAACTTTTGCGCAATGCGGGCCTCGAATTCAGGGTTGACGTTGCCCGCATCGACGAAGCGGCCATCAAGGATGCCCTGCTGGCCGAAGATGCACCGCCCCGCGATATTGCCGATACTCTGGCGGAAATGAAAGCCCGCAAGATCGCGGACAAGCATCCCGGCGCCATGGTCATCGGATGCGATCAGGTGCTGGCCTTTGGCAAGACCATCCTGTCCAAGCCGACCAGTCCCG
>CAZITF010000075.1:0-11448 GCA_964542095.1 uncultured Rhodobacterales bacterium
AGGCGGAACATCCGCGCGCGATCCCTTCGATGATGCGCGCCGCCTGATCCAGCTCCAGCTTGCCGGTGGCGAAATAGTCGAGGAAAAACAAGGGCTCGGCCCCCTGACAGACCAGATCGTTGACGCACATCGCAACGAGGTCCACACCCACGCCGTCCACGTTGCCGGTGTCGATGGCGATGCGCAGCTTGGTGCCCACGCCATCGGTGGCCGCGACCAGCACCGGGTCGGTGAACCCTGCGGCCTTGAGGTCGAACAAGCCGCCAAACCCGCCAAGGCCCGAGGCCACGCCCGACCGCTTGGTGGCCGCCGCCGCAGGCTTGATCCGTTCAACCAGCGCGTTGCCTGCGTCGATATCCACGCCCGCTTGTGCGTAGGTCATTGCGTTCTTCTTGGGATCGGCCATGTGATGCTCCGTCTTGGGATTGCGCCTCCCCTACCAAGAGGCCCGCGCGTCGTCCATGGCCCCCGTTCAGCGGCGCTGTTTTTCCTGCCGTTTGAGTTCCTGACGCGCCGCAAGCCCGAGGAAAAATCGACCGGCGAGAAGGTAAAGGCCGATGAAGAAAACCATGATGCCAAGCACCGCACCAAATCCGATCTGCTGCATGTAGATGGATGCAAGGTTCACGTCGTAAGCTGCAACGCGCCCAGTCATCCACACCATGCCCATCCCGAGGTTGATCAGCGCGAAAAACGCCGCCAACCGCCACATGCGGGGCTTTTCAATCAAATGGCTTGTCTTGCGGACATGGTTTGCGCCAGCGTCCATTGCGGGAACGATCATTGAAACCAGCCCCAGACCCGCGCCCGCGTCGTAGGCGAAATAGGCGTTCAAAACGAAGTTAACAGCGATCAGGGCAGCCATGGTGATGCCGGTGACGACGGCAAAGCGCGTCAGAATGTGCGTGTTCGTCTTGTATTTATCCCGCCTGTCTGACCTGTCTGGCCCTAACGTCTGGGTCAGAACAGCGCAACCGCGTCAACCGCTTGACCTTTGCGCGCCCTCTGGCTAGCCAAGCATTCATGGCGGGCCTGTAGCTCAATTGGTTAGAGCAGAGCGCTCATAACGCTTTGGTTGCGGGTTCAAGTCCTGCCGGGCCTACCATACACCGCCCAGATGTCGTCGCGCCCCCGGTTGCAACATGTGCGTCCCCCAAAGAGCGGCAACCAAGGCGCGCGGCGGGTGCACCACAGCTCATGGGGCGGTGCAAAGGCATTGAGGCACTTCGACCTGGTCTGCACTGCGGGGATGAACGGCGGCGGCATGGAACGCGGCTCAATGATGTTTGCGGCAGTCCAGACAATGGCAAACAGCTACCCTATTGGGCACGCCTCTGGCGCTCAGGCGGATGTCGCCGCACAGGCACCCGGCTGTGTGCGCGGGGGCCACGTGCCCTACCCGGCTTTCTTTACGTGCCAGTCGACGCTCATGGCGACCACCGTGTCGCCGTCCGCATCGCGAATATCAACATCTATCGAAAAGGCGACCTTGCCCACCTCTTTCAGCGTGGCCAGCAATTCAGCGCCAGGCGCGCTGGTGCGGGCAGTCGCGGTCAGACGGCCCCTGGCGATCTTGACGTATTTGATCTGGGCACCCGCCGCGACGGGGCGCACTTGCAACAACACGGGGGCCAATGCCCCGCCCAAAGCCCCGCCCGATGCGGCCTCACCCAGCGTGAACATCGCACCGGCATGTTGCGTGGCGATGTGGTTGCTGGTCTCGGTGCGCTGATCCAGCGCCGCCGTGGCCACCCCGTCGCCGATCTCGAGCAGTTCGATGCCCACATGGGCGGCAAAGGGAATGGATTTCTCCATATGGTCCTTGATCATGTCGAACGGGGTCATGCGGTGGGCTCCTTGCAAATATCCGGACCAGGGTACGGGACGCGGTGACGCAGGAACAAGCGTGCCGTGGCGGCACAATTCTAGCGGGCGATCACGATATCGGCACGCAGCCCGCCCAGCTTTTCGCTGCGCCCAAGACGCAAGACGCCACCATGAGAGCGGGCAATATCGGTGGCAATCGCAAGCCCCAGGCCGACTCCGGACCCTGTGTTCTGGTTGCGTGCCGGATCAAGGCGAACAAACGGGCGTTGCGCTGCGGCGCGCTGGTCTTCGGGAATTCCGGGCCCGGCGTCCTCGACGCGAAAGCGCAGGGACTTGTCACTCAGGCGGACCGAAACCTCGGCCCGCTGGCCATAGCGCACCGCGTTCGTGATCAGGTTGTCCAGCGCGCGGCGCATGGCGGGCGGGCGCAGGGTTACAAGGCCCTCGCCCTCGACCTCGGCCAGCGTCACCGGCTGTCCGCCGCGTTGCGCATCCTCTACGATGGTGCGGGCCAGCGCGATGGGATCGACCTGTTGCGGCTCGCCCTCGCTGTCGCCCTTGGCAAAGCTGAGAAAGGCGTCGATCATCTGTTGCATGTCATCCACGTCGCGTTCCAGCGGGATGCGGTCCTCGTCCTCCAGCATCGACAACGCGAGGCGCATACGAGTAAGCGGTGTGCGCAGATCGTGGCTGACACCGGACAGCATCAGGGTGCGGGTTTCGATCTGGCGTTCGATCCGGTTGCGCATGTCGACAAAGGCCGTGCCAGCGGCGCGCACCTCGGCCGCCCCGGCGGGGGTGTAAGGCACCGAATGGCCCCGTCCAAAGGCTTCGGCGGCGCGGGCCAGCCGTTTGATCGGACGCAACTGGTTGCGCATGTAGATGAATGCGACAATCGTGATGAGGATGCCGAAAAACACCATGTTCACCAACAGCTGGTGGGGCGTGGCGGCAGACACCCGGCGCCGGTCGAACTGCAAGGCGACCGGGCCAGACGCAGTATCGAGTATGACCCGGACAATCCGGTCATTGGACAGATCGACCGCAGCCGTTTCGGGCACTTGCGCGTGCAGGAATCCGATGATGACCTTGCCGGAAAAATCATCCCAGTTCCGCTGGTCCTGCACATCGAGCGCACCTTGTTCCAGCCGTTCCAGTGTCATGGACAGCGGGCCAATCACATCAGCGGCCCGCGCGGCCAGATCTTCGTTTGCGTCCGCGCCCGCGATACGGGACAGAACCAGGCGTATTTCGCGCACCGTGGTGTTGGTCATCTGCAATGTGACATCCCTGAAATGGTCCGATACAAAGACCACCGAAACCACCAGTTGCACGAAGACGACGGGCAGAATCAGGATCAGGGCAGCGCGGGCGTAGATGCCTCGGGGCATGTAACGTTTGAGCCATTGGAACGACATGGGCGCAACCTAGCGCGCGGCGTGGATGACTTAAAGGAACAACGAAGGGCAACGACGATGGACGGTTTCGACCCCGCAATCGGAAGGGCCGAGACCCTGCAACCTGGGCTGCGCCGGATCGTGGCACCCAATCCTTCACCGATGACCTTTCGGGGCACCAACACCTATCTGCTGGGCACGCAGAATCTGGCGGTGATCGACCCCGGCCCGGACAGCGCAACACACCTGAGGGCCATCCTTGCCACCATTGAACCCGGTCAGCGGGTCAGCCACATCATCGTCACCCACAGCCATCTCGATCACTCCCCCCTTGCCCGGCCATTGGCGCAGGCGACGGGCGCGCCGGTTCTGGCCTTCGGCGGGTCGGACGCGGGGCGCAGCGCGGTCATGGAACAGCTTGTGGCGGCGGGTATGAAGGGCGGCGGCGAAGGAATCGATCACGGCTTTGCCCCCGATGCGCGGGTCAGCGACGGCGAGACGATTTCCGGCTCTGACTGGACGCTCGAGGTGATCCATACGCCCGGCCATCTGGGCAATCACATCTGCCTCGGCTGGAACGACGCCTGCCTGACCGGCGATCACGTGATGGGCTGGGCCAGTTCGCTGGTCTCGCCGCCCGATGGGGACCTCACCGATTTCATGGCCTCCTGCTCGCGGCTTGCGGCGCGGGAGTGGCGGGTGTTCTATCCCGGCCATGGCGATGCGGTTGCAGACCCGCGCGGCCGGCTCGACTGGCTGATCGCGCACCGGCGCACGCGCGAGGCCGCTATTCTGGCCGCCCTTGATGCGGGCCCCGCCAGCGCCGCCGCCATCGCGCGCGCGGTCTACACCGATACACCGGCGGTTCTTTTGCCTGCGGCAACCCGCAACGTCCTTGCGCATCTCATTGACCTGAATGGGAAATCCCAGGTGCAACCAAGTGGACCCTTGACCGTGGACACCACATTCGAACGCGCCTGAAGGTGCGAAAACTTTTTCACCCTTGCGTCGGCAAACCCTCTGGACGACGCGAATCCGCCTTGCTATACGGCGCGAACCGTTCCGGCGTAGCTCAGCGGTAGAGCAGTTGACTGTTAATCAATTGGTCGTAGGTTCGATCCCTACCGCCGGAGCCAATTTTCCATTACTTGTCAACATGTTGCTGTCTGCGAATGTCACGAAAGATGTGCTCTATTGATTTGCGGAAGCACTACGGAAGCAGCATGAATAGCAAAGGTCCGTTGCTGAAAGATCACATAGGATGGTTTGCGCGCCGCGCTCATGGCAAATGCAGTAAGCAAAGTGACCGCTTCGTTTTGCTGCTGCTTGAATACGTCATGTATGCAGGGTCACAGTTCGAGCATGAATGAATGGGCGCTTCTTTGCTGTCCATTTGATGGGCTAGGCACGACTATGTCGTAACTGATCACCGGGTGTGTAGGACTTCCGGCGTTCAACAAACGCAATATCGCCTTCGCTTCTCACATTGATCAATGCCGAGCGAATCCATATACGTTTTCCGTTTTTTAGAATGCGTTCGTGTGCTCGACGCAGGTGCGGAATGGGACTGGCATGGCTGTCACCGCAGTTGACAGCGCTCTGATTTGCGCCGAGTGCGGTAAAGTACTCAGAAGCGTTGACGTCATAGTGAGCAGGAATGGGACACTTACCAAGCCGAGTTCTTCGACTATTCAATACTTGTGGCGCACGTTTTAGATCAATGCTGCAACCACGAGTGTTTAGCATAGCGATCGCCGGAGGATAAAATGACCCAGCTACACGGTCCTCCCCGCCCGCGCCTAAGACCGTTACCTTTGTTCCGTCTGGAGTGTGGCGAAAAAGGAACTCATTCATTAAGCGTAGGCCCTTCGGTAAGACTGCAAAATCCTTAACAACCGCTGAGCCATCACTTTGAGGCCAAGTGACCCCCATTACTGTAAATGGTGAAGTTATTCCGTCTTGATTGAATGTCGAAATATCATAAACGAAGACCCACGGATGAAGGTCGAACGGTTGACCAACGTGTTCTTTCAAACCTTCAACAACGTCTCTCACCCGGCCATGCAGGTGGTATTCGTTCACGAAGACGCCTAGGTAAAAAATTCGACCTTCATCAATGATGCCTTGAGGAATTACATTGCGGCTTGATGGGTCAGAGAGTTTTTCCAGTAAACGCTTGAATTTCATACAGTATATTTAGGTCCGAGGCTCTTGAAGGAAATGGGAGAAGATGAAACCTGTGGCCGAGCAAACTTGCCCTCACATCTCAGGGTTGTTCAATTATGCGGTCAACGACGCCAAAGTCGCGTTCCGTAGGCATACAGAAAAGACACTGACCACCACTGGCGTCAGCCCAAACACTCCCGATATGCCGTTTGTCGGTCTCCCCATCGTAGAGATGCCCACCCTTGTATTCGACAACAAGGATACGCCCGTCATTCAGCATCGCGACAAAGTCAGGGTAGAACTTGGCGTTCGGAAGCTGGAGCCAAAAGGACGACTTCCTGCGTTCGATATTCCGAATCCAATAACGGACTTTCGGGTGCCGGTCCAAATAGGCAGCGCAGTCAAACTCCTCGCCCATGCTGGCAAGGTCTCCAACAAGATGAGTGTAGTGCTTGTTGAATTTGGTTGCTCCAGAATAGGGCTGGTTGGGCGCGTAGGTCTGCTCGTCAAAAATGACGGAATGATCGGCGCTGGTTGCGAAGTCGTCTGCGTTCGCAGCGAACAAGGCGCTGTATTGGTTTGTCTCGCGTTCACCGCGCAGTTCCTTGATGAAATGAGCCATCACCTTTCGCAAATCGTACTTGTTGCGGGCAAGCACATCCAACTCAACCCCGGAAGCGATCAGTGCCTCTATGGCCTTAGAAATGAATACTATCGCACTTGGCTTGGTGATGTCGGGATGAACGATTCCGGCATCGAGCCAATTGGCAAGGCGCGGAAGGGTCCACGTCGGTTCCCTGACGACACCGGCCAACTGTCCTTGAAGCTGTTTCACAAAGTTGATTTCAACCTGGCCCTTGTCGCTGACATTGATAGTTCCAGTTCGGCAGGTATCTGCCACGCGGAACCGGTTCTTTATGTCGTTTACGTCGCACTCGTCCAGCCGCCACGGCAGGTCGAGGAAATGCTCTTGCGAAAAAAGTTGAAGCTCGCCCTGCTTGCGGAATCCAAGCAATGGCACGATGAACGGCGGCTTGTCTTCGTCATCTGCTGCGCTGGTCTGAAAATTGTTGGTCTTCGCATACAGGCGGTCTATGGTCTTACCCACCTGCGGAACCGACGCCAAGCCAAGGTGAAGCATGTTGCTGCTCTCGCGGGTCATCGGGCCTTTGTAAGAGATCGTGCGCGTCTCGGGGTTGAACGAAACCCGCGACTTCACGGACGGGGGCAGCTTCGCAATCGCGGCGGTGATCGTCTCGGGCGGCGTCGTGTCTTCTGGCAACGGGTCGGACTCGTGCTGGTATGCGTCAGCGGCCTCCGAAAAGCCCATGTCGTGCTGCGGGGCGATGATTTGGTCGGCTTCCAGCCGGTTGAAGCCAGCACCTTCCACAAGGCCCGTTCTGAGCTGCTGGGCGGTCGTGTCAAAGCTGCGTGAAACAATATACGCGTATGACTGGTTGAGCGCGTCACGGCGTTTCAGCTTGGCCTTTGGCATCCGCAGAATGCGGCCCAGAATTTGCTCCACCGCGACGGGTGACACTTGATCGGCCACCGAACAAAGCACATAGGCAAAGGGGCAATCCCAGCCCTCTTTCAGCTTTGATACGGTGATGATGTAGCGCACCGGGCATTTGGGGTCTGTGATGTCGGGAATGGCATCAAGGTCTTTGCGCGGCCCTGTATGAACGGCAATCTGGTCCTTCGGGATGCGCTGGTCGTCTACCAAGTGCTTTTCAATCGTCTCCCACGTCAGGCGGGTCGGGTCGGCCTTGGCCGCACTCTGCGCCTGAAACAGGATGATCGGGCGGATATACTCGCCGGTCTCGCCCTCTTCGGCCTTCGCGGCCTCTTCCAGCATCCGTTGGCTGTCCAGCGCAGCACCCACGGTCTTGGTCCACTCGCCATCCGTCGTCAGGCGAATAGGCATCTTGATCATCTCTTCCGCTTTCAGCTCGGCGGCGGAAACAGAATAGAGAATGTTCGAGGCGTGCTTGTCGCGGGCCGGGTTGTGTTCGGTCTGCGGCGTAGCGGTCAGCTCAAGAATAAGCGACGGGCTGAACCGCGCCAGCGTGCGGAAGGACAGATCACTGCGGCTGTTGTGGGCCTCGTCAACAATCACCATGGGACGGTGAAGGCGCAACAGATTGGCCAGCGACGCAATGGGGCGCTCGGTGCCTTCGACCTTTTCCAGCGGCGCTTTCTGCTCCTCGGTCAGGCTGGCGAATTGGTCCATCAACGCGCCCGCGTCGTCATAGACCTTCAAGCCCTCGGGGTTCTCCCTGCCGCTGTCATCCTCGCGGCGGAAGGATTGAATGGTGGACACGATCACCACTGCCCCGCCGGTCGCGTCGGCGCGCGACATGGCCAAAGCCTCGGCCTTGGTCATCACCGTGAAATTGCGGTTGAAGTCCTTGGCTAGTGCCGCGCGATACGGGTGCCCCTCGGTCTTCAAGGCGTCAATCGTCTGGTCAAGGATGGCAGTGGACGGCACCAGCCACAAAACCATCGTGTTCGAAGTCGTCAGATATTCGCGCGCGGCGATGCCCACGGAATACGCGGCCAGCATTGTCTTGCCGCCGCCGGTCGGGACGCGCAGGCATACATAGGGCGTGCCCTCGACCACGGCGGGAGCGTTCTTGAACGGCATATTGGTGGCTTTGTAAAAGGCCATATTGGCCCCCATCGCCGAAGTGTCGCGCAGATAGTCCGTGAGCCGATCAAGCGATATGCGCTGATATTCTTTCAGCTCAAAATTGGTCGCGGCCATATCAGGCCCCCTCAATCTGATAGGGGATTTGCTTGAACACAACGCCTTCGGCTTTCAGGCGGTCGGGTGAGACGGTTGTGCCCTCGGCATAGACCACGCGCGCGCCCTCAAAGCCGTCAGGAGGCGCAGGAAGCGCCGTCAGCGCGTCAGGACATTGCCTTGCGCCTCTCTGGGCGTCCCTTCCAGCCCCGGAGCAAACAAGAGGTAAACCGCCTTGTCGCCATGCTTGCCAAGATAGGGCGAATTGCCACTGGCCTTGGATGGGATGGGCGATCCGGTTTCCGCAAAGAAGATGTGTGCTGCCAGATCAGGGAAGGTCACGGCGGTGTCGATGTCGCCGAACTCATTGAAGAGCGGCACGCCAAGATGGCAGTAGCGGAAGCCACCGCCAAGCGGCGGCACGTCTACCATTTTTCCGTTTGTTTCTTGAAATGAATACCCAGAAATCACATTCGACAGACGAGACGAAGTGCGTGTGCTGGCAGAACTCTCGTCCATCTCGACCAATATGAAATTCCTGTTCTTGCCATCTTTTGCGTTCAGCGAAAGCACTGCTTCGCCGGTCGTGCCCGAACCCGCAAAGGTATCCATAACTATTGCGTCATCTGGGAAAGCGCCAATCTCCAACAGATACTTGATAAGTTCGACAGGCTTTGGATAGTCAAATTCGATACCCATCTTGCTCAAATAGGTTCGGCTTCGCTCTGTCGTGCCGAGATTACGAAGCACAGACAAAATATTGCGGGCTGATTCCCTAGTTTTTCTGTATCGAACGCATCCGTTTCGGTTCAGATAGAAACGGATCTCGTCCTCTCCTTCCTTTATCGGTTGGCAATCGTTTTCGATGAAAGCCATCAACTTCCGAGCATTTGCCCAGCCTGAATACAAGCTACATGACCTTACCAATTCACCGTTCTCAATCACCATGTCTTCAAGGCGAACTGGGATTTGCGAAATCCCATACTTATCTTGAACTGATTTGCTGATCACTGCCTCGGAACGTGTGGTTTCGAAGAAATGCTCGTCTACCTGTTCCGCATCAAGCCGCAACTCCGCCATATTTGCGGGAAACCCAATAGGTAAATTTATTATGCTTGGTGGGTTCTTCACACCATTCTTTGTGATGTTGTTATCTGCGAAACCAGCCCTGAGGTTGCTGTCCTCGGGTGTATTTGGATCAATTACATTGCCAACAGCAAACTTTTTGAACCGCTGGTCAGCAAAATATACAAGAATATACTCATGATTCACCTTAAACTGAAATTGGTTATCAGTGTTACCTTCGGTATTCCAAACAAGGGTCGTTGCATAATTCTGGGAGCCGAAAACGGAGTCTAGCAGCATGCGGAATGAGTGAAATTCGTTTTCATCACAAGACGCAAAAAAGATGCCATCGTTGGACAAGAAATCTCGCAGTAGCCGCAGGCGCGGGTACATCATACAGAGCCATTTATCATGGCGTGATAGGTCTTCCGCTTCTTTGCCAACAACTTTGCCAAGCCACGCTTTGATCTCGGGTGAGGCGACATTGTCGTTATACACCCAACCTTCGTTGCCGGTGTTATAAGGCGGGTCGATGTAGATACATTTCACCTGCCCGCCGTAATACGGCAGCAAGGCCTTCAAGGCCTCCAAGTTGTCACCCTGAACCAGAAGGTTGCCCGCGTCAGGATCACCGGCGGACAGCTCACCGTCGCAATGGACAAGCCGATACGGCACCTCGGCGTGGTGATGCTCTACCGCATCTTTTCCGATCCAGTTCAATGTCGGCACGGCTCGCCCCTCCTGCTATCGCTCCCCGTCTGGGGCGGATTCGCGTCATTGAAACCATATTGCTCACGGCCCCCGTAGACGTGCAAGCAAGAGTATGCGCGGGGCAACACATGCGTCTTCTCAGCGTAATCCCTAGGTCTTGCCATCAAAGGCACCGCTTCGATGCACGTGACCTGTCTCAGTCACGCATTTTTCTCCGTAGGCTTTGCGCAGGATTTCTTTTACTGCGTCGGGCGATGCGCGCGGCCCTCGATGATCATCCAAATCATCGGTGGGCGCGCCCTGTCCCAAGTGTGTTCTTTCAGGTGTTTTTTCAGGTGTTCCCCGGTCGATGCGTGCCGGTGTGACAGGATGCACCGTTCCGGGCACGCCGGTATGCTTCATCCGGTCACCCCGGTTCGAATGATCCGGGGAGACCGGTTCATCTGATCCGCTCTGGTAAATCGCTTCGGTCACGGCCTCATCCTTCAACACGATCCGGTATCGGTTCCATTGACGCCCGCCACGATAGATGCTGACGCATGTAATGTGCCCGCGCACTTCGAGCCGTTTCATTCCAGCGCGAACGCTTCGCACGGTTGTGTTGACGACATCGGCTATTGTCGACTGCGCTGGCCAGGCCAGAAGCGTTTCCCTGCTCAATGCGTCTGGATGACTTTGGCACCGATGAAGGCGTCCATTTTCTGGCTGTCCAGAACAGCTTGGGAACCCAATCGCTCAAGTCGGTAAATGCTTTGCGGCGCGTTCCACTTCACCGCGCATTGATAGACCTTGGTCTCTTGAAACTTGTCGCGTATCGCCGCTCGCAAAAAATGAACCGTCTCTTCCCCAACATCAACCGCTCAAAGAGTAAGGGCACCTTGAGCGGCACATTGAGCAAGAACTTCGGTTACTATCTTGTCAGTCGTGGCATCAAAGAGCCGGGATTGGATTTTCACGCACTTCGAACAGACTTCTTGACTCGGCTGACGCGGGCACGCGTGCCCGATCATGTTCGGAAAGGCCTTATGGGCCATGACCAAACCGATGTTACCCACAAAAAAATTATTTTCGGGCAGGTGAAACGATGCCCAGTTTAAAGGAATATGTTGACAGGATCGACTTCAACTATTCCGGGATTCTTCCACCTCTCGGCTGGGCTGATACTTACAAACGCGGCCTCCGGGTAGTAGGCGGCGGGGACACATAGCACATTCTAGCGGAGAAACCGCTCATAATTTTTTTTGGCTTCGTTGAACAAACCCAAATCCCCTGTCCACCCCTTAATATGGAAGGACAGACAATGAAACCGAAGACAACTAACTGGGACTACCGGCCATATAATGGTCACCCAAACTGGCACCTGTGGAATGTCTCACTCTGGATTAGCGGCGACGAACAGATCTATTTCTATGTCGTCAGCTTGATTGAGCTGAGCAGCCCCACTTGAGCGATCCACGACAGTTGCCAAGGCTTCGCGGGTGGCAATCATCTACGATGCAGAGCACGCGGAACCTCTGCCCGTCTGCGAAGGCGTCA
>CAZITF010000076.1:0-11393 GCA_964542095.1 uncultured Rhodobacterales bacterium
TTGGCCTGGCTGCCCGAATTCGGCTGCACATTGGCAAAGCCGCAGCCAAACAGCTGTTTGGCCCGCTCGATGGCGAGGTTTTCGGCCACGTCCACGAACTGACAGCCGCCATAGTAGCGCCGGCCCGGATAACCTTCGGCGTATTTGTTGGTCATCACCGACCCTTGTGCTTCAAGTACCGCTCTGGACACGATGTTTTCAGAGGCAATCAATTCGATCTCGTCCCGCTGGCGGCCCAGCTCGTCACGGATCGAGCCGAACAGCTCGGGGTCGCGGTCAGCCAGCTTTTGGGTGAAAAAACCGTCGGTACGATGGGGCGCGTTCATGGGCACTCTCCTCAGGGATGCGAGTCGGGGTCAATTTGGGTCGTTTCCTATCGGAAACCGCTGGCCGCGCAAAGGATGTAAAGCGACGAATTGGGCCAGAGAGGCGGCAATGCTGGTAAGGGGTGAGATTATATGGTTCTTTCGGCACAAAGCCGCCACCATAGGAAACATTCCATGCCGCTCAAAATTGCCTTTGCCGCAAGTGCGGTGCCTGTGGCGCAGACGGCGCGCGCGGCGCTGGTGGCGCGCTATGGCGATGCGCATCTGGACGATGCCGACGTCATCGTGGCCCTTGGCGGGGACGGGTTCATGTTGCAGACGCTGCACGGCTCGCAGCATCTGAACGCGCCGGTCTACGGGATGAACCGGGGCACGATCGGATTCTTGATGAACGAATTCGGCGAAAACGATCTCGAGGCCCGCCTTGAGGCCGCCGAGGAAGCATTGCTGAACCCGTTGACGATGACGGCGCTGGATGCACAGGGCGACACCCACAAAGCGCTCGCCATCAACGAGGTGTCGCTGCTGCGTTCGGGCCCGCAGGCGGCCAAGCTCCGCATCACCGTTGACGGACGTTTGCGTATGGACGAGCTCGTCTGCGATGGCGCGCTGGTGGCGACGCCCGCGGGGTCCACCGCCTACAACTATTCAGCCCACGGCCCGGTTCTGCCCATCGGATCGGATGTGCTCGCCCTGACGGCGGTGGCGGCATTCCGTCCGCGACGATGGCGCGGCGCATTGCTGCCCAAGATGGCCCATGTGCGCTTCGATGTGCTTGAATCAGACAAGCGCCCGGTCATGGCCGAGGCGGATTCCCGTTCGATCCGCGACGTCGTCACTGTCGAAATCCAGTCCGAACCGGCGGTGGTCCACCGCATTCTCTTTGATCCCGGCCACGGGTTGGAGGAGCGGCTGATCTCGGAACAGTTCAGTTGACGTTGCGCGATCCTGCACCGCGCCGTCTGTGAACCGATTGCGGTGTGTCGCGCATGGCCGAGCCAACAGCCTGCGGTGCGGCCTGCAAGGTCATCATGTCTGACTGTCGGGGGTCGGAGCACAGCGTTCACCGGTGTGCCCCAAGACGGCGCACGGTGCCGGGATACTGCACGGTTTGGGCAACCGCATCACCCTCGATGCGTCCGGGATCAAGGGGCGAACGGGCCGTGGCTGTCAAAGGATTCGTTGCCAAAATCGCCTGCGCCACCGGTGGGCTGCCCCTGCGTCACGCCGTGCCTGCCAATATGAGGAACATGATCCCAATCACATCCGGGACATCGCGAAACCCTGCGGCCTCACGCCGAAGCCAAACGAACTTCTTTTGGCCAAAAATACTGCGGGGGAGGCCGCAAGGCCGGGGGCAGAGCCCCCAGACCGGTCCTAACTTCGCGAGTCCAGATACCCGCGTGCGATCTTTGCCGCCCGATCCACATCGAGGATCGGGGGCAGCAGCGTCAGCATCTCGCCCGACGCGTCCAGCAGATGGACAAAGCTGCCATGGGCATAGACCCAACCATTTTCCGGGTCCTGAAACAGCGGCGTGACCTCGACCGAAAAGGCGTCATAGGCCTCTTGCAGCGCCGTCTGATCCCCCGTCAGCCCGATAAAGTCGGGATGGATCTCCGCCAGCGGCGCGCCCATGGTCTCGACCCGGTCCTGATCGGGGGCCACGGTGATCATCACCGGCGTGACCTCGATCCCCTCTGCGGCCAGCACGTCCACCACTTCGGCCATCAGGGGCAGTGCTGCGGAACAGATGTTCAGGCAGTTGGCATACCCGAAGAACACCAGTTGCGCGCGCCCCTGGGGGTCAACTTCGGTTCTGGTCTGCCCGAATTGATCCACCAGCGTGAACGATCCGCCGATATTCACAGGAAACGGGCTTTGCCCTGCCGCGGGCAGGGCGGCAACGCAAAAGGCCGCGATCAAGGCGCGCATGGCTCAGAAATTCTCTTCGATATAGGTCTGATCCACTTCCAGACCCAGGCCAAGATAGCCTTCGCGCGCGATGATCTCGTTGACGCGCGGATCGCGGCGGAACCATGGGCCCTTGCCCTTGGCATCGGGGTTTTCCCTGGCCCAGTTCTTGGTCCATTGGTTGGCCTTGATCGGCTCGGCCCCCTCTGCCTCAATTGTTTGCACAAGATAGACGTTTTTGGCCCCCAGTTCCGGATCGTCCAGAAGCAGCCCATCGACGGTCACGGTCTGACCACAGAACGGCGCCAGTTCGACGGCGGCTCCGGTAAATGCGGGCTGACTGTTTTTCATCGGCAGGACAAGCACGCCGTCAGCGCTGCGCACAAGTCCAAGCTGGCGCTTGCCTGCACCGCAATCCTGTGGGCAGTCACCGGTCAGCATACACAAAATGTCCACGACTTCAGCTTCGAATTTGGCAGGCGCCTCGGCATAGAGGTTCCAGCTTTTGGCGGCGGACCCTTCGGAGAAGTCCTGTGCGGCGAGCGGGCTGGCGATCAGCGCCAGACATGCAATCAGATGTTTCATTTGTTCGGATCCGGGATCGAGAAGGGGGGAACGTTGCCGTAATCTTCGTGGCTCTGGTTGGTGATGCCCATGTCCGAAACCACATTGGCCACCACGAGGTAGTTGAGGCCGTCGCGTTCATAAAGCATGCCATCGGCCTCGACTGTGTGGGCTGCGAGGCTGAGCTGCGTGTCGCCGCCTGCGGAGTCCGCGTCATCCTTTATCTTGAGTACCATGTAGACGGTCCCGTCTTCGGCCAGCAGGCCGACGGGGATGCCACCGGCACTGCACCAAAGGGCACATGTGTGGTGGGCGGATCCGACAACCGCATCCGGGCCGCCCATGACGCCGGAGTAGTAGCACCACGTGTCGATGATTTCTCCGGTGACCTGAATGCGGGTGCCTTCGGCGGCCTGCGCGGTGAGCGGCGGCGCCGCCAGCGCCAGCGCCACATACAGCGCGGCTGGATTTGGTGACCTCATGAAGTATGCCCTTTCCTGCAATCTGTCGTCAGCTTACGGATCAAGTGGCATGGGTCAAATCACGCTTTGCGAATGCGCGGATTTGTGATCGCTTGGCGCAGACCGCGACGCGTGTTAGAAAAAGCCCAATCAACGAGAGGCACGAGCGGGCCCCGCAACCATGACGGCACTCAGCAAATATGACCGGCTCGAAGCGACGGGCCTGTGGCGCGGCACGCCCGAGACGCAAAAGCGCGAAGTGGTTGTGTCTGTCGGCGATGCGACGCTGGTCATCTCCGATCTGAACGACCGCGCCGTCACCCACTGGTCGCTGGCCGCGATCGAACGCAGCGCGGATGTGGACGGGCGGGCGGTGTTCTTTCCCGACGGTGATCCTGGCGAGACGCTGGAATTTGCTCCGACCGAGGCCGAGATGATCGATGCCATCGACACACTGCGTCACGCTGTGGCGCGTGCCCGGCCGCGCCCAGGCCGGCTGCGCTGGCTGGGGGCTGCGGTGTCGGTGCTGGCCGTTGCGGCTGTGGCGGTGATCTGGTTGCCGGGTGCGCTGGTGGATCATGCCATGCGCGTGGTGCCCCCTGTCAAGGAAGCCGAGATCGGAGCCGCCCTACTGGTGCGTATCGAGCGGGTCGCCGGCACGCGCTGCCGCAGCGCCGCCGCGCGCACGGCCCTTGCCGCACTTGCCGAGCGCACCGGAGCCGCACGCATCGTGATCGTCCCGGGCGGCGTGCGCGAGGCGCTGGCCTTGCCCGGTGGCACCGTGCTGCTGAACCGGACCCTGATCGAGGACTACGAAGAACCGGACGTGGCCGCGGGCTATGCTCTGGTCGAACAGGTGCGCAGTGCCTCGCGCCCGCCCCTGCGCGCTTTGCTGGAACATGCGGGCGTGCGCGCATCGGCGACGTTGCTGACCACCGGCGTTGTCCCGGCAAGCGCGCTCGACGACTTTACCACGGCACAACTGTCGCGCTTTGCACCGGTTTTGGCATCAGAGATGATCCTGCCTGCATTTGCCGCCGCCGGGCTGCGCAGCACTCCCTACGCACGCGCGCGCGACATATCGGGTGAACAGACCCTTGCCCTGATCGAGGCGGACCCGATGGCGGGCCAGACGTCAGAGCCGATCATGCCCGACCGGGACTGGCTGCAATTGCAGGCGATCTGCGAGGGTTGATGGCGACCGGATCGTGATCCGCGCCACCTTTGGATATTGAGACCGGATCGGGTCTATTTCACGAAGGCGTCGTGGAATCCTGCCGCCCGACTTTTTTGCAGCCCGCGTGCCAACGGCTCGCCATTCGCGAACGGTCCGGCCAGCACAACCTGATAGCTCTTTCGCCCGCGTTGCACCTCGCCGATCCGGGCAGGCAAGCCCGAGCGCAGGATACGTTGCGCGGCGGCCTTGGCATTGGCGGGCTGGCCATAGGTGCCGACCTGCACATAGCGCGCCGTTGCGCTCGCCTTGATGGGATTGCTCGCCGCCGCTGCAGAGCCGGAGCGCGTGGACCCCGAAGGCACGCGCGACCTTGCCTTGTTTCGAACGATCCGTTTTTGCAGCTGACCATCCCGCTGAACCAGCGTGACGGTGCCCAGTTCGCGGGTTTGCGTGGCGCTGTCGGTATAAGGATAAACAAGAGCGACCTTGGCCGTGACATCCCGCCCCGTGGCTGTGTCCAGCAAACGGCGCGGCACGGTCTGTGTCCAGATCAGCCGGGTGCGCGCGATGCCCTCGAGGGACTGTTCCGCGCGGCGCGGATTCAGGCGGTCATCATCCCAGACGGGGCGGTAGCCCTCGGGCACCGGAAACGTGCCGCGCGCGGCGCGCTCGTCATAGACGTGGCGGGGCAGAACGCGGGTCTTTGGGCTGACCGTGCTGTGCGCCGCAACTTCGTCCTTCCGGGTGACCACGGTGCGCGCAGGGGCCGGCGAAGGTGCCGGGGCCGGTCGGCGTACCGCGACCGGGGCAGGCGCGGGTTTGCGGGGCGCTGATGTTGCCACTTTGGGTGGCGCAGCCGCAGGTCTGGTGGTTGCTTGCGCGGCTGCTGCGGGGGCGGTGGGTGCGGGTGCGCGGGCCGTCGGTGGCCGGACAGGGTCGCGCTCGACGGTCCGCGTCGCGCCCCCCAGCGTCGGCGTCTGGTCGCAGATCGGCTTGCGCTGGCGATCCACACGCGGCACCCAGTTGATGTTGCCGTCAATGCCCGCACGGATGAACACACAGCCCCTGCTGTCGACATATTGGGCGCCGCGATAGGATGCGGGCGGCAATTCCGCCGGAGCCTGCACGCTGCTGAGGTTCTGCGCAAAGGCGCCGCCGGTCCCGGAGCCGAGACCGATCAGGGTGATCGCTATAATTCTTGTAAATTTCATCATATCCCCCACAAGATATAGAGGAAACGATGACTCAAACGGGGCGGTTAGTAAAGCCGTCGAACAGCTATTTGGTGCCAAACATGCGATCACCCGCATCGCCAAGGCCCGGAACGATATATCCGACCTCGTTCAGACGCTCATCCACCGCTGCCGTGACGATGGGCACATCCGGATGGGCCTCTTTCATGCGGGCGATTCCCTCGGGCGCGGCCAGCAGGCAGAGAAAGCGGATATTGGTCGCCCCGGCCTCTTTCAGCAGGTCGACGGCCGCGACCGAAGAATTGCCCGTGGCCAACATCGGATCAACCGCGATGACAAGGCGATCATCAAGCCCCTCGGGCACCTTGAAATAGTATTGTACCGGTTGCAGCGTCTCTTCGTCACGATAGAGACCGACAAAACCGACGCGGGCCGAGGGGATCAGTTCCAACACCCCGTCCAACAACCCGTTGCCCGCCCGCAGGATCGAGATCAGGGCCAGTTTCTTGCCCGCAAGGGTGGGCGCGTTCATCTCCGCCATGGGGGTCTGGATTCGCTTGGTCGTCATCTCCAGATCGCGGGTGACCTCATAGGCCAAAAGCTGGCTGATCTCCCGCAACAGCTGGCGAAAGACAGCCGTGGGCGTGTCGGTATCGCGCATGATGGTCAGCTTGTGCTGTACCAGCGGGTGGTCGACGATTGTCAGGTGTTGGGTCATGGGGCGGGCTCCTCTGTGTCCCCTTACTGCCGCGCGCCCGCGTCAAGGACAATCCCCCAGCCGGGTCTCTTGCTTCTCTGTTTTGAAAAAATCTCGGGGGAGTCGCATAGCGACGGGGGCAGAGCCCCCCACGCGCGTCAGCGCAAGGAATTCGCGTGCGCCGTCAGGCGCTCATTCTGGCGAAACGCCCAGATGCCGCGCAACCAGACCGGCCACATCCACAAAGCCGATCAGTCCCAGCGGCGGCCCGTCATGGCCCTCCACCAGTACCGGCACCCGTTCACGGGTGTGATCGGTGCCGACCCAGGTCGGGTCATTGCCGTGATCTGCCGTGAGGACCAGCAAGTCGCCGTCGCGCAGGCGCGCGCGCAGCTTGCCAATCTCGGCATCGAACCATTCCAGATGGCGCGCATAGCCGGCGACGTCGCGGCGGTGCCCGTACAGACTGTCGAATTCGACGAAATTCGCGAAAGTCAGGCTGCCGACTTCTGCGGTATCCACCAGATCGCTCAGATGTGTCATCAGGTCGGAATCCGCGCCCTTGCGCACCTCGTCAAAGCCCTGCATCGAGAAAATGTCCCCAACCTTGCCAACGCCATAGACGCGCCGTCCCGCGTTCTGCACCCATTTTGACAGGACCGGTGCAGGCGGGGTGATGGCGAAATCCTTGCGGTTGGCAGTGCGGGTAAAACTGCCCGCCTCGCCCACAAAGGGGCGCGCGATCACGCGGCCTACACGCATCTCGTGCAGGGCAGGGGCGACCGCTGCACACAGGTCAAGCAGACGGTCGAGACCAAAGTGCGCTTCATGCGCGGCAATCTGAAATACGCTGTCGGCAGAGGTATAACAGATGGGCTGGCCCGTCCGGATATTTTCATTGCCAAGGCGCTGAATGATTTCGGTGCCCGAGGCGTGGCAATTGCCCAATATTCCATCCGTTCCGGCGGCCGCGCAGACGGCCTGTACGACGTCGGCAGGAAAGGCCGGGTCTGCATTGGGGAAATAGTGCCAGTCCCATGGCACCGGCACACCGGCAAGTTCCCAGTGCCCCGAGGGCGTGTCCTTGCCTTTTGACACCTCCGTGGCCGCGCCGGAGCCTGTCATGGAGACCGCGCCGCCGTTGGCGAGGTCCATGACTTCGAGCAGCCCCATATCCGTCAGGGTCGGAATGGCCAGCGGCCCACTGCGCCCGACATCAGCCTGGCCCGCGGCACAGGCCCTGATGATGTGACCCAACGTATTGGCGCCGCTGTCGGGAATGTCGCCGTTGAAATAGGCTCCGGCATCGGGTGCACCACCGATACCGACCGAATCCATGACCACAAGAAAGGCGCGGGTCATCAGCCAATCCGATCAAGGATCAGGTCAGGCCGTTCAGCCGGGGCTTGCGTGATCGTGATGGCCGCGCGCAGGGCGGTTTCTGCGCGGTCCGCATCTGCGGCCCGGCCTGCATGGACAACCGCCAGGGGCTGACCTCGACTGACCTGCGTGCCAATGCGGATCACATCGGACAGTCCCACTGCAAGGTTCAGCGCATCGCCTTCGACCTTGCGCCCGCCGCCAAGGTCCACCACAGCCAGGCCAAGCGCCTCTCCGTCCATCGCGCTGACATAACCCGATGCCGGCGCGGCAACCTCGCGGATGACGGTCGCCTCGGGCAGAAAGCGCGACCAGCTTTCGACGAACTGGACCGGCCCGCCCATCGCGGCAACCATGGCGCCAAACCGCTCGGCCGCGTGGCCTTCGGCGATGGCCGCGGCAATGGCGTCGGCCCCGATCTGCACGTCCTCGACCATGCCCGCATTGGCCAGCAACACGCCGCCCAGGCTGGCACACATCTCGACCAGCTTGCCCTTGGTCTGACCGGTCAGCACTTTCATCGCCTCGGCCACTTCCAGCGCATTGCCAAGGGCCGGGGCCACCGGCTGGCTCATGTCGGTGATCAATGCGGTGGTCTTGCACCCGGCCGCATTAGCCGTCCTGACCAGCGCCTCGGCAAGGTCGGTCGCAGCCTGGCGGTCCTTCATGAACGCGCCCGAACCGGCCTTGACGTCCAGCACCAGCCCATCAAGTCCGCCCGCCAGTTTCTTGGACAGGATCGAGGCCGTGATCAGATCAAGGCTTTCGACGGTCGAGGTCACGTCGCGCACCGCATAAAGGCGCTTGTCTGCGGGGGCGATATCCGCACTGGCCCCTGCGATGACACAACCTGTGCGGGCGACCACATCGCGCAGCTGATCCGCATCCATTTGCGTGGACAGACCCGGAATCGCGCTCAGCTTGTCCAGCGTACCACCGGTATGGCCCAATCCGCGCCCCGAGATCATCGGCACGAAGGCACCGCAGGCCGCCAGCGCCGGGGCCAGAACAAGGCTCACACAATCCCCGATACCCCCGGTCGAATGCTTGTCGAGCACGGGGCCGTCCAGATCCCATTCCAGCACCCGCCCGGAATCCCGCATCGCCATTGTCAGCGCCACCCGGCCCACATCGCCCAGACCATTGAGGCAGACGGCCATGGCAAAGGCACCGGCTTGCGCGTCCGTCACACTTTGATCGGCAAGGCCGCGCGCGAACCAGTTCAGATCGTCGCGCGTCGGGGTCTGGCGTTTGCGCAACTTGGCGATGATGGCGCGGGCATCCGTCATGGATTCGCATCCATATGTGCGGGCCCGAAGGCACCGGGCAGCAATTGCGCCATGCTCATGATGTGTTCGATGCCGCCCGTTGTCGCCATTGTGACGGGCACGTCGCCACCCGCGAATTCAGCCAGTTTCTGGCGGCAACCGCCACAGGGGGTCACCGGCATTGCGCCGCCTGCCACGACATAGGCCGCCGTGATCTCGCGCTCACCGGCCGCGACCATGGCGGCAATCGCCCCGGCCTCGGCGCAGGTGCCTTCGGGGTAGGCCACGTTTTCGACGTTGCAGCCGGCATATACCGCGCCGGACCCCGTCCGGATGGCCGCCCCCACCTTGAAATTCGAATAGGGGGCATGGGCGTTTTCGCGTACTGCCAGTGCCGCTTCCTTCAACTCGTTCATCACTCTTCCCTCAACCGGAACCTTGCCATGTCGCACCGCGTTGGAACAGAAATCAACCCTTAGCGGAGATCGAAAATGAGCAAAACCACTCAATCCACGGCGCGAGTCACAACGCCGGAGGCCACTGACCGGCCCGGCATAGCACCCGACGCACAGATGACCGACAAGACCGCAGCCGAACTGCGTACCCTCTTCGAAGAACTGGGCGAAGAGTTCGACATGGGCCTTACCGAGGCACAGGCCCGCGATCGCATCGCGGCCCTTCAGGGTGGGGTCTGAACCGCGCGGGTCGTGAAAACGCCGGGCAATGACACCTCAAGCAGTTCCAGATCGTCCGAAGGGTCGGAATAGCGCACGGCCACCCTTGGGGGGATCACAAACGCATCCCCTGCCGCCAGATCGACAGGCTGGCGGTCAGCACTTTCAAGGCGCAGCGTGCCTTCCATCACGAACGTAAAAAGGATGTCGGCGTCATGCGCCGCCCAATCCACGCGCTCTTGGCTGCGGCGCGCGACCCGGACACCCGCCACACCATTGGTGCCGTCCGAAATGCCGGTATCGCGCGCCTCGAACCCCGCCAGCCGAAACGGCCCCCAGACGGCTCTGCCCACCTCGTGATGGACAAAGCGCTGGCCCTGAAAGCGGCGGTCGGGATCGGGTGGGCCGTTCGGCAACTCCATATCGTGGTCAATCGTGGTGATATGTTCGGCAGGTACGCCGATTTCGATCACTTCGATATTGTCGCTGGCAAACAGCACGCGATGGCGGATTTCTGGCGGCTGGATCACGCAACAGCCCGCATGCAGGCGAAACGGTTCGCCCTGATCCTCATAGACCAGATCCACCCAGCCCTTGTAGCAAAAGATCAACTGAAACCCGACCGTGTGATAGTGCACCATATCCGGCACCGGCCCGCCATCGGGAATGCGGATGTGGCTGGCGATGATCGACCCGCCCAGGCGGTCGGGGATAAGATCACGGTAATGCATGCCCGCACGGCCGATCACCCACGGCGCCTGATCGGCAAGACGACGAACGACAAAGCTGTGAACAGTATCCGGCGTCTCCAGCGGTGGGTGCAGATCGCGGATTTCCACCCTTGTGCCGCCGGGCGCCGTCAGATCCACGGCACCATCGGCAAAGCCCGCGGGATCCTCGGTCAGGATACGCAACAGACCGTGGCCTCCCGCCGATCCAGCGTCGAGACGGACGCGCAGCCCATGGCCGGAAAACACCGCGACAGACGGGTCATCAGCGGGAAAGATCATTTCCATCCGCATGCCCAGGACCTTGGTGAAGAACGGAATGTCCCTTCGCAGATCAGCTGTCGACAGCGTGACTTCGGCGCGGGTCTTGGACATGCCGGATTCCCCCTTCATTTCGCCGAATAAACCGTGGGGGGATTGCGGATGCAATCCGCAATGGGGGCAAAGCCCCCCGAAAAAATGTCGTGGGCGCAGCCCGCCGCGGGATCACATCTTGCCTACGGTGACCAAAGGTCAATTGTTGCGCGGCGCAAAACAGTTTAACGCTAAACCAAATTCACTTCCCGGGGGGACACATGTCAGATCAACCATCCTTGCGCCAGGCGGCCCTCGACTATCACGAATTTCCCAAACCGGGAAAACTGGAAATCCGGGCGACCAAGCCGATGGCGAACGGGCGCGATCTGGCGCGGGCCTATTCTCCCGGCGTGGCCGAAGCCTGCCTTGAGATCAAGGAGGATCCCGCCAACGCCTCACGCTTTACCGCGCGGGGCAATCTGGTGGCCGTCGTCACCAATGGTACCGCCGTTCTGGGTCTGGGCAATATCGGCGCGCTGGCCTCCAAACCGGTGATGGAAGGCAAGGCGGTCCTGTTCAAGAAATTTGCCTCGATCGATTGTTTCGACATCGAAGTGAATGAAAGCGATCCCGAGAAACTGGCCGATATCGTCAGCGCGCTGGAACCCACCGTCGGCGCGATCACTCTCGAAGACATCAAGGCGCACGACTCTA
>CAZITF010000077.1:0-11203 GCA_964542095.1 uncultured Rhodobacterales bacterium
CATGGGAATGCGACGATCCTCGACAGCCGGGGCCAGCAAAACACCCCAGCGGTATTCGGGCATCTTCACATAGTCGAACTTGGCCCATCCCTTGGAATCCACGCTCACGGCAGTGCGCAGATAGACCATGCTTTCCTGAAAGTTCTGCGGGATCAGGTCGTTCCACCAGCTGATATAGCCGGGATGCCATTTTTCCAGCGCCTTCAGCACCTTGCGATCCTCAGACAGACCCACATTGTTGGGGATCCGGGTGTCATAGCTGACATTCATCACGGTCATCTCTACATCTCCTTTTGACGGGGGCGCAAAATTGAACAATTTTGCGTGTCGGATTTTTTCTCAGAAATCCGGCCCCTCACACACGTTGCATGTCGTATTGCCCGCGCACCCCGGTGCCATAGCGCTGCAACGCGCCTTCTTCGCCGACAGCGTTGGGGCGGTTGAAAATCCAGTTCTGCCAGGCCGTCAGCCGTCCGAATATTCGCGTTTCCATCGTCTCGGGTCCGGCAAAGCGCAGGTTGGCCTCCATCCCTGTCATTGCATCGGGGCTGAAAGATGCGCGTTCTTCCATGAAGATGCGAATTTCATCCTCCCAGTCGATATCATCAAGGGTCATCGTGACCAAACCCAGGTTTTCGGCCTCATCAGCCGCCAGCGGTTCGCCGATCCGATCCTCAAGGCCATCGACCCCATCGCCGCCATAGAACCGCGTCTGCAACCGCGTCAGGTCGTTGCCCATGGGGTAGGTGCCGAAATTCCCCGCGCTCAGCGTCACGGTCGCGATGGGGCGATTGTCACCCTCGAATTCGTCTTCCATCATATAGCTGCGATCCACCGACCACAGCACTTCGGCCAGAAGCCCCGAAAAACAACTGCCATGCTCGATCAAGGCGACCATCGAGCGCGAGGTCACATCGACCCGTTTGAGCACCCGTTTCCAGTATTTCAGTACCTCGTTGGCCAGCCAGTGGTCGGCATTGCCGAGCAGCAGCGCCTCATGGGCCAATACTTTCTGCGGGTCGCCCTGCGTGCGAAAGACCAGGAGTCCGAGTTCGGTCTCGTTCAGGCGCAGATGCAGGATCGCGTCGTCCAATTCGCGCGCCAGTCGCAACAGATAGGCTTGATCGCCCTGAGCCTCGAACGTTGCCATGTCGGTCAAGGCGGCTTCCGCAGGCCCGCTCAGCGTTATCGTTGCGCGGCGCGCGGCGCGGTCCACGGCGACCTCGACCAGCGAATAGGCAACTGATCCGTCCTCGGCCAGAGTCTTGTCGAGCGGACCCAGGGAGATGCCCTGAGCCACATCCGCCTTGGGCGACGCGGCGGCGAATTGCTGCGCCCGCTCGGACACGACCTCATCGAATCGCGAATTGGGCACCACCTCGTCCACCAGCTTCCATTGCACCGCGCGCTTGGCCTTGACCCCCTCCTCGGTCGAGCAGAACACGTCGGCCAGATCGCGGCGCACATGTCGTTTGTCGGTCACGCGGGTCAATCCGCCGGTGCCGGGCAAAACGGCCAGCAACGGCACCTCGGGCAGTGCCACGGAGGAAGATGAATCGTCCACCAGCATGATGTGATTGCACGCCAGCGCCAGTTCGTACCCGCCCCCCGCACAAGCCCCCTTGATGGCGGCAACATATTTCTGCCCGCTGTCCGCTTCGGCGGCCTCGAACGTATTGCGGGTCTCGTTGGTGAACTTGCAAAAATTGACCTTGTGGGCATGGGTGGCACCGCCCAGCATCCGGATGTTGGCCCCGGCGCAAAACACCTTGTCCCTGGCCGACCGCATCACCACGACCTTGACCTCGGGATGCTCGAACCGCATCCGCTGAACAATGTCCGCCAACTCGATATCCACGCCCAGATCATAGGAGTTCAGCTTGAGCTGATAGCCCTCGAACAGCCCGCCATCCTCGTCCACATCCATGAACAGATTGGCGACCGGGCCGTCATATTCCACCCGCCAATGGCGGTACTTCGACGGATCGGTCTGAAAGTCGATGATCTGGGTCATGAATCAGGTGGGCTCTTTCCTGGCATTATAAGCATTATCTTACATTATCCCGAATACTTCAGGCAGCCACGGCGTCAAATCGCGCCAATTACTGCACTTTACTGCAAATCAGGCGCTTTCCGGAATTTGCACCTGTGTCGTCTCGAATTCCTGTAGACGACTGCAAAAGGTGACAATACCGGCCGTGACCTCGTCCTCGCGCTCCTGATGCGGCGCATGTCCGCAGCCTTCCAGCAGCAGCAGTTCCGCCGGGGCATAGGTCCGGTCCTCAACCTCGCGAACCTGCGCAACGGTGCCATAGGGATCGGCCAGACCCTGAATGACCAGTAACGGAACCCGCCAGTGATCAATCGCATCCGCCACGTTCCATGCGGCAAATCCGGGGTCCGTCCACGCATCGTGCCAACCCCAAAACGCCGCGTCAGGGTGATCGTGATGGCGCGCCAGTTTCGCCTTCAGATCGCCATCGGCATAGGCACGCCCCGCCGCCCGGATCGCAACAATCGCCTCGGGTTCGACAAAGAAATGCGGCGCGATCAGGATCAACCCGCGCACCCGCATGTCAGACACCGACCCGGCATAAATGCCCGCAATGCTCGCCCCATCCGAATGGCCCAGAAGCACGCACCGCTCCGTCCCCACCGTATCCAGAACCGCACCCAACACATCCTCAGCCTCACGGCTCATGTAGTCGAGCGGACGGGGCAAGGCGACGGGGGACGAGCGCCCATAGCCCGCACGCGAATAGGCCAGCACGCCCATCCCGGTCGCATCGGCCAGTTCCGCAGACCAGTCGCGCCATAGTCCGACCGACCCCAACCCCTCGTGCAGCATGACAATGGTCGGCGCCGCGGAGGGCGGTGGCCCCCAACAGGCATACTCCAGCCCATGCCCTGCAACCGTCAATTCGCCTGTGCCCCACGCCATCATGCCCCCTCCCGCAGCTTGAACCGCTGGATCTTGCCCGTCGCCGTCTTGGGAAGGCTCTCCACACACTCGATCCAGCGTGGGTATTTCCACTTGCCGATGCGGTCCTTGACGTGCTCTTTCAGCACCTCTTCCAGATCGGCAGGGCGCGTTCCCTGAACCACGACAAAGGCCTTGGGCTTGTCCAGATCATCCTCGTCGCGCGCGGCCACCACGGCACATTCCAGCACGGCAGGATGGCTTGCGATGGCCTGCTCCACTTCGAACGGACTGACCCAGATGCCCGAGACCTTGAACATGTCGTCCGTGCGCCCGCAATAGACATACCGCCCATCCGCGCGGCGCTCGTACTTGTCACCGGTCCGCGTCCACACACCTTCGAATGTTTGACGTGTCTTCCCGCGCTTGTTCCAGTAACCCGCCGCCGCCGAAGCCCCATTGACCAGCAACTCGCCCACCTCGCCTACGCCAACCTCGACGCCCGCTTCGTCCACCAGGCGCACCTCATAGCCCGGCACCGGAACCCCCGAAGTGCCATAGACCACGTCACCCGGTGCGTTGCTGAGAAAGATGTGCAACATCTCGGTTGACCCGACCCCGTCCAGAATGTCGACACCGGTCAGCGCCTGCCATTTGGTGCCCACCGATTCCGGCAGCGCCTCGCCGGCAGATATGCAGACCCGCAAAGGTGCATCCGGGGCGCCACGCCGCTCCATTTGTGCCACCATGGCCGCGTAAAGCGTTGGTACACCGCAAAAAACGGTCGGCTTTTCCTGCGCGATGATATCCACGATTCCATCCGGTGTCGGACGACCCGCATAGATCACGACCGTCGCCCCGACCGCCATCGGAAAGGTCATCGAATTGCCCAGACCGTAGGCGAAAAAGAATTTCGCCGCCGAAAAAACCACGTCGTTCTCGCGCATGCCCAACACTTGCGTGCCATAGGTATCGGATGTCGCGCGCAAGGCGGAATGCACGTGATGCACCCCCTTGGGCTGCCCGGTCGAACCAGAGGAATACAGCCAGAATGCCGTTTCATCATCGCTGGCGTCAAAGGGCGCTGCGACGTCCGTTCCCAAGGCCATGAACGCAGCATAATCCAGCGTGCCCGGCTTTTGCGCCCCGATCACCACCACGCGACGCAGATACGGATTGTTGACCAGCACGGGCGCAACAACGTCATACAACGCCTCGGACACCACTAGAAATGTTGCGCGGCTGTCGCGCAGAATCGTGTCATAAACGGGTGTCGCCAGCAGGGTGTTGAGCGGCACAGGGATCACCCCCGCCTTGAGCGCGCCCCAGAACAGGATCGGGAATTCGATCTGGTCGAGCACCAGCATCGCCATGCGTTCCTCGCGCGCGATGCCATGGGCAGCCAGCGCTGTCGCTGCCCGACCAGAGGCGTCGGACAATTCTCCATACGTCAGCGTGTGCCCGGTCTCCGCCTCGCGAAAGGCGACCTTCCGCGCGCGCCCCTCCTCGACATGACGGTCCACAAAATAGCTCGCAGCGTTGCTCATGCATCTCCTCCCAAAGGTGCGCGGATCGTGCGTTATACTGCGACCCGCGACTTCAGGCCGCAATGCCGCCCCTTCGCCTGAGCAGTTTAGTGCAATCCCAGGACGCGCGCCGCATTGTTTTTCAGAATATCGGGGCGCACCTCATCCCTTATGGCAATCCTTTCGAAATCATTCAGCCACCGCTCCGGCGCGATCATCGGCCAATCCGACCCGAACAGAACCTTCTTTTTCAGAATCGAATTGCAATAACGCACAAGGATGTCGGGAAAGTACTTGGGCGACCAGCCACTGAGATCAATGTAGACATTGGGCTTGTGCTGCGCGACCGCCAGCGCCTCGTCCTGCCAGGGAAAGCTGGGATGGGCGAGAATGATCTTGAGGTCGGGAAAGTCCACGGCCACATCGTCCATATGCATCGGGTTCGAGTATTTCACGCGCATCCCGTTGCCGCCCGGCATACCCGATCCCACCCCAGTCTGCCCCGTATGGAACAGTGCAATACCGCCTTCGGCCTCGATCGCCTCATAGAGCGCATAGGCCATCCGGTCGTTGGGGTAAAAACCTTGCATCGTGGGATGAAACTTGAACCCCTTGATGCCGAAACTCCGCATCAGGCGGCGCGCCTCGCGCACGCCCATCTTGCCCTTCCACGGATCGATACTTGCGAAGGGGATGAGCACATCGCTGTTCTCTGCGGCGATACCTGCGACCTCTTCATTGGCATAGCGGCGGTATCCCGTTTCGCGCTCCGCATCGACCGGAAAAATCACGGCGGCGATGTTCTGCGCGCGGTAGTGGGCGGCGGTTTCGGGAACTGTGGGCGGGTGTTTCCATGGCGCGCGGAAATATTCGGCCATGCTCGATTGCAACGCGTCGTAGCCGTCATCGGGATGGCATCCGCACGGCTCTTCCGCATGAGTGTGGAAGTCTATGGCGCGAATTTTGTCCAGGTCGATCATATCAGAATACTCGCAGGATCAGTGTCATCATACAGCCGTTCGACAAGGTCAGCGCGTCGTTCCAGCAACCGGGCAAAGTTGATATTGCCCTTGGCCGTCACCTCGCCCGCGCCCATGTCAAGTGGGTCGGCCATCACAAGCGCCCGCACGACGCAGCGCGCCGATCCTGTGGTGACTTCGGCAATCTCCTGCATACGCTCTCGTATGTTTTTTGCCGCATCACTTATCAACACACCGCCATCTACTTGACCGCCTTGCGCCTTCGGTCCCGGAACGATCAGGATGCCCAGTGCATCCCGGTCGTGTCCACAGACCACCACATCCTGCGCAAAGGGCCCAAGGCAGGTCAACATCTCCAGCCGGATCTGCGCCGCATGCACCCATGTGCCACTGCTCTGCTTGAAATCCTCGGTCAGGCGTCCGTCAAACTGCATGCCTCGTTCCATGACCTCCGCATCGACAAAGCGCATCGCATCTCCGGTACGGAAAAACCCCTCCTTGTCAAAGGCTTCGGTGGTCTTCTCCGGGTTCTGATGGTACCGCGCAAAGACATTTGGTCCCTTCACACGTACCTCCATCCGCCCCGTGCCGTCATCCAGCAGCTTGGCTGTCACACCCGGCAGCGGCACGCCGACAATCCCGGCCCCTCGCGCCGGTTGGTGTTGCAGAAACGTGGCCGGCGCCGTCTCTGTCAACCCCCAGCTGGAGGTGATCAGCGGCATCCGCCCAGCGGTCTCCAGCGCCATACGCTCCAGATTGGCCCAGATCTCCTGCGGCAACGATGCCCCTGCGTAAAAGATCATGTCGAGGTCGCGGAAATAGATTTCACGCAGGCGCGCGTCCGCCTCCAGCGCCTCGGCCAGCTGGACGAACCCCGCCGGGACGTTGAATGAAATCGTTCCCGCAACCAGTCCCAGATTTTCGACCGTGCGGGGGAACAGCGCTGGCAGCGGTTTGCCATCGTCTATGTAAAGCGTCCCGCCATTGGCCAGCACGAGGTTGAAATTGTGCGACCCGCCAAAGACGTGGTTCCACGGCAGCCAGTCCACCAGAACCGGGGGGCGGGTCTCGACAAAGGGCAAGGCATCGCGCACCTGCGCCTGATTGGCTGTCATCATGCCATGCGTTGTTTCGACCGCCTTCGGCTCTGAGGTCGACCCCGATGTCATCAACAGTTTGGCCACCGTCTGCGGCCCCACGCCCTTGTGCGCCGACTCAACATCGCCACCCTCGCGCATCAAATCGGACAGGGGCATGGCCCCGCTCGAACCCACGGATGAACACACCGCGGGGCACCCCACAAGGCGCAGCGCGTCACCATAGGCATCGCCATCCGCCGCAAAAACCAAACCTGGCCGCACCAGATCAACGACATGTTTCAGCCGCGCATGGGCCGCCGGGATCAGGCTGTACTGCTCGGCCACAGGCACCGTCACGAGGCCCACATATTGGGCCGCCAGCGATAACAACGCGTGATCCACCGAATTTCCCGACAGGATGAGGATCGGGCCATCCAATCGATGTGCCAGCAACCCCGCAGCCAGCGCACGAACCTGATCACGCACTTCGCCATAGGATAGCGAATGCCACCCCACTCCCGACCGCTCCGCCAGAAACAGCGCCTCCGGCGTCGCATTCGCCCATCGGTCCAGCCACACCCCGGTCGAGCGATCCACCGGCCCCAGCGCATAGCCCGAGTGCAGCAAAATGCTGCCGTCCTTGCGATCCTCGCGGCGGACCAGATGCGGGCGCAATCCCAGATGCTCGGTCATGCCCGCCCCTCGATCAGTGCAAGCGCCCGTCGCAATACACCTACATCCTCTTCGGAAAGACCGCTCAGCATGCGGGCATCATGGGCGCGCACCGCCACATCCGCCCGGCTCCACAGCCGACGCCCCGCCAACGTACACTGCAACGCGTAGGCGCGCCTGTCCCCCTGCGCGGGTGCTCGGCTGACCCAGCCGGCCTGTTCCAACTGATCCACGTAGACCACGACGTTGGCGCGCTCAACAGCAAGCGCCGAGGCCAACTGACTCGGGCGCAGGCCCGGATTCTGCACGATCAGCGTCAGCGCGGAATAGGTCAGGATGCGCAGGCCAAACGGCTCCAGTGTCGCCGTCAGATCGGTCTGCACCGTATTGAACGCCCGCTTCATCCCGTAACCGACAAAGTCGCGCAAAGCGGCGTCAGACACCTCCTGCACCTCCGCCTTGGGCACAGCACGCACCATCAGCGAAACCTCGGCGCGCGCTTTTCAAGAAACGCCGCCAGCCCCTCGACCGCATCCGGGCTGGTCTGGGCAAGGGCCGCGCACAGTGATTCCACGAACAATCCGTCACTGCGGCCCATATCCGAAATGCGCGCAATGCCCTGGATCATCATGTAATTGCTCAGCGGCGCGTTGCCCGCGATCTGCGCGGCAATCTCCATTGCGCGGGGCAAGGCTTTGCCCGCGCCGACGGCGTAGTGCGCCAGCCCCATCGCAACCGCATCGGCGGTGCCGTATTTGCGGCCCGTCAGCATCATTTCGGTCATGCGATCCGCGCCGAGGATGCGTCCCACGCGCACCGTCGCACCACCACCGACAAAGATACCGCGCCGTCCCTCGGGCAGTTGAAAGATGCAGTCAGGCTCGGCCACGCGCACATGGGTAGAGGCCGCCAGTTCCAGCCCGCCGCCGATCACAGCCCCGCTCAGCGCGGACACGACTGGCAAGCCCGACCCCTGCACCCGATCCATCACATCATGCCAGCCACGCGAATGGTGCAGCGTGCCCTCGGCATTGCGCGCCACATGCTCGCGCAGGTCCAGCCCCGCACAGAAATGCCCGCCCGCCCCGTGTAGCACGGCCACCCGCACGCCCTCGGGAACGGCGCGGAAAAATCCATCGATCTCCGCCAGCAAGCCGTCGGACATGGCGTTGCGCTTTTCAGGGCGGTGCAGGGTCAGCACGGCAATCGTGCCGTCGATCTTGATCTTGAGGGCGTCAGCCATGCACGCGCCTTTAGTTATAGGTCATAACTATCAACGCCGATTCGGCGTGCGCGCGCAAGCCTGGCAGCGTCAGGCCGGAATCAGGAACAGCGTGATGACCGGAAAGGCGACCAGTAAAACAACCCGCACGATGTCGGACCCGACAAAGAACAGGACCGCCTTGTAGGTTTCTGTCATCGGCGTTTCGCGGTCCATCGCGTTGATGATGAACAGGTTCATGCCCACGGGCGGCGTGATCAACCCGACCTCGACCACGATCAACACGAGGATACCGAACCAGATCGCCACATGCTCGGGCGTCATCCCGAAATCAAGGCCGGATATGACCGGGAAAAAGATCGGGACTGTCAGCAGGATCATCGACAGGCTGTCCATGACACAGCCAAAGACCAGGTAGAACACGAGGATCACCGACAGCACGAAAAACGGTCCGAACCCTTGGCCCAGAACAAAATCCGCCAGATACTGCGGCGCTCCGGACAGCGCGAGAAAGTTGTTGTAAAGGGCCGCACCCAACACGATGAAAAAGATCATGGCCGTGGTCTTGGCCGTCCCGATCAACGCCTCGCCCACCGCCCGCCAACTCAGGTTTCCGCCCACCAAAGCCACGATCCCGGTGCCCGCCGCGCCGATGGCCGCGCCCTCGGTGGGCGTGAACCAGCCCGCATAGATGCCGCCCACCACCACGAGAAAAATCACCAGCACGGGCCATGTTTCGGCCAGCGCGCGCCAGCGTTCGCCCATCGGCACGGGCGCGCGGGTGCCCGCAGAACCGGGGTACAGGCGTACATAGATCGAGATGGTAATCACATATCCGATGGCGGCCAGGATGCCGGGGATGAACGCGGCCAGGAACAGCTTGGCAATGTTCTGTTCGGTAATGATCGCATAGATCACAAGGATCACCGAGGGTGGAATCAGGATGCCCAGCGTGCCGCCTGCGGCGAGAGTCGCGGTCGAAAACCCGCCGGAATAGCCGTACCGTTTCAACTCCGGCAGGGCCACGCGGCTCATCGTGGCCGCCGTGGCAAGGGATGATCCGCAGATGGCCCCGAACCCCGCGCAAGCGCCCACGGACGCCATCGCGACCCCGCCCTTGCGATGGCCAAGGAAGCTTTCGGCGGCCTTGAACAGGGCTGTCGACATGCCCGACAGGGTTGCGAACTGCCCCATCAGCAGAAACATCGGGATGATGGTCAGCGAGTAGTTGGAAAAGGTCGTATAGGTCTCGGACTTCAGCTTGGCGAGGATCGGCGTGGGGTTGCCATTCATGGCAAAGATCCAGCCCACAAGGCCGCAGAGAAACATCGCCAGCCCAATGGGCGCACGCAGGAAAATCAGACCCAGCAGGATCGGGAACGACCAGAAGCCCAGTTCCAACCGGCTCATCCCGACAAATTGGACAAGGTCCCGGATCCACTCCATGCGCCTATCCTTCGGGCAGGATCGCGCGGCCCGTCACGGCCTCGACAATCCGCGCCCAGGCGCAGTAAAGGGCGGTCAAGCTGGCGATCGCCGCCGCCCCGACACTGGCCGCATAGGACCACCAGACCGGAAATTGCAGAAACAGCGTGGTCTCGCCATTGCCAAGATAGCGCAGCATGCCCTCGTAAAGGCGCAGGCTGATAAAGACGATTATCGCCGCCAGCACGACCTCCCAGAAGGCGCGCAACCAGCCCAGGGCGCGGCGCGGCAGGGCCGAGGTGAATACGTCCACCGTCGCGTGCTGACCATAGAACTGGCAGACCGGGAAAAACGCGAAAATGGCAAAGGCGACACCGGCCTCGGTCAACTCATAGGTGCCCCGGATCTCGTCGACGCCGCTGGCCAGCAGCATCTGGCCGAACCGGCCATCGGCCCAGGCATGGCCCAGTTTGGACAGTTCGCGCCCGATGATGGACAGGGTCGTCAGAACGATCAGGCCGACCAGCACAAGACCGCCAATCACGGCTGATGCGCGCGCCAGCCATTTCACCAAACGGTGCATAAACGCCTCATGTCATGGACAGGTCTGGGGTCGCGGCACGATGCAGCGACCCCGATTGTGGCTCAGCCGTCATAGGCGTCCATCAATGCGCGGGCCTCGTCGATCAACGCCTGACCGTCGATCCCCTTGCTTTCCATATCCGCAACCCACTCGTCATAGATCGGTTGCGCAACCGCTTTCCACGCGTCCAGATCGGCGCCCGATACGGTAACGATGTTGTTGCCACGATCCACTGCAAGCTGGCGGGCCGGGCCATCGGCATCGGCCTGTGTGCCGCCGGCAAAGATGCTGAACTCAAGACCCGAATTGTCGTCGATCACCTTTTGAAGATCGGCGGGCAGGCTCTCATAGCGGTCCTTGTTCATCGCCAGCACAAAGGTCAGCGTGTACAGGGCGTTGCCTTCGAACTCGGTGTGATTGCTGACCAGTTCCGGCACCTTCAGCGCGGCGGTGACCTCCCACGGGATGGTGGTGCCGTCGATCACACCCTTGGACAGACCCTCTGGCACGGCGGGCACGGGCATGCCGACGGGTGTCGCGCCCATCTTCTCGAGCAGGATGTTCACGGTCCGCGACCCGCCCCGAATCTTCAGTCCCTCCATGTCGGCGGGGGTCTTCACCTCCTTGTTGACATGCAGCATGCCAGGGCCGTGGACCCAGGTGCCAAGGATTTTCACATCCTTGAATTCGGTGTCCTTCATGTGTTTCTCGAACATCTGCCAATAGGCCGACGACATCGCCCGCGCATCGGTCATCATGAAGGGCAGCTCGAACACTTCGGTAGGGAAAGAGTGTA
>CAZITF010000078.1:0-11050 GCA_964542095.1 uncultured Rhodobacterales bacterium
CCTCCTTATTTCGTCGATCCCAAACCGGGCGGGCAATATGTGGCCAAGGATCTTTACGAGGTTGGCGGTGTGCCCGTGGTGATGAAGGAATTGCGCAAGGCCGGGCTGATCCACGAGGATTGCATGACCGCCACCGGGTACTCCATCGGTGAGGAACTGGACCGCAACACGCTGGAAGCGGACGGCAAGGTGATCTATCCGGTCGAAACGCCGATCACCAAGACGGGCGGCGTCGTGGGCCTCAAGGGAAACGTGGCCCCCGAAGGCGCCATCGTGAAGGTCGCAGGCATCGAACCGCAGCACCAGATCTTTACCGGCCCGGCGCGCATCTTTGAATGCGAACAGGATGCGTTCGAAGCGGTGCAGAACCGCACATATGCCGAAGGCGACGTCTTCGTGATCCGCAATGAAGGCCCCGCGGGCGGCCCCGGCATGCGCGAGATGCTGGCCACCACCGCAGCGCTTTCCGGTCAGGGCATGGGCAAGAAGGTGGCACTGATCACGGATGGTCGCTTTTCCGGCGCGACACGCGGGTTCTGCGTGGGGCACGTCGGCCCCGAGGCGGCCCATGGCGGTCCGATCGCACTGCTGAAGGACGGCGATGTGATCACAATCAACGCAATCGAAGGGGCGATCAATGTCGACCTCAGCGACGAGGAACTGGCCGAGCGCAAGGCCGCGTGGACCGGTCCCCGCGAAACGTTGTACGGGTCGGGGGCCTTGTGGAAGTATGCCCAGCTTGTCGGCGGGGCCTACAAGGGGGCCGTCACGCATCCCGGTGCCAAGGCCGAGCGCCATGACTACATGGATCTCTAAGCGGCTGTTTGCCGGGGCCATGTTCTTGGCCCTTGCAAGCTGCGTTGAGGTGGCGGGCACCGGCGGCGGTCGCGCATCCGGTAGCGGGCTGCCCTTCGCGACGCTGGCGAGAGGGGCCGTGACCCTTGTGCCGCCTTTCGGGTATTGCATCGACAAACGCAGTTTGCGCCCCAGCTTTGCATTGATGGCGCGCTGCGACACGCTGGGCGGCACTGCCACTTTCGGGGCGCCACTGGCCTTGATCACCGCCGCGACCGTGGCGCAGAACGGCAGCGCGTCGGTGGCCGGGCCGCAGGACGAAACCATCCTCGCGCGCCGTCAGACCGAAACGCTGACCCTGTTGCAGGTCAGAGGGACACCGCCAAGCGCCGAGATGCGCGACGTATTCTGGCGTGCCCTCGGGCAGGTTGGCAATCAGCTGGTCGGACTGGCCATCTACGAGGCCGCCGCAGGCCCCGCCCTTGGTGAAAGCGCACCGGATCTGCTGGCGCAGACCATGCGCCGCACCCGCGCCCAGACCGCCGCCGTGGCCGCCAAGGCTCAGGACAATTCTGCAACGACACGGGCAAAACCCGCTCTGAACTGACATTTGCACAGTTTATTTCAAAGAAACCTTTAGCATAGATAAGAAAGCCCACACAGCAGGGGCAGCCAGAGACAGCGCAGGGTAAATGGCAAGCAGGACGATCAGGTTTATCGAAAAACTTGCACACAAGCGGGCGATGCGTCGCTGGGCCCGTGCTGCGCGTGTGGCCAAGGATGCAAGCCTTGCCGATCTGCGCGCCCAGCGCAGTTCGGCGCGTCTGCTGCGCAGCCACCTTGACCGGCTGATCCATATCGGAGACGAGCGGCTGGCCTTGCCCGCCATCGGCTCGACCAATTTCCCGCGACCGCACAATGCCGACTGGGCGTGGCGACCGGAAATGTGGCGCGGGTCGTTGCCGGGCGCGAGCGCGTCCTCTGTCCAGTCCAAGTCGATGCTGGGCCGCGAAGTGACCGTGTTTCACGACTGCGCCCTGAGCGAACTGACCCTTCGCCAGATCCGCAACCAGCGCGAAAGCGACCTTGCCCCCTATGGGCTGCGCATGGATGTGTTCAAGTTCGACGGCTCCTTCCTGTCGCTTGTGATCGACCTGCCGCCAGAAGCGGCGAAGGGTCTGCGCAAGACTCACCTTTTGGGCATGAGTGCCATCGTCGAGATGGAAAAACCGTTGGAGATCTTTGGCCGTCTCAACATCCGCCACGGGCCCAACACCGAACAAATCGTACGCGAACTGCCCCTGAACGAACAGGATGTGACGGTCGAATTCGACCTCGCTTATTCCAAACTGAACGAAAAGCGGATCGAGAAGGCCTGGATCGACCTGATTTTCGAGGGACCGGAAATGAACCAGATCACGCTGCGCGATCTGACATTCTCGCGCCGCCCCCGCGCCGCATTGTGAGAGAGGACGCACGATGAGCACCTTGACGCTGACACCGACCAGAATGCGCCAGGGCGTGTGGGAAGGGCTGGTGCAACAAACCGGCAGCGGCGTACCCCAGATCCGGGTCACACATCTGGATGTGACTGTCCCCGATATCGACCTTCAGGAAACCGGCACTGCCGGGCAATGGCTGTTGCAGATCCCGATCCCCGTTTCGGCGATTTCCGAGGGCGTACAGGAATTCGTGATTTCGGATGCGACGAACGATGAAACGCTCGGCCACTTCACGCTGATCGCAGGCGAGGTGTTGGGCGACGACCTGCGCGCAGAGGTCGAATTGCTGCGCGCGGAGCTCGACATGCTGAAACGTGCGTTCCGCCGCCACTGTACCGAAACGACCTAAGGTTTGTCGCGTTGAAGGGCGGCTTCGTTCGCGCCAAAGAAATGCAGGTTATCCGCCTCGAATTTCAAGCCGACGGTCTGGCCTTCGATGTCAGGGAACGCACCGGAGGTCCGTACAGTCAACAGACCCAGCGGGCCGCAATCGACATAATGGAAAAAGTCCGCACCAAGGTATTCGCTGACCTGCACCACGCCGTCACAATGCCCCGTGCCCTGATCGACTACAGCGATATGTTCGGGGCGGATTCCCAGGTGCACAGCCCCCTTGCGCGCATCGGACCCCAGCGGCCCGCCACTGCCGCCTTCAAGCGTGAACTGATCCCCGGATGTTCCGCAAGCCATCAGGTTCATCTTGGGACTGCCGATGAACTGGGCGACAAAGACATTGTCGGGCTTTTCATAAAGCTCGCGCGGGGTGCCCACCTGCATGATCAGCCCGTCCTTGAGAACAACGATCCTTTCCGCCAGCGTCATTGCCTCGACCTGGTCGTGGGTCACATAGACCATGGTTGTTTCCAGCGTCTTGTGCAGGCGGGCGATTTCGAACCGCATATCGACGCGCAGGGACGCATCGAGGTTGGACAGCGGTTCGTCGAACAGGAACCCCTTGGGCTTGCGCACGATGGCACGCCCGATGGCAACCCGCTGACGCTGCCCGCCGGAAAGGTCCTTGGGGCGGCGGTCCATGTAAGCGCCGAGTTTCAGGATGTCAGCCGCCTGACCGACCTTTTCGTCGATCTCGGACTTGGGCGCACCTGCGGTCTTGAGCGCGAAGCCGACGTTTTCAGCCACGCTTAGATGCGGGTAAAGGGCGTAGGACTGGAACACCATCGACAGTTCCCGCTCTGACGGCACCTTGTGCGTGACATCGTTGCCATCCAGCAGAATCTGGCCGCGACTGGTTTCTTCCAATCCGGCGATCATCCGCAACAGCGTGGATTTTCCACAGCCCGAGGGACCGACGAAAATGATAAGTTCGCCGTCGAGGATATCAAGGTCGATCCCCTTGATGACCTGCACATTGCCGAACCATTTTTCGACGGATTTGAGGCTGATGGAACCCATGGCACTTATTCCCTTGTTCGGCCTAGGCCGCGCCGCTCAGCGTTGTTTGATTGTGCCATGACAGCCAGACGGCTGCTGTCCACGAAAAATTTGCGCCGACACATCCTTCGGCGGTCAACGGGTTGAAGCATTCCCAAAAGCCGGACTTTTCAATGACGTCGCACAGGTCCTGCCGGATCAGAGCCGCCAGTTCGGTTTCGCCCTGTTCCGCAAGACCCAGGGCCACCATGTAATTCATCTGCGGCCAGATCGGTCCGCACCAGTAGCGTTGCGGTTCGAAATCGTCCGCATCCGGGTCCCAGCTGGGCAGCATGTATTTGACCCCGGCGCGGATGCGTTTGAGATTTTCGAGGGTTCTTGCCCGCTGATAGCGGGTGCCTGCACCCGCATAAAAGCACAGCGCGCTGCAATTGCTGAACCCCGTCGACAGAGTGCCGGTGCGGATGTCGCGCGCGGTAAACCCACCCAGTTCCTCGCTCCAGAGGTAGTCGGTGGCCGCCTCGCCCTTGGCAATCCAGGCTCTGATCTTGTCACGGGTCTGCGCAGGTTTGCCGAGGCTCTCGGCCATGGCCAGCAGGTCCTTGTCCGCGCGCAGCAGGATGAAATGGATATTCGGGTCAGCCATAAGGAATGGCCCTTCATCCGTCAGGCGGCGTTGGTCCCAGCCGATGCTGTTACCGAAATGGACGATGCTGAGGAACTTGTCATATTGCTCTTGCGTCGGGCGGAACTGCGGATTGACGTGCTTGTTGTCCATTCGCGTGTAGGGGGGCAGATCGGGCGCCACGTCCATCAGGTCGAGCCCGATGTTCCATTCCGGGCAGTTGTCACGCCCGGTTTCCCAAGGGTGGACGGTCGCGACGATTCCGTTGGCGGTGCGCGCCTCGTGGAACCAATTGTGCCAGGCAAAGATCGCGTCGAACACCTCGGCACGCCGCGCGGCACCTTGCGGGCCTTGGGTGATTTCGCGCACCACGGTCGCCAGCACCGGTGGTTGGGACACACCGGTCGAGGGGATTTTTCCGGGCGTCTTGCCCCACCGCCTCGGGCCCGGGAAATAGTCCGGGTCGTCGCGGCGAAAGATGATGCTGGGGATCATGCCGTCGGGCCATTGCCCTTCGATCAGCGATGCAACCTCGGCCCAGGCGCGGTCCATGTCGTAGGTTGCGATGCCCAGCGCGCAGAATGCGCTGTCCCAGTTCCACTGATAGGGATACAGCCCCGCTGTCGGGATCGTGAATCCACCCCGGTCGTTGCGTGCGAGTGTGTCAATGGCGCGTTGTTTGAGTGACATGCCTTATCCTTTCACACTGCCTGCGGTCAGCCCCGCGACGAGGAACCGTTCGAACCAGAGGAACAGCGCAAGCACAGGAACCGTCGCGATCACCGCCCCCGCCATCAGGTGCTGGCGCGGTACTTCGGAGGAGTTCAGCTCGGCGATGCCGCGCGACAGGGTGTAGAGATCGACATTATCGAGGAACATGAAGGCGAACAGGAATTCGTTCCACGCGATCATGAAGACGTACAGCGCCACCGACGCCAGTGCAGGCAGGGCCAGCGGCAGGGTGATCTTGCGGATCACATTGAGCCGCGACAGCCCGTCCATCAGCCCCGCCTCTTCCAGCTCGGACGGGATGCCGCGGAAATATCCCTGCAGCATGTAGAGCGCCACGGGAATGGTCGTTGCCGGATAGACCAGCATCAACCCCCAAAGCGTGTTGCGCATGCCCAGCTGGCTGAAGATCGCATAGAGCGGGATGACCAGAACGATCATCGGCACCATGTAGATCAAGAGGATCGAGCGCGACAGAAAATGCTGGCCCGGAAATTTGAGCCGCGCGACCGCATAGGCTCCCGGCACCGCAAAGAACAGCGTGATCAGAACCGTCGCCACCGACACCACGGCCGAGTTCATCAGGTAACTTCCGAAATGGTACTGGGTGAACAGTTCGATATAACTGCGGAAAAGGGCGGCGAATCCCTGCCCGAAATCGATGGAGAAATCGAGCGGGTTGGACAGCAGCAATTGCTGGTTCTTGAGGCTCATCATCACCATGACGAAAAACGGCAACGCTACCGCGATGGTAAAGGTCACAAGGCCGAAGCCCTTGATGAAGCGCAGGCAGATGACTTCGACATTGTAGCGTCGCTCGCGGCTGGGCCCGTAGCCGATGGCGGTCAGATGAATGGCCTGTATGCACGACCAGGCGATGAGAACGACAAAGATAAACTGCCCGAAGGCGTATTGCGACATCACGAGGCCCATCGGCTCCGCCCCTGACGCGAGGGTCAGAACGAGCACAAAGACGAACCCGGCAAGCGTGCGCATTCCGACGCTGCGTCGCGCCGTTGGCATTCCGGTCAGGATGGCGGCCGCTACCGCACCCGCAATCGCACCGGCGGTGATCTGCGGCTGGAACTGCTCACCCGACACGAACAGGGCCAGCAGCGTTCCCAACAGCGTCGCGATTGCGCCCCACAGCGCTCCGAAGAACAGGCACAGGTAGAAGATGTTCCCAAAGCGGCTCATGCATCGTCCTCCGGCGAGAATTTGAAGAAGATGACCGAAAAGAACAGCAGGATCACAAAGACAACCACCGCGACCGCAGCCCCGGCGCCCAGGTTCGAAACGGCAAAGGCCTGTTCATAGACGTTCACCGTCAGCGTCCGCGTGCCCGCCGCACCGCCTGTCAAAAGGAAGATGTCGTCGAACTTGTTGAACGTCCAGATGAAGCGCAGCAGGAACAGAACCGCCATGATGCCCATCAGCTGCGGCAGCGAGATAAAGCGGAATTGCTGGATCGGCGTTGCCCCGTCGATTTCGGCGGCTTCGTAGATGTCAGTCGAAACCGACTGCATCCGCGCCAGGATGAACAGCATTGCCAGCGGGAAATATCGCCAGATTTCAAAGATGATCACGACCGTCAGGGCGATGGGAAAATCGAAGCTGAGCCCGAGAAAGCGGATCTCGGCCGCCCGTTGACCCAGAAAGCTGATCGGTCCTTCGATGACGCCGAGTTGGAGCAATAGCGCGTTCAGCGTCCCGCCGGGTCCGGGATCAAGCAGCAACACCCATGCCAGAGCCACCGCAATGACGGGGGCAACATAAGGCGACAGGAACAGCCCGCGCAGAAAGCTGCGCCCACGAAAGGCCAGATTCATCAGTTGCGCGGCAAACAGCCCCATGACCAGCGCGCCGAGGGTGCCTGCGACGGTGTAGTACATCGATGCCCAAAGCACCGTCCAGAAGTCGGAGGCGTTGAACACCTTGCTGAAGTTTTCCAGTGTGAAATCGTCGTTCGTCAGGATGTTTTCCGGCTTGAAGGTAAAGGCGGATTCCGTATCCTTTACGTCGATCGGGGCATCCAGGAACGTTTGCGTCGCGGCGACTCGAACGATCACGTCCTCACGCTTGCCCGCCTCGTAGTCACCCAGATCACAGCGCAGTGCGGCGCCGTCAAGCGTACACCTCTGGTCAACTGACAGGATGTCGAGCGTGGCAGGCAAGGTGTCGGTCATCACCACATCGGCAATGTCGCTTTTGCGGGACGAGTTGCGAATGCGGTATCGGATTTCGGCTTCGTCTCCGGCGGCCTCGACGTCGCCCATCAGCCGTTCGTTCACCAGAATCGACGGCGCACGCAGATCGCCCAGCGTGACGGGTTTGAAACTGATCCAGACGTTGGCAAGCAGCGGAAACAGGACAACGGACAGCACGATCAGGAACGTCGGCAACAGCAACATATAGGCAAAACGCATTTCGCGTTTTGCCAACGGCCCCAACCCTTTGGGTGGTGTGGGTGTATCGTGCGGTGTCATGATGTCATCCCGGCAAGTCGGGGCGGCGCAGTGTGACCCGCCGCCCCATTGCGCTTACAGGTCGAGCGCCTTGTGCTCTGCCACGATCTTGTCGGCAGCTTCCTGAACGGTCAGGTCGCCATCGGTCATCTCGCGGATCACGCGGCTCATGATTTGCGAGTTGATGATCTTTGACGCGGTTGCCAGCTGGCCATCGGCCACGCCCCAACGGTCCCCCACGGACAGGCCAGCGACGATGTCGTCGATGACGGATTGCGGATAGATGTCGCCCAGCGGTGCCTTGCGGTCCACGCCGACATTCAGGGCCGCCCATTCGGTCTCGAAGGAGGTGTCGCCCGCCGATGTGCCGCGGCGCACGGGGAACTTGCCCTCGGGTGCCTGGGACAACCACTTGCCGTAGCCTTCGCTCATCACGTATTCGACAAATTCCTGCGCAGCGGATGTGTTGGCATCGGCTGTGATCCCGAGGTAACGCACGTCAGCCCAAGCCGAGCCCTCCGGATTTCCGGGTCCGGAAATCACGGTCGCAAAGCCGGTCATTTCGGCCAATGCCCTGGTGGTCGGATCATCGTTGATCGTCACAGGTGCGCTGTCGCGCAGCCCGCCCAGTTCGTCCAGGATCGAAGGTGACCAGATGACCATCGCGGCCTTGCCGTCCAGATAAAGCTCGCGCGACTGCGACCAGTAGAGATCGCCTTCGGGTGAATTGGCCACGAGATTCTTGTAGAGCCCGAGCATTTCCACCAGATGCGTCGTGTCTTCGTTGATGGACCCATCGGCGTTGATGGGCGAATAGCCGGTCGCGAGCGACAGATGCTCGATCAACTGCATCATATAGCCTTCGTCGATCTTGGTCGCGGCGACAAAGCCGTACATTTCCGGCGGATTGTGCAAGGCCGCCATCGCGGCATTGATCGCATCGTAGCTGGAAGGGGCGTCCAGCCCCACCGCCTCGAACAGATCGGCACGGTAGACGACCATCTGTGTCCAACCGTCGGTGGGAACGGCGACGATTTCACCGTCGGACATCGCCATGCCCACCGGACCTTCGGCAAAGGTATCGACGCCCAGATTGTCCATGACCTCGCTGGCCGCGCCGGCATCCAGCAGACCCGCTTCGGAGTAAGGCAAGATGTGGCTGACGGTCAGGTTGATCACGTCGGGCAGATCGCCCGCCGCAAAGGCCGCTGTGGCCCGGGTCTGAATGTCCGATTCCTCGACAGGAATGATCTCGACCGTGTGGCCGCTTGCGGCTTCGAAACCGGCAATCATTTCTTCCTGGACGGCGATCCGCTCTGGTTGAACTTCCATGGTCCAGAACCGGATATTTTCCGCCGAAGCGGCCCCGGCCAGAACCGTGGAAGCCAGCAGGCCAGCCATCAGTTTGGTTGTGTAGTTCATTGTTCTCTCTCCCTGTTTGGAACGGTGGTTCGAAGCGCAATTTTCGGTGGCGGTCCGTCAGTGTCGCGGCGCAGCAGTTGCGCGCGCTGCAATTCTTGGTGCTTTCTCGGGTCATCGCCGTCGATCACGGCCAAAAGCATGTCGCCAAGGCGGCGCCCGGCATGGGCCAGTGGTTGCGCCATTGTCGTGAGCGGAGGGTTGGTATGTGCGCCAAAGCGCAACCCGTCGTAGCCGATCACCGAAACGTCCCGACCCGGCTGGAACCCGCGCGCCCGGATGGCGGCCAGCGCGCCGATGGCCATGGCGTCCGACACACAGACGATCGCGGTGGGTGGCACCGCCAGGTCCAGCAACATGTTGGTGGCGATTTCGCCGCCATCGTCGCTGAGATCCGCAATCTGGATCAGGTCGGGATCAACTGGCAACCCATTGCCTTCAAGCGCGCGCCGGTAGCCGTTCAGTCGGTCCTGAACGAACTGAAAATGCAGCGGCGCCCCCACATAGGCGATGCGGCTGTGGCCCAGAGCCGCCAGGTGATCCACGGCCGTGACGAATGCATCCTCTCCATCGACATCGAACCATGCATAATCGTCGCTGGACGCGGTGCGCCCGTGAACGAGGAAAGGGCATTTGAGTTCCTGCATCAGGCGGATGCGCGGATCGTTCTTGAGCGGGCGGGACAGCACCAGACCGGCGACCCGCCCGGTGCGGACCATGCGGTCGACCTGCGCCAGCTCCTCTTTCGGGGAATCCGCATGGGCGATCAGCAAATCCCAGTTGCGCTTGCTCAGCGCCTCACCCAACCCCTGCAAGAGTTCGGCAACAAAGGTCTGCGCAATGGAGTTCGAGTTGCGCGACAGGACATAGCCGACGGTTTCAGGTGTTCCGATGGACAGGCGACGCGCGCTTTGGTTCGGGCGATAGCCCAGTTCATCGGCGGCACGCTGCACCCGTTCGCGCGTCGTCACACTGATGTCCGAATATCCGTTGAGCGCACGGCTGACCGTTCCCACGGTCAAACCGAGATGCGCAGCCAGTGCCTTCAATCCGATCGGCTTGCCCGACATCGAATCCTCCCCCTATTGCTCAAAAGGCTAACCGAAACCGGTTTCGGAGAGCAACTTATTATTGTATTGCGATCAAATCCGGATACGGATGACGCTGACTGCCAAGACTGACAGCGCGCATAACAAAGGAGTCCCGCATCGATGAAACGCTCTCGCATCAACGACATTATCGCCGAGTCCGACGCATTCATGCGCGCGTTCGGATTCGTCATGCCACCCTTTGCCTATTGGAGCCCGGATGAGTTCAAGGCGCGCAAGGATGACGCCAAGAACGTGATCGATGCACGGTGTGGATGGGACATCACCGATTATGGTGCGGGCCATTACGACACAATGGGGCTGTTCCTGTTCACCCTGCGCAACGGGCGGCTCGCCGACCTGAAGCGCGGTGGCGGCATGTGCTATGCCGAAAAGCTGCTGATTTCCAAACAGGATCAGCTCAGCCCGATGCACACCCATGTCCTCAAGGCCGAGGATATCATCAACCGCGGCGGCGCTACTCTGGTGGTCGAGCTGTTCGGCTCGGATCCGAAGGGTCAGTTCGCCGGGGATCAGGGTGGCACTGTTTATTGTGACGGAATCAGGCGCGACTTTGGCCCCGGTGAAAAACTGCGGCTGGCCCCGGGGGAAAGCGTGACGCTGATGCCCGGCGATTGGCACGCCTTTTGGGGCGATGGCGGCGACGTGTTGATCGGAGAGGTTTCAACTGTGAATGACGATGAAACCGACAATATTTTCCTCGAACCCATCGGTCGCTTTGCCAACATCGAAGAAGACGTGGAGCCAAGCCATTTGTTGGTCAGCGATTATCGGACCTGGTTAAGCTGAATGCGCTGCAATGGGTTGCCGTGGCTCAGTTTTGGCCTTCATGACGTTCCTTCCTGACCGATGGCGGCATAGAGCATTCATTTCATGTGCGCCTTAACATGGCGCTCGTTGATCCATCGCCTGGATATAAGGCGATCAAGCCGTTTGTGAGCCAACGAAATCTGTCTGTCTGGCGACCCCGGCAGGATTCGAACCTGCAACCTGCCCCTTAGGAGGGAACCGTTC
>CAZITF010000079.1:0-10863 GCA_964542095.1 uncultured Rhodobacterales bacterium
AGGACGGCATCTATATGGACGACTTGCGCCCCGACCGCGCCCGCCCTGAAATCTGGCGCCAGTTCGCCAGCGGCGCGCGCGGGCGCCCTATTGCAGCCCTTGGCGGTGTGCGCGACCGCTCGTCGCTGGCTCTGACCGCGGGACGGATGAAACAGGACCCGATTTTCCGCGACGTGGCCCACCATTTCCTGCGCCGCTTTGACAAGACGATCTCGGTCTTTGCCGAGACGGCAACGGACGCTGAAATCGCCGCCCTCAGCGACACCCGCACCGCGCGGGCCTTCATGTTGCTGGGCCGCGTGGCCGGCACCTTCGACTAGATCGAGCGGCCCCGGACCTCAGCAGTCGGCATCAAACCCCGAACCCCGCCCACGGAATGAACCACACCGGATCGCCCGGGCGTACATTCAGCGCGCCATCGGGCAGTTCCACCAGCCCTTCGGCCCAGGACAACCCGCTGATCCGCCCCGACCCTTCCGAGGCAAAGACCTCGACCCGGCCACCCCGCATCCGCGCGCGCAGGAACTCGCGCCGCCCCGCTTTCTTGCGTTTCTCGAAACCCGCGGGCACCTCGAAGCCCCGAGGCTCGGTCCATCCGGCCCCGGCCATCTGCGCCAGCGCGGGTGCGGCAAAGACAAGCGTGCAAACCATCGCCGCAACCGGATTGCCCGGCAGGCCAAAGACGGGCGTGCCCTGCCACATCCCCAAGGCCAACGGCCGCCCCGGCTTGATCGCGATCCGCCACAGCGCCATGGCACCAGCGTCGTTCAGCAGGGCGGACACGTGGTCTTCATCCCCTGCCGAAGCCCCGCCGCTGGTCAGGATCACATCGACCTCGCGCGCACCGGAATCCAGTCGGGTTGACAGCGCCGCACGTTCGTCAGGCACGTGCCCAAGGTCCACCGCCACATGCCCCAGCCGCGTGACGAGGCCCAGCAGCATCGGTCGATTGGCGTCATAGATTTGTCCCGGCCCGGCAGTTCCGCCAGCGGCAACCAGTTCGTCCCCTGTCGACAGCACGCCAACCCGCAGACGCGCGCGCACCTGTACCGTGCCGACACCCACCGCACTCAGCAGCGCAAGGTCAGCGGGCCGCAACTGTCGCCCGGCGCTGGCAACGCAGTCCCCGGTTGCAACATCCTCTCCGACCGCGCGGGTGTTCGCACCGGCCTTGACCGGACCGTGAAAGGTGACGGTGTCAGGCGCCGCCGTCACGTCCTCTTGCAGCACGACCGTGTCGACACCATTCGGCAGCGCGGCCCCGGTCAGGATGCGCACCGCGTGACCCGCAGGGACGACAAAGTCAGGCGCGCGCCCCGCCGTCATTTGTGTCTCGATCAACTTTAGCCGATGCACTCCGCTGTCACGTCCGCCAGCAAAACCATAGCCATCCACCGCTGTATTGGGCAGCGGTGGATGCGCGCGCGCGGCCTCGATGTCCGCGGCAAGGATGCGATCCAGCGCATCCGCAACGGGCACGTCCTCGACCCCGACAACCGGCCCCAACCGCGATTTGAGATCATTCAGCGCCACATCGACCGGAGTCCAATGCACCCCCGGCGGCAGCGCGAAACAGTCGTTCTTCAACGGGGGCGGTGCCGTGCTGGCACACGGCTGCGACATCAGCCCGTCGGCCCGACCGGCCCCCAGAATCCACGCCTCTTCGCGGGCCACCTCCGGCAGGTCCGACATCAATGCGTGCAAGTCCTGCGCGGGCAGGCGCGCCAGCGACTGTGCCAGCAACCGCACCTGTTCGCGGTCGCGGATTGCATCCGGACCTGCCTCGGTCAATGCGGCCTTGACTGCCGGTTCGATCAGACCGGGCCAGATCTCGGCCAGCACCACCGGTGCGTCCTGCCAGGCATCAAAGGGCCAGACCGCAACCCCCGGCATCCGGCGCAAACGGTTGAGCATCGGCAGGCCCATCAGCATCTGCCCCCCGACCGTCGGAGGATTGAACAGCTGAAAAGGGCTGGAAGCGGCCTTGGCCGCCAGATCGCAGGCGCGCCGTTCGCCCATCGGGGCAAAGGTGACCGCCTCTTTTCGAAACGGGATGCCGGGCCAGTCCATCTTGTTCGGCTTGGCCCAGAACGGCCCGTGGCCGTCAAACAGCGCGTTGAGTTCCTCCGCCACGTCAAAGCGGTTGTTCTCGCCGTTGTCCGTGTCGGTGATGCGTGCGCTGATCCAGTCCCAGACGGCAAAAGGGTCATCCCGCCCGGTGACATGCCGCGCAAAGCCCGCAGGATAGCCAAAGGGGAAATCGAAACTCGCCAGTACCCGGCGGCCTGCCGCCTGTTCCGAGGTCACAAAGGCGGCAATGCGCGCCTCGGCCTCGATGCGGGTGGGGTGGAATTCAGGCTCTGCCGCGCCGCCATCCCGCGCGATGCCGATCCAGATGGCGTCCTTGGTGGGGCGGGGTTTGCGCCCCTGGGCGGCGGACCAGTCCACCACGAGGACAGTATCGAACCCCCTCACAGGCCGACCTCGGACAGGATGAAATCGGCGATTGCGCCCGTGTCATCCAGATCGAAAACCGGGCGATCAAGGGTCAGCGGCGTGTCGCTGGCAACCGCACGGATGGTCGGATCCTCCGGCGCGATCAGCCCATTGCCGGTTGCTGCACGATGGGCCTCGACCTTGGGATGGGCATCGCGTTTGTATCCTTCCACCAGCACAAGATCGACGGGCGAAAGCCGGGCGATCAACGCGTCCAGCGTCGGCTCTTCGTCTCCGCGCAATTCGTGCATCAGGGCAAAGCGGTTGGCCGAGGCCAGCAGCACCTCGCGCGCGCCCGCGATGCGGTGGCGATGGCTGTCCTTGCCGGGCTGATCGACGTCAAAACCGTGATGGGCATGCTTGATCGTGGACACAGCCAACCCGCGCCCGGTGATCTCGGTCACAAGCCGTTCCATCAGGCCGGTCTTGCCTGCGTTCTTCCAACCCACCACACCGTACAGTCTCATAGCATCGCCTCCGCCCGAACCAGATCGTCCGGCGTGTTGACGTTGAAGAACGCGGCCTCGTCGGGAAATCTTGCCAGTTGCGCGCCGTGGCGGTCGGTCCATTGCACGACCTTGCGCACACCTTCGCGCAGCGCAGCTCGCAGATCGTCGCGCAAAGCCACCGGCCACAGGCCAAAGGTCGGATGCCGCGCCAGACCGCGCCGGGGGTCCGGTGTCGCGGCAAGCGCAAGGGGGTGCGCCATCCCCTCGGCGGCCAATTGCAGGCACGGCACCAGATCGCACGGAAAGAACGGCGTGTCGGCGGCGGCGGTCACGATGGTCTCTGCCCCCCGAGCGGCGGCCCAGTCGAGGCCCGCAAGCACCCCGGCCAACGGACCCGCAAAACCGTCCACACTGTCCGCAACCACCGGCAGGTTCAGCGCCGCGAAACGCGCCGCATCCCCGTTGGCATTCAGCGCAATCCCGGCCACCTGCGGATCAAGCCGCGCGATCACATGAGCCAGAAGCGTACCCTCCCCAAGGCGCAACAACCCCTTGTCGCCGCCCCCCATCCGGGTCGCCTGCCCCCCGGCGAGGATCACACCCAGCGGAGGGGTCATGCGGATGCGCCCTTGCGGCGGTTCCGGGCGGCGTCCTCCGGCACAGTGGCCGGGTCCGCATCCCGCACCAGCCGCTCCTCGCCGCTCAGGCAGACAAAGCGCTGCCCGCGCATCCGCCCGATCAGGGTCAACCCGACCTGACGTGCGATCTCCACCCCCCAGGCGGTAAAGCCCGAGCGTGAAGCAAGCGCGGGGATGCCCATAAGCGCCGTCTTGATCACCATTTCCGAAGTCAATCGTCCGGTGGTGTAAAGCACCTTGTCCTGCGCCTGCGTCCCGGTCGACAGCATCCAGCCCGCAATCTTGTCGACGGCATTGTGGCGGCCCACATCCTCCATATAGACCAGCGGACGATCCCCCTGACACAACACCGTGCCATGGATCGCCCCGGCCTCAAGATACAGCGACGGCGTGCGGTTGATGGTCGCCGCCAATGCATAAAGGTCGGATGTACGCACGGACGTGGCAGGCAGGGCGAGCCCCTCCAGCCCCTCCATCATGTCACCAAAGACGGTGCCCACCGCACAACCACTGGTGCGCGTCTTTTTCTTCAGCTTTTCCTCGTGATTGGTCGGCGCGGCGGTGCGCACGACGACCGTCTCAAGCTCTTCGTCATAATCCACACCCGTGACCGCATCCGCAGCACTCAACATGCCCTGATTGCGCAGGAAACCGAGGGCCAGGTAGTCGGGATAATCGCCGATGGTCATGGCGGTGACGATCTCCTGGGAATTGAGGAAAATGGTCAGCGGGCGCTCCTCGATCACGGCGATCTCGGTGGCGGCTCCGGTCTGGTCAAACCCGGTCACCGCCCGCGTCAGCCGCACCGCCTTTGGATCGGGCGCGATCAGATATCCGCCGGTGTCCTCACGTTGCGCCAATTGCATCCCCTTTGCCGGACAGCTAATCCTTGTCGGACCCAATCTAAGGCCCCCTCATGCCCTACACCACCACCAAATCCGCCTTTTGGGCGGGCGTTCGCGACGGCGCTCCGTTCATGGCGGTCGCAGGGCCGTTCGCGCTGCTTTTTGGCGTGCTTGCGACCGAGGCGGGGCTGAGCATTTTCGAAGTCATGAGTTTTTCGCTGGTGGTGATCGCGGGGGCGGCGCAGTTCACCGCACTGCAATTGATGCAGGATCAGGCGCCGACGGTGATCGTGTTGCTGTCGGCGCTCGCGGTAAACCTGCGCGTGGCGATGTATTCCGCGGCGCTCACGCCTTATCTCGGACGCGCGCCGCTCTGGCAGCGGGTCTTTGCGGCCTACCTGCTTGTCGATCAAAGCTATGCGCTCAGCCATGCCAGGTTCGACGCGGACGCGACAATGACCGTGCCGCAGCGCATGGCCTACTACTTTGGCACCTGCCTGCTGGTGATGATGATGTGGTTCGGGGCAAGCTATGCGGGGGCGGCCATCGGCACGACACTGCCTGCGGGCCTGCCGCTCGATTTCGCGCTGCCGATTGCGTTTCTGTCGATGGTGGCCCCGATGGTGCGGACCCTGCCCCACCTGATCGCGGCGGGGGTGGCGGTTGTCGTGGCGCTGCTGGGCGTTGCAATTCCCTATTCGCTGGGCCTGATCGTGGCGGGGATGGCGGGCATGATGGCGGGCGCGCAGGCCGAACTGTGGCTCAGGACCCAACCGATGCTGCCGCCGGAAGAGCCGGGCGAATGATCGACAAGGGCACACTCTGGCTGGTCATCTTCGGCCTTGGCATCGGCAGTTTCCTGCTGCGGTTCACCTTTCTCGGCTTTGTCGGAGACCGCCCCCTGCCCGCGTGGCTGGTGCGGCATCTGCGCTATACCGCGGTTGCCATCCTGCCCGCCCTCGTCGCGCCACTGGTGGTCTATTCCGGCGAAGACGGCGGCACCGACCCGACCCGTGTGATCGCAGCCCTGGTCACCCTGGGGGCGGGGATCTGGACACGCAACGTGTTTGCGGCCATCGGTGCGGGTGCGGCGGCACTGTTCGTGTTGGTTTACCTGCTCGGGTGATGCCGGGCCTTATACCAGATCGCTGATCCTCTTGCCGGCCGCGTCGGCAAAGACGCGGCGCAAATCGCCGGTCGCCGCCTTGATCCGCGCATTCCCGTGCCGCTCCAGGTGGTCAAGGAACCGCTCCAGCGTCTCGACTTCGCTGATCTTCAGCTTGCGCTCGAACAGATCGTCCACCGTGGTGCATCCCGATACGATGGGGCCAATGGCTGCTGCCGCCAGCCGCTGCACATCGCCCGACGTCATCGCAAGCTGCATCAGATCGCCGCGCATGCGACGCACGGCCCCCGCCACGATCTTGCCCCGTTCAGTGCCGTTGAGGCGGGCCTCGACACTGCGCGAGATGCCCTTGAAAAACCCGGACGGGCGGGTGCGGTCCTGCAACATGGTGACCGCGCGCGCAGCACCGGGCCCGCCCACCGCATCGCCAAACAAGGCATCAAGAAACCCGGCGAATCCGCCCGCGCACAGCGTGTCGAGATCAAGGGCGTCGAACACGTTGGCAATGGGGCATGCAAGGCCGTAATTGTTGTTGCCCGAAGGCGAACCGCCGCCGGCAAAGTAGTGACCGACACAGGGGTTAGGGTCGTCGTCGTTTGCGTTGATATTGAACACCAGTTTGCCGGAATCGCCCTGCGTGCCGACCTCTCCATCCGGCTCAAGCGGTTCAATCTGGAACAGATCGCACATTCCCGCGTCTTGCCCATCGATGGGGAACACGTTCGCAGTGGGGTATATGGTGATCCGGCCCTGCCGGTATTCCGTGATCTGGCCAAACATCTCCACATGCTGCAACAGGCTGACCCCGGCGGTGGCAAAGACGGCCAAGCCGATTTCGGGCGTCGCCAGACCGATATCGGCCGTGTTGTCCACCGACCCGATGGTCGCGTCGGCAAAACTGCATTGGGATTCGGGGTACGGCGACCGACCGCTCAGTGGCACCAGCGGAGCGGCGCGTTTGACCTCGCCAAGGCGCAGCGTATCACCCGGCGGCAAGGTGCCGGACGAGCCCTGATTGATGGTCGCCCCGATATTGCTGCCAAGGACGTGGCGGTTGGACAGAAAGACGATGCTGTCATCCGTCGTATCCCAGACCCAGCCGCCCAGAGTCCCTGCAAATTGCGGATCAGCCGCCCGAAAGATACGAGAGCCCCCCGGCGCTGGCCGATTGAAGGCACCGGGTACGAACATCTGCAAACGTGCAGGGGGCAGGGCCACCACATCCGTCTTGGCCTTCATTTCAACTCCCGTCTCCGGGTCCACGAGGCGGATCGTTTCGGGAATGCGGCGTCTCGGCTCCAGTGCGGCGCGCGGCTGTTTGGCAGTGACGACAAAGACAACGGACAAATCGTCCGTGAACCGCCCGCCGACCCGTTTATACCCCACACCGATGCGATGCGCGTCAAAACGACGATAGCTTTGATCCAGAAAACCGCGCGTGACGAAAGCGCGCAACTGCTGTTCGATGTCCATGGGCTGACCTTCTCCAAAAATTTGGTCCGCAGGTCCGGCAGTCTTGTAGTCGTCTGAAAATAATGGCGTTTCCGCCATTTCTGAAATGGGCGTGCCGGGTCACTCGGACGGCTGATAATGATCTATGCTAAGGGGCGGGCGCAGTTCTGGCAAAGCTGCAACGCAACCCCGGTGCCAACCGGCAAAATCCCGCGCAATGACCCCAAGGAAAGGCGGTCTGACCTCAGTCCGGCAGCACGATCCCGGCAACGCCGTCGACGATGTCACCCTCGTCGTCCTCGAAGTACTTTTCCTCGACAACACCGGGTCGGCTGGACAGCTGTTTCATCAGGCGGGCGGGAAACATGGTCCGTTCGATGTCCTCAAAGCCCGGAACCGAAGCCAGAACACCCGTCGCAGCACTCGTACAAAAGCCCCGGGGCACGGCCCCGTTGGTAGTGGCAAGGCGCAGGGCGATAGCGGCCTGTTCGGGGGTCACTTCAAAGGTCTGGCTGACCACGTGGAACGTGCTGCGGGCATGCGCGCTCTTGTAACCGGCCAGAACCGCCGGGGTGACGCCGTACAGGACGTCTTCCTGCTCGGGGACGCGTTCGTTCACGAAGGACCCGGCCGGGTCAAAGATCACCCGCTGGCTGCCATTGATCATCACGGCCGAATGCGCCCCTCTGCCGTTGCGGTTGCTGATCATGGTAAAGATGGTCAACGTGTCCGGCCCCGGCGCGCGATAGGCCGATGCAGCCACCCGCTCATCAGAGGCATAGGGAATCGCAGGCGGTTGAACACAGGCCGCAACCAACACCAACAGCGCGATTGCCGCGCCGGAACGCAAAAAAGACATACCGATCACCAGGCTTTCAATCAGGAAATAAAGATCGCCATGCCGACCAGCAGAACGAGGATCAAGATCACGCTCCACTTGACCCATTGCACGAACCCGTCAAAGGTTTTCTCGTTTTCCTTGATATCCATTTCGCCATGTTTGTGATCGACCATGTCGCGTCCCTTTCAAATCCGTTGACGCGCTTTAGCGCATCGCGTCCGCCCTGTCACGGCGTCTTTGGCGCGGATGGCGCCCCTTCTCTTCACGTTTCTTCGAGGTCCTGCGCCAGACGAAAGCCGATGCGGTAAGGTTCTGCCTGTTCGACCGCCTTGGGCAGGGCGCGCAGCATCACGTTCATTTGCGTCACATGCTGGATCAACTGGGTCTTGGCCCCCGTCGGATCGCTGCCGTAGAATGTCACGATGTCGGGGTCGAAATATCCCATCCCCTCGATGCGCAGCACACCTGCGTCCCCGCCGGTGAACCCCATCGCCACCTCGTGTTCGTTATCAAGGCTATCCTCGAAATTCTTGAGATACATGATGATGCGCTCATAGGCCCACTGGGCCGGGCTTTTCTGTGCGGCGGGCGTCTTTTTCACGGCAGTGGGCACCGGGCTGGCGGCAATGTTGCGCGCGTCCGGGTCGCTGTGCACCTCGTGACAGCGCGGCAACGCGTCCGCCTCGGCGGCTTCGGCGGTGGTGCTGATCGTGTCATCCATGTCCTACCCCTTGCGCTGATAGACCCAGGCCCCGTCATCGCGCCGGGCGCGCGTGGCCTGCCCTGTCTGGTAAAGGTGGCTCAGATGGGCGACGGCTTCAACCAGGGCCAGCCCGTATTCGCCGTCCCCGATCCTGCGCTTGAACAGCACAGCGAAACAGTCGGCGGCGGATTTGGGCGAGCCCAGATCGTCCAGCAGACGGGCCAAAGCCCCGTGATGATTGTCGATCAACTGTCGCATCCGGGTCGGCAAACCGGTAAACGGCAGCTTGTGCCCCCCCAGAACCAGCTGATCGTCGCGCGCCAGCGGCCTGAGGCGCTCGCAGGTTTCCAGCCAGTCGCCAATCGGGTCGGCCATGGGTTCGGTCGCATAGACGCCGATATTGGGGCTGATCGATGGCAGGATCTGATCGCCCGAGATCACCAGATTGTCGTCGCGACTCCAGAAGGTTGCGTGTTCGGGGGCGTGGCCGTTGCCCATGTGGATATCCCATGTGCGCCCGCCCATCTCGATGCTTTGCCCCTGCTGGATGCGGGTAAAGCCCAGCGGCATCGGGGCCACGACGTCGCCGAAGTTGAACGGGCGTTCGGCCTTGCGCTGCTCGAACACCGCGGCATCCATGCCCGCGCTGCGCCAGAATTCCAGCGCCTCCGGAACCGGAGCCTCCTGCACATCCAGCGTCAGCATCCGCGCAAACAGCCAGGCGGTGCGGGTGGTGATCAATTCGACCCCGAATTCGGACTGGAACCACCCGGCCAGGCCCACATGATCGGGGTGATGATGGGTGACGACGACACGCCTGACCGGCCTGCCCCCCAAGGGGCCATCCATCAGCGCGCGCCAGATGCCGCGCGTCCTGTCGGAGGCAAAGCCGGTGTCGATCACCGTCCAGCCATCGCCGTCGTCCAGCGCATAGATGTTGACATGATCCAGCTTCATCGGCAGCGGCAGGCGCATCCACAGCACGCCCGGCGCCACCTCGACCGCCGCGCCCCGTTCGGGCGTATCGACCCACGGATATTTCAGCTGCGCGGGCGCGCCATCCGCCACGGATCAGGCCGCCAGTTCTTCGACGCTCAGTGCATAAAGGTCGTCGGCCCCGACCTGCGCCTGCACCAACAGGCCCGCATGTTCGGGCAGCAGGCGCCGGATGTAGAACCGGGCCAGTTTCTCGCGCGCGCCACCCTTGTCGGCCATGGCGGCCCTGAGGTGGACATAACCGCCCAGCACGCGGGCAAAGGCCGCGAGGTAAGGCACCGCCCCGGCAAAACGCTGTTGCAGATCGCTCTGCCCGGTCAGCCACTCGGTCGCCTCGCGCAGCGATTCGCTGGCCTGCCAGACCGCTTCGGCCATGTTCGGGAAATCGGCGCGGGCGGCTTCGGCATATTCCTCGATCTCGTCAAGCAGACGCGCCGCCGCCTCGCCGCCGTCCATCATCTTGCGGGCCACAAGGTCCATGGCCTGAATGCCGTTGGTGCCCTCGTAGATGGCAGTGACGCGCACATCGCGGCTGAATTGCGCCGCCCCCGTTTCCTCGACAAAGCCCATGCCGCCATGGACCTGCACACCCTGGTGGGCGACATCCATGCCGACTTCGGTGCCAAATGCCTTGGCGATAGGGGTGAGGAAAGCGGCGCGCGCCTTCCATTCCGCATCACCGGTCGCGGTTGTCATGTCGATGGCCACGGCACAGGACAGCGCAATGGCGCGGGCCGCGAAAATGTCGGCCTTCATCGCCATCAGCATCCGGCGCACATCGGCGTGGTCGACGATGGTGCCGGTCTCGCCCTGGGTCTTGCCCTGCTTGCGCTCCAGCGCATAGCCCAGCGCGTGCTGATAGGCCGCTTCGGCCACGCCGACGCCCTGCCCGCCGACGCCGAGGCGGGCGTTGTTCATCATCGTGAACATGGCCGCCATGCCGCCGCCCTCGGCCCCGACCATCCAGCCGGTCGCGCCGTCATACTGCATCACGCAGGTGGGCGAGCCGTGCAGGCCCATCTTGTGTTCGAGGCTGACCACCTTGAGGCTGTTGGCCACGCCCGCATCGCCGTTTTCATCCGGCAGGTTGCGCGGCACGAGGAACAGGCTGATGCCCTTGGTGCCCGCAGGTGCGCCGGGCAGGCGGGCCAGCACCAGATGGCAGACATTGTCGGTAAAATCGTTGTCGCCCCAGGAGATATAGATCTTCTGCCCCGTAATCGCATAGGTCCCGTCGCCATTGTCCTCGGCCCTGGAGCTCAGCGCGCCCACGTCCGATCCGGCCTGCGGTTCGGTCAGGTTCATGGTGCCGGCCCA
>CAZITF010000080.1:0-10810 GCA_964542095.1 uncultured Rhodobacterales bacterium
CGCGTCATTAGCTTGGAAGGCTAAGGTCTTACCACTACACAACGCCCGCTCAACAGGTTCGGGTACTATTTCAAAGGTCCGGGTCCGTCAAGTCAGGGGCGCACTCTAAGACCCTCCGGGCGCAGCTGCTCGGCAAATTCGCTCATGTCCATAGAGATTTTTTTCGGCCACCACCGCTTCGGATCATTATGTTCAAACTGCACACGCAGTGCATAGTCAGGTTTAGTGATATGGATCAAGCATTGCAGAAACGCACCTTGTCCAGTGGCTTCCATGTAGTTTCGCAGTTCAAGAAATTTGTCTACGACGTCTCCGAAATTTACCGGTGCCGCCGCTTCAAAACTGCCATCCGCAAAATAGCTGTAGCCCGACATTTCTTCTGAGCCGTTCTGAAACGTGGCGACTAGGCCAATTGCCTCCCAACTATCGTCTTCGAACTCGGGATCGTTTATGATCATCTCGCCCATTTTGCGGATCAAATCTGCTGACTTTTCGTCGGTCATCCTTTGCCTCCTGTCGATTGCGCCGCTTCCATCGCCGCTCTTATCTCATCTCCCGGCAAGCGGTCATAGAATTGGTTTGCATCATTTCTAAATCTTTTTGGCCTCTTGTAGACTGCTTTGCCAGTTTTGGGATTGATCACTTCATACCGGACCTCAATCACGGACGGTCGGTCACCCACGTATTTTGAAGTTTTTATAGACAGACGCACTTCACCACCAGCGGCGATCCAGTCTGCCATCTCATTTTCCATCACAGAATAGGCGCTTTTATTGAAGTTTGCGTCCTGAGGGAACATATTCTCCATGCCCTGATCAAGCCCGAATCGGTGACCGATAACGTGTCCTCCCTCGTCGCCAGCCAATCCTTTTTTTCCTACGCTCAATTGATCATTCTTTTCTTTAGATCCACGCTTGGCGCCTTTGTGATACTTGCGAAGTACTGCTGTTGCCTCAACCAATTTACCATTCTTATCGGTCGAAAAGGTCATTTCGTTTTCGCCGTGTCCTACGACGGTAACCCCGACGTCGGGGCGTTCGGAATGTGCGACGAAGGCCCCTTTGCTTTCGTCATAGAACATGCGCCCGTCTTTGGACCCTTTGGTGCGCCGCAGGTACGGCTTGCCATCGGCGCTGGCCACCCAGACGTTGCCCTTGGGCGGGTCGGGCCAGCCCAGCTTGATCCGCTGATCCTCGCCCGTGATCGGCGAGGCGATCCATCCCGCCCCCTTGGCGTCCTGCAGCCGCAGGGCCTGCTGCTGCGTGGCTGCGGCCAGTTCCTGCTGGCGCAGCTGGATCTGTCCGATTTCGTCGGGCGTAAGCGTCGCCCCTTCGGTTTCCAGCCGCCTGGCGAGCATCTGGCTTTCGCTCGCGATCTTGTCGATTTCCAGCTTGGCTTCCCACCCCGCCGTACCCCGCTTGGGGGCCGGGTTGTCGCCCAGCAGGTCCTTGAACCGCGCGCTCAGCGCGCCCGAGGCCTCGATCTGACGCCCCACACCGGTGTGAAGGTCCAACATGTCCTTATTGACCGGCCCCGCCCCGGTTTCGATCCGCACATTGCCCAGCTTGCCGCCATCCATGTTATAGGCAACGCGGATTTCGCCGGGTGCCATGTCAGGCAGCGTTTTGACCGGATAGGGCGAGCCGGTTTCGGCCATATTGGCCATCTTGTTGAAACTGGTCGCTTCCTTCATCTGCGCGCCGCCGGCCCGTGTGCTGACAGCCGCCATGCCGCCCCAGAACGCCATGCTGAGAAGTTGCGTGGCCCGATCCCCGCCGCTCATATCGTCCCAGTGTTCGTAGAGTTGCAGCGCCTGATCGCCCATGGCGGTGGCGTCCATCGCATCCGCGCCGAGTTGCAGCGCCGCCGTGCCCCGCGCAGCAGTTGTGGATACCTTGGCCCCCGAACTGACCAGCCGCGCCGAGCGTACCGCCGCCCCCATCGCCCCGATGGACAGCGCCCCGGCACCGGCCTCAAGCCAGTTGCCACGCACGTTGGGATTGCCCAGATCGGTGATGTCGGTCCCGCGCTGGTGATCGTCATAGAGCCGCTCGCCTGCGCGCCCGACCTGCCAGAGCGCAGCGCCGCCGCCCGCAACAACCAGCGGCGTGGCCAGCCCGCCTGTGGTCGCGATGGCCACCACACCGACTGTGATACCGACCCCAAGGGCGACGCCGTCGCCGACCCAGGCGATCCATTCCCAGATCGTGTCCTTCACACAGGGCGTGTTGACCGTCACCATCCTGGCGCCCAGCATCAGCCCGTCGGGATAGGTCATCTTGCCCGGCGGCAATTCGTTGAGGGTCAGCCATTTGTCCACGCCGTCGTATTTCTTGCCACTGGTGTCGACGAAACAGGGGCCACCATCGCGTTCAAGGCGGAACACCTTGGTGTTGATGACGCCGATTTCCTTGTTGGTCACAACCACCGGAATGACGGACATCTTTGTCGGATCGCCGCCCTGCTCCTTGACCATGCCTGCAATGGCATCGAGGGCCGGGTTGGCCCCGTAATAGTCGTGGTTCAGCCCGGCCTCGCGCCGCGCCTCGCGCTCGGCTTCGGTCTCGTTTTCGCCGGGCAGGTTGTCGGGTGACAGACCCAGTGCCTGACCGATGGTGTTGCGCAGGGCAGCGTCCTGCCCAGGCCCCGTGGGCAGCAGCTTGGGCTCGGTCCCGCGCCCTTCGTATTGCGCCATGATCGGACCTGCGGCCAGTTGGCTCACAATCTCGCTTTCCCAGCCGTCGGCCAATGCGTCGGCAGTAAAATTCGGATCGGCGGCGGCCTGCGCGAGAATCCACATCTTGAGATCGGGGCGGATCTTTTCGCCGCACATCATCTCTTGCACGGCGTCGCTGTCCATGATGTCCGCGAGCCGTTTGGCCGTCGCCTCGGGATCGTCGCCGCCGTTGACGCGGGCAAGCGCCCTGGCCATCGAGGCGCGGTATGCGTCGTTGTCCAGATCATCGGGCGTCGTCGCCATATAAAGCGCACCGACCATCTTGTCCGCCGCGACCGGATCGACGCTGCCGTCGCCGACCACATCCAGCAGCGCCTTTTGACGGTCCCGCGACAGGCTGTCGCCGTCCACGCCCGCCGCATAGCGACCGAGATAGCCCTCGACGCCCTTGAACGCCTCGACCGCAGCCGCCGGGTCGAGATCGATGGCTTGCAGCAGCATCACGCTTTCGGCGCGGGCCGAATCCGGGTCGCTGAGCAGCGTGCCGCCGCGTGCGAAATGGCGCGCATCCCCCGCCTCGCCATTGGCAAAGGCCATGGCCAGCGCCTTGCGGGCCTGCGCGTTGTCCTCGATCCCCGACACCGCTTCGGAGATGTTTTCGTCACTTCCGGCGCGTTTCCACATCTGGGCGACCCGGTCGGACAGATAGACCATCTGCGCCTCGCTGAGCGTGCCGAGGTCGGATTTGCCGTTCAGCGCCTCTGCGAGGTATTCGCCGCCTTCATCGTCCCACAGCTGCCAGCCGTTTTCGGCATTGCCGAATGTCTCGGCCCAGGCGTCGATGCGGGCCCTGTCCTCGGCCGGGACCTGATCGGCGATCTGTTCGACCAGCGTGGGGCCCTGATCGAACATATGGGCCGGTGTGAAAACCTGTCTGGGCTTGGCGATCTTGATGTTGACCAGCCGGTCCTGAAGCAGTTTGAGGGTCTTGGCGGCCCGTTCGTCATCGGTGCCGATGGCGGCATCGATGGTGGCAAACAGCTGGTCGAACATCGACCGCTGTTTGTCGCTGAGTTTGTCCGCGATGCCGCGATATGCAGAGCGCGCGGCGGCCAGTTCCTTTTCAAACCGGCTGGGACCATCGACCGGGGCCGCCTGCGAGGCGAGCACGACAGGCGCACCTGTCCGGTTCTCGACGGCCCCGGCGGCACGGGCGAGGTAGGCCTCGGCCAGATCGCCCTTGCCCTGTTGCACAAGCGTATCGATCTGGCCGAGTATCCGGCCCAGTTTTTCCTGCTGTTCGGGGGTCAGGGCGTCAGCGTTGGCGGTGATGGTGTCCCTGATTTCGCTGATGTCATGACCCAGCTGCGCGCCGCTCAGGCGCGGTTCCTCCTCTATGTCCGCCTCTTGCGTGCTGCCATCGGGCAGTGCGATGCGCACCTTCATGGCAACACCTTGGGCCATCAGGAATTTCTGCGCCTGCTTGGCGAAGGTCTGGGGCGGCTTGTCCTCGCAGGTCAGCAGCACGACCTTGCCTTCGACGGTCAGGACGCCCACCGCACCCGTGGTCCCGCCGCCGCCTTCCTTGGCCTTGCGGCGCACGACGTCCACGGGCATGCGGGGGTGGGCGCGCAGCACCAGACCCTCCTTGCCGATCAGCCAGGCGGCGTTCATCGGGCGTTTGCGGGCCTTGGCGATCAGTTCCTTGATGTCGAGGCCCGAGACAGGCTCTTCATCATTCTCGGCGGGTGCCTCGGGTGCCGTGATCGGTTCCTGGGCCGGGGGTTCCTTGGCCCCGGCAGGTGGCTCGACCGGCGTGTCCGCCGCCTTTTTCTCGACCGGTTTGCGGTCCGGCGTAAGCGCGGGCTTGGGGGTCGGTTTTGGCTTGTCCCCTGACGCTTCGGCCGCGGCCTGCTCGGATGCTTGGCCGTCCTTGGGGCCAAGGAAGTTGAATTTGATCTGTTGTCCGCGATCCTTGAGATAGGTCTTGAAAGACTTGACCAGAATCGGGGCCGGATCATCCTCGCAGGTCAGTGTCAGGCAGGAATTGGCGAAATGCATGGACCCACACGCGCCTTTGCCCCCGCCCTGTTTCTTGCCGGCTGTCCACAGCGCCTTGGAGGATTTGGTGACATCCGCCTCGAAAATGGGGCCGTCCTTTCCGATCAGGAAGGCGAAATTCAAAGGCTTGCTTTTCGCCTTTCCGAGCAATGCGCCAAGCGCCTTCTTTTCTTCCTTCAAATCGACAGCGGCCAAAATACTTACCCCAACAAACTTTAATGCATCAAGTTAACCATGACGGGAAATTGCGGACAATACTTTCGATGTTGATTTGGCGCTGAGAAAACGCATCGGCCCGCGATTGCGCCTGCCCCGCCCAAGCGGTTAGGGTCCTGGCATGTCAGAGATTAACTCGCCCCGCTTTGCCGCCCGTCTGAATGCCTTCAAGATCGGAGCAAGCGTGTACTGGCCCGGCAAGAACACGATCTCCACCGCCGACCTGCTGTCGCGGGCCGCCACGGCCGGGCTGAACGCGGCCGATCTGAACTATCCCGATCATTTTGAACATGACCGGCCAAGCGACCTTGCGCGCGTGCTGACGGATAACGGGATGGTACTGAACGGCATGGCGATGCGCTATTACACCAATCCCGGCTACAAGCTTGGCGCGTTTACGCACCCCGACCCCGTGATCCGCCGTGCCGCCATTGACGAGACCAAGCGCGGCCTTGATGTGCTGGCCGAGATGGGGGGCAACCTCATGACCCTGTGGATGGGGCAGGATGGTTTCGATTACGCGTTCCAGATGGACTATGCCCGCGCATGGGGCGACACGATCGAGGCGATGGCCGAAGTGGCCGACCACAACCCAGGCATCGACATTGCGCTGGAATACAAACCGAACGAACCGCGCGCCTTTGCGCTGATGCCGGATGCGGCAACGACACTGCTGGCGATCCGGGAGATCGGGCGCGCCAATACCGGTGTGACGCTCGACTTTGCGCACGTGCTTTATGCCGACGAGATGCCGGCCTTTGCCGCCGCCCTCGTGGCGCGCCATTCCCGCATCCTCGGGGTGCATCTGAACGATGGCTATGGCAAGTGGGACAATGGGCTGATGGTAGGGGCCGTGCATCCGATCCAGACCGTCGAATTACTGGTCGAACTGGCGCGCATCGGTTACGATGGGACGCTCTATTTCGACACTTTTCCCGACCATTCCGGCCTTGACCCCGTAGAGGAGGCGCGCACCAATATCGAGGTGGTCACCCGCTTGCGCCGCGTGGCCGCCGGGTTGGTCGGCAATACCGAATTGCAAGCCGCCATCGCCCGTCAGGACGCGCCCATGGCGATGCGTCTGGTGCAGGGCGCAATGCTGCCGTGAGCGTTTTCGTCGTCGGATCGCTGCATCTGGATGTGGTGCTGCGCGCGCCGCACCTGCCGGGCCTGGACGAGACGGTGACAGGCACGGCTGTTGACTACGTCTTTGGCGGCAAAGGCGGCAATCAGGCCGTTGCGGCGGCGCGCATGGGGGCGGATGTACGGTTTGCCGGTCGCGCGGGGTCGGATCGCTTTGGCGACATGATCCGCGAGGTGCTTCAGACCAGCGGTGTGGATCTGTCCCAGTTGCAGCACGATGCCGGGCCCAGCGGGATGAGTGCCGCGATCATCAACGCGGGCGGGGACTATGGCGCGGTGATCGTGTCAGCGGCCAATCTGAACATCGACGCAGACAGGATCGAGGTTCCGGCGGGCACATCGCTGGTTCTGTTGCAGAACGAGATACCCGAAGCGGTGAACCTCGCCGTGGCCCGCAAAGCGCGCGCGGCGGGCGCGCGGGTCTGGCTGAATGGGGCTCCGGCGCGAGCTTTGCCCGACGCCCTGGTGGCGCTGGTCGATCTGTTGATCGTGAACCGGGTGGAGGCGGAATTTTATGCTCACGGGACGCGGTTTTGCCGCGTGCTGACGACACTGGGTGCAGAGGGTGTGGAGTTCGAGGGCAATGGCTATCCCGGCCATCAGGTGGAGGTAATGTCGACCCACGGGGCAGGGGATATGTTTGTCGGGGCGCTGGCGGCGCAAGTCGATGCGGGGCAATCAATGGCTGAGGCCATCGGCTTTGCCCAGGCCGCCGCCGCGTTGCATGTGTCATTGGATGAGGCGGGGCGCGCGCGTCTCGACGCGGCGCGGGTTGGGGCGTTTCTCGCTGCTCAGGACAGCCGATAGAACCGCGCGGCTGACCCGCCGAAAATGTCCGCCCGCTCGGCCCCGGACAGGTGGCTGGTAAGCGACTGCGCCACCTCGTGCCAATCCCCATATTCCGCCTGCAAGCGGCACACCGGCCAGTCAGAACCCCACATGACGCGGGCGGGTCCAAACGCATTGAGCACATGTTCGGCAAAGGGGCGCAGGTCGTCGATGCTCCAGCCGTCATCCGCCTCGGTCACAAGGCCGGAGAGTTTGCAAAACCCGTTGGTATGTTCTGCAAGGGCGGATATGCCCGCAGCCCATTGCGTGAACGCGTCCCTGCCTGCGCGCTGGGCACGGATCTGCGGCTTCATGCAGTGATCATGGACCACGCGCATCCGCGGATAGCGCCCGATCAGGGCCAGGAAATTCGGCAAATGGCGGGGAAAGCCGAGGGCGTCAAAGGTCAGGTCCAGATCGATCAGCGCGGCATAGGCCCATTGCACATCGTCGCGCAGCATCCAGTTCACGTCCGCGATGTCCTGGATCATCGGGCGCACGCCAAGGAATTTCGGGTGCGCAGCCAGCCGGGTGAGATGCGCGAGATCGCCGGGGTCCTCGAAATTCACCCAGCCGACGACGCCCTTGATGAAGGGGCAGGCATCAGCAAGGCCGAGCATGTATTCCGTTTCATGGACGCTGGCGGCGGCCTGCACCAGCACCGTGCCGTCAATGCCCGCCTGCGCCAGTGTCGGGGCCAGATCGGCAGGCGCATAGGCACGGTTCAGGGTCGCGTTGTCCGGCGGCATCCAGTCGTAATCGCCGCGCAGGGGCTGCCAGAAATGCTGATGGGCGTCGATCCTCACGTCGGCGCATCCTCGCGCAGCAACCCCTTGGCCTTGAGGTCGGACCAGAGTGCGGCGGGAATGTCGGCCTGCGCCGCGGCGAGGTTGCCTGCCGTTTCCGACGGGCCTTGCCCGCCCGGAATGACCGACACATGCGCCGGGTGCAGCAGCGGAAACTGGAACGCGGCATCGACCAGGCGCACGCCATGATCGGCGCAGACCGCCTCGATCGCCGCCACCCGGTCCAGCACGTCCTGCTCGGCCAGTTCATAGTTGTAATAGGCCCCCTGTCGCGCCCCCGTCGCAAGGATGCCGGAGTTATAGGGCCCACCCGTCACGATCCCGATGCCGCGCGCCTCGCACAGCGGCAAAAAGCTGTCGAGCGCCTTTTGTTCGAGCAGCGTGTAGCGCCCGGCCAGCAGGAACAGGTCGAAATCGCCGCGCTCGGCGAGGGTCTGGCAGACCTCCCATTCGTTGATGCCGCCGCCGATGGCCCTGATCATCCCCTGATCGCGCAACGACACCATCGCGTCATAGCCGCGCCCGCCAAAGAACTCGGCGATCCGCATGTCGGACATTTCCTTGGACCCGTGGCTGAAGATGCACAGATCGTGGACATAGAGGATGTCGATACGATCCACGCCGAGGCGGGAAAAGGAATGCTCGAAAGAGCGCATCACGCCGTCATAGGTGTAATCGTATTGCTCGCGCCGTTGCGGCACCTCGAACCACTTGCCCGCGCCCGAGCGGTGTTCGGGCGCACAGGCCTGCATCAGGCGGCCAACCTTGGTGGACAGCACATATTCGTCGCGCGGCTTGTCGCGCAGGAACGGGTTCAGCCGCGTTTCGGACAGCCCCAGCCCATAAAGCGGCGCGGTGTCGTAATAGCGCACGCCCCCCTCCCACGCCGCATCGAGCGTCGCGCGCGCCTCGGCATCTGAAATCGCCTTGTAAAGATTGCCCAGAGGGGCCGTGCCAAAGCCAAGCTCGGTGAATGTCAGCCCGCCATTGCCAAGCCTGTCCCAGTGCCGCGTTTTCATAACCATCGGTGTCTCCTTTTGTCGGGGCAAGTCTAGCCCACAATTCCTTTGCGTGAACAGGGACCTGACCATAAAGTTGCCTTGGGGGAGTTTTCGATATGACGGCGAATTTCGAGCGGGTGTTCGGGCAAGTCAAACCGGTCATCGGCATGGTCCACATCGGGGCGTTGCCGGGCACGCCGCTTTTTGATCCCGCGCTTGACCTTGTCGCGGCGGCGCGCGCCGATTTGCTGGCGTTGCAAGAGGCCGGGTTCGATGCGGTCATGTTCGGCAACGAAAACGACCGCCCCTACGAATTCCGGGTCGACACCGCCTCGACCGCGACGATGGCGGCGATCATCGGCGCGCTGAAATCCGAGATCATCGTGCCCTTTGGCGTCAACGTGCTGTGGGATCCGATGTCGACCGTCGCCCTCGGGGCCGCCACGGGTGCGCAGTTCGTGCGCGAGATATTTACCGGCACCTATGCCTCGGACATGGGCGCATGGAACCCGGATGCAGGGGCCGCGATGCGCTATCGCAACCGGCTGGGGCGGGCGGACATGGCGATGCTGTTCAACATCTCGGCCGAGTTTGCCCATTCGCTGGATCAGCGGTCTTTGCCGGACCGGGCGCGCAGCGCGGTGTTTTCCTCGATCCCCGACGCGGTGCTGGTGTCGGGCCAGATCACCGGCGAGGCGGCGGCGCTCAGCGATCTGGAGGCCGTCAAAGCGGTGCTGCCCGACACTGCCGTGATGGCCAATACCGGGGTGAAACACGACACGGTGGCAGACGTCTTGCGCATTGCCGATGGCTGCATCGTCGGCTCGTCCCTCAAGGTGGACGGCGATACGTGGAACGCCATCGATCCCGACCGGGCGCGAGATTTCATGGATAGGGTGCGGGCGGTGCGCGGATGAAGGACCGGATCAGGGCAGACCTTCTTGACCTCATGGCAATAGCCGGCCTGTCGGGCCACGAGGATCGCGTGCGCCGCGCCCTGCGGGACCGGCTGGGCGCGATGGGGATCGTCGCCCAGACAGACCGGCTCGGTAACCTCGTCGCGAGTTTCCCCGGCCACGGGCCCAGCGTCCTGCTGTTCACCCATATGGATCAGCTGGGATTCATCGTGCGCCGGATCGAGGCGGACGGGCTGATCCGGCTGGAACGCCTTGGCGGGGTGCCGGAACGTGCGTTGGCGGCCCAGGAGGTGCTGATCTGTGTCGGTGAGGGGCGCGATGTGCCCGGCGTCATCGCCAACAAGAGCCACCATGCCACCGGGCCGGATGAGAAATACACCGTGACGCCCTATGCCGATCTTTATGTCGATACCGGATTGCCCTCGGTCAGCGCCGTCGAGGCGGCGGGCATCCGCATCGGATCGCCCGTGGTCTATGCACCGCGCGCCACCGAACTGGCGAATGACCGGATCATGGGCACCAGCGTCGATGATCGCGCCGGCTGCGCCGTGCTGCTGGAAATCGCGCGGTCGCTGAACAACCGCCAAAGCGGGCCGCCCGTCCACCTCGCCTTCACCGTGCTTGAGGAATTCAACCTGCGCGGCGCGCAACCCCTGGCGCACGCCCTCCAGCCCGACATCGCCATCCAGCTCGACCTGATGCTCGCCACCGACACGCCCGACATGGGCGCGCGCGGCGACATGGTGCTGGGGGGCGGGCCGGGGATGAGCCTCTATTCCTTTCACGGACGCGGCACGCTGAACGGGGTGATCCCGCACCCGGCCATGGTCGACCTGGTCGAACGGACGGCACAGGCAAAAGGCATCCCGCTGCAACGCAGCGCGCAGGTCGGCGTGCTGACCGATCTGTCCTATGTGCAGCTGGTGGGCAGCGGCGTCGCTGCGATCGACATGGGGTATCCGATGCGCTATTCGCATTCGGCGCGCGAGCTGTGCGACCTGAACGATCTGGTCGCACTCGCGCAATTGCTCGACGCCGCATTGGCCGCCATCACTCCCGATTTCTCGCTGGACAGGGATGACTATACCTGATGGCCTACACGCTTGGCATCGACATCGGCACCTATGAAACCAAGGGCGTTCTGGTGGATGCAGCCGGCAC
>CAZITF010000081.1:0-10596 GCA_964542095.1 uncultured Rhodobacterales bacterium
CCGGCAGGTGCGGCGCATGACAGCGCATGTGGGCTTTCCCACCCTGCGCCTGATCCGGGTGCGGATCGGCGCGTGGTCGCTGGACGGGTTGAAACCGGGGACGTGGCGCGAGGCTTGATCGGCGAGGCCACCGAACATCGACGTGGCGAAAAAAGCAACCGCCCGGACCGGGATCAAGCCGCAGGCGCCGGGCAGTCCACTGCCCGTCAGTAGATGCTGCCGCGGCCAAATCTGCCGAGAGAGGCCAGCCCGCCCCGTCGCACGACAGGTGCGCCGATAATAGGTCGCCATGTCTTTGGCATGACCGGATGGCGATATGGCACCTGTCGCGAACAGCAGATCGGGATGATGCGCTTGGCCGCCATTTAAGTCTTTGGCGGGAAGGTCTGATCGCCCTCCCACGGCCTGTCGATGGCCCTTCTCCCGTCGGAAAAGATGCGCAATTTGAGGCATCTGGAACCACCTCGTAGAACGAGCTTCAGAGCGCCATCCCCCGAGACATGCCCGCGACCGCTTTGCGGGACTCCCGGACCTCAAGGTCTTCTCATGCTGCTGTTGCAGAAAGACCATGCAGCCGCAGCGCCGCGTCCGCAGCACCGCAGCAAATACCCTGTTTCCGGCCGTTCAACCGAGCAGGTTTCGTCAGAATCCAAATCGGCTCTGTTATCGCGGGAGTAGATCCTCCGGCATGTTCTGGTAGCAAACCGGTCGCAGGAACCGGCGGATCGAAAGTGTGCCGACCGAAGTATGGCCAAAATTGGTCGATGCCGGATAAGGGCCGCCGTGCACCATCGCATCGGCCACTTCGACGCCCGTTGGAAAACCGTTGGCCAGCAATCTTCCTGCCTTGCGCTCCAGCACCGGTGCCAGCCTTTGTGCGAGGTCGGTGTCAGACGCGTCCATATGCAGCGTGGCCGTCAATTGTCCTTCAAGCCCTCGTGCAAGTGTCACCATCTCATCCACACCGGACACTCGAACCACAAGGCCAAGCGGGCCGAAAACTTCTTCGCCCAATGCGTGGTCCTGTAGAAAATCGGATGCATCCATCTCGAACAGGTTCGGGCTGACGTAGCGGCCTTCACTGTCGGTGGTCAGCACCGGCCTGACCGCTTTGCGGCCGTCAAAACGGGTCTTTCCCGCATTGTATGCCTTGGCGATGCCAACCGTAAGCATGCACTGAGTTTGCACGCCTTTCAGCGCCCGCGCGGTGGCGGCGACAAATGCGTCGCCCTCGGTGCCGGCCGGGACGACGGCGATTCCCGGATTGGTACAGAACTGGCCCGCACCCATCGTCAGCGATGCGGCCCAGCCCTCACCGATGGCAGCCCCGCGTGCCTCGAGCGCCGCGGGAAGCACGAACATCGGATTGACGCTGCCAAGCTCCCCGAAGAACGGGATGGGTTCCGGTCGTGCGGCGCAAAGATCGAAAAGGGCACGACCCCCGGCCAGCGAGCCGGTAAAGCCGACCGCCTTGATCAGCGGATGCTGCACCAGCGACTGTCCGACGTCGCGATTGCCCCCCTGAATCAGGCTGAATACGCCCTTGTGCGCACCGCATGTCGCAATGGCCGCGTTGATTGCCTCGGCAACGACTTCGCCGGTGCCTGGGTGGGCCGAGTGTCCCTTGACCACCACGGGGCAACCCGCAGCCAGCGCGGCGGCGGTGTCTCCGCCCGCGGTCGAGAAGGCCAGCGGGAAATTCGACGCGCCGAAAACGGCGACAGGTCCGATCGGGCGTTGCACCATTATCAGGTCAGGTCGCGGCAGAGGCTGGCGATCGGGCATGGCGGGATCGTGCCTGCGATCCAGGTAGTCGCCCAATGCTATGTGGCTTGCAAACAGCCGCAATTGGCCGACGGTACGCCCGCGTTCCCCCTCAAGGCGAGCCGCTGGAAGGCCGGTTTCCTGCGTGCCGATTTCGGTGATCTGCGCGCCCCGCGCTTCTATTTCGTCGGCGATGGCGTTCAGGAACGCCGCGCGGGCCTCGCGGGTGGTGTAGCCGTAGGTCCAGAAAGCCTCTTCCGCGGCTTCGCAGGCGCGATTGACAAGCTCGGGCGTGCCGACGCTGAATTCATGGGCCGTGCCCTGCGCTGGTTCCGAGCGAAACGTGTTTTCGCCCGCAATCCAGTTGCCGTCGATGAGGTGCTTGCCGTGCGGTGTGAAGGTCATGTCTACTCCAGTTCTGTAGCGGCCTAGCGGCCCCATCTCAGGACCATCGGGTCCAACGGCTTCAAAAGGTCAATCAATCTACTGCGGATGGCCGGATGCAGCGGCGGGATCGGGTGGCGGCAGAAATCGGATTTGATCACGCCGCCCTCGACCATCGCCGCCTTGCAGGATTGCCAGCCGCATTGCCGGTTCTCGTGGTTGATCGCCATGGCGACGCGGCCATAGGCCGTGATTGCACCGCCAATGTCGCCGACATGATGCTTTTCGATAACCGGCTTGATCTGGTCGACGATCATACCGGAGGTCATCGACCCCGTCGCCCCTGCGTCGAGATCAGCGAGCAGGGTGATGCCTTCCTCGCCATCGAACGGGCCTTCGATGGCATCACCCCCGTCGGCGATCAGCGCGCGCAGCTTGTTGGCAGCCCGGGGGCATTCGATTTTGAACAGCTTCACCGCCTCGATCTCACGTGCCATTCGGACCAGCAACGGAACAGACAGGTCGACACCCGACAGGGGCGCGTCCTGTACCATGATCGGGATGCCGACCTCGCCGACGGCTCGGAATTGCTCGAACGTCTGCTCGGGCGTGCCCTTCAGAAGCGCGCCGTGATAGGGCGGCATCATCATCACGATGTCAGCACCAAGCGACCTGGCGAACCGCGCCCGCTCGACGGCGATTTGCGTAGCGTAGTGGCTGATGGTCACAATCACCGGCACGCGTCCAGCCACGTGTTCGAGGCACAGGCGCGACAGGATCGCCCGCTCTTCGTCCGAGATCAGGAACTGCTCGGAAAAATTCGCAAGGATACAGATGCCATCCGCGCCCTGATCGATCAGACAGTCCAGAACGCGCTTCATGCCGTCAAGGTCAAGCATGCCGTCGTCGTGGAACGGCGTGGGCGCCACGGGCCAGATGCCGGAATAGCGTGTCATTCGACAATCTCGAAATGCTTGAGATGTTTGTCGGAAATGGTGATCCCCAGTCCCGGCTTTTCATCGTCCAGTTGCAGGTAGCCGTCGACGGCCTCAGGGTCGCCTTCGAAGATGTAGTAGAACAACTCGTTGCCGACCTCGACATCGAAGACCGGAAAATATTCGCTGATCGGGCAGTTCGTGTTGGCCATGGTCAGGTGATAGTTGTGCACCTGCCCCGCATGCGGGATCACCGGGATCTGCGCCGCCTCTGCGATGGCGTTGATCTTTTGCGCTGCGGTGATGCCGCCGACGCGATTTGTGTCGTATTGCAGCACGCTGACGGCTTTTTTGCGGATCAGGTCGGCACAGCCGATGATCGAAAACTCATGCTCGCCGCCCGAGATCGGCACGATGTTCATCGCGTTCAGCTCGGCATAGCCCTCGACATCATCGGCGATCACCGGCTCTTCCAGCCAGCGCGGTTCAAATTTGGCCAGTTTCGGCAGCATGCGCTTCGCATAATCCAGGTTCCAGCCCATGTAACACTCGAGCATCAGGTCGTTGTCGTAGCCGATCACCTCGCGCAGTGCCTCCACGCGCTTGAGATTCTCGCGCATCCCCGGCATGCCGTCCCTTGGCCCGTAACCGAACCGCGACTTGTAGGCGGTATAGCCGTTCTTCATCGCCTCTTCGGCCTCGGCCTGCATGTCTGCCACCGGCCCTGCATAGAGCTTGGAGTAGTAGACCGGGATTTTTTCCTTGGTCCGTCCGCCCAGCAACTTGAAGATCGGTTTTCCGACCAGCTTGCCCATCAGATCCCAGATCGCGATGTCGATGGCGCTGATTGCCGTCATGCCGATGCCCTTGCGGCCCCAGGCATGGGTGCGGCGATACATCTTTTCCCAGATATAGGCATAGTCGAACGGGTCTTCGCCGATCACCAGCGGCGCGTACCAGTCGTCGATGGCTTTCTTGACAACCGTGGGCGCCAACGCGGCGTTGCCGATGCCGATTGTGCCATCCTCGGTTTCGACCTCGCAGGTCAGCCATTGATGAAAGCGGAACGAAGCCATGGCGTCGCCCTTCATCCACAGCGCATCGGATGCATTGGTGCAGAAATTGCCCGAGGGCGGCACCGTCGGCCCGGTCCAGTTCCAGACGCGGGTGCGGATGGATTTGATCTTGGTCATGGGAAATTCCTTGTCAGGCTGCCGCGCGGCTTGCGCGATGATTTCGGGCCATGCGGACGAGCAGGTTGAAGGCTTGAAGCGTCGCGCCGACATTCGCCTTGTTCTGTCCGGCGATGTCGAAAGCGGTTCCGTGGGCCGGTGTGGCCACCGGGATCGGCAGACCGCCGGCAACGGTCACGCCGCGGTCGAACCCCATCAGCTTGATCGCGATCTGGCCCTGGTCGTGGTACATCGTGACGACCGCATCCACCTCGCCCCTTTGCGCCTTAAGAAACACGGTGTCCGAGGGCCAGGGGCCGGTGACATTCTTCTGTTGCGCCTGTGCGGTTTCGATGACCGGCTGCAATATGTCGATTTCTTCGCGACCGAACTTGCCATTGTCCCCCGCGTGGGGGTTCAGCGCGGCCACGGCGATATGCGGTCGGGTGTTGCCCGCGCGGCGGCAAGTGTCTTCGGCCAGGCCGATCGCCCTTTCCACCGCGTCGGGTGTGATCCGCTCGGCGACGTCCTTCAGGCCAATATGGCTGGTCACACGCGTCGTCATAAGATCGCCCAGAACGTTGATTTCGCTGTGATAGCCTGTGAAGCCGATGTAGCGGGCGATATAGCGGTGCTCGTCCTCGGCGTTCAGGCCCGCGCTGGTTAGCGCCGCCTTGTTGAACGGCCCGAACAGGATCCCGTCCACCCCGCCCGCCACCGCCAGGTCGAGTGCCTTGTCGAGGCAGCGCAGGCTGGACGCGCCGCTGGCCACGGAGACCTCGGCGACGGTCACGTCTTCCGGCGCGATCGTATCCATCGGCAGCCAGGCCAGCCCGTGCTGCGTGGAGATGGCGTCTTCGTCAATCGGCAGCAGGTCGATATCGAGGCCCGCCTGCCCGGCACCCTGTCGCCACACATGCTCGTCCCCGATCAGCACGATGTCGGCGGCGTCCTGCACAGGCTCCTCGTTCAGGAGTTTGGCGATCAGTTCCGGTCCGATCCCGGAGGGATCTCCGGGAATGATGGCGATGCGCGGTTTGGGATCGGTCATTGGATGATCTCCGTCAGTGCGAGAGATACCTGTGGCACGTAGGTCACCAGCAAGAGGATGAAGGCGAGCACGCCAATGAACGGCAGATTGGTGCGGGACGTTTCCCAGATACCCGCCTTGGCAATGGAACATGACGTGATCAGAACCGAGGCGACCGGCGGTGTCTGCTGGCCGATGGCGAGGTTCAATGTGACCATGATCCCGAAATGGACCGGGTCTATCCCTACCGCATTCACCAGCGGCATGACCACCGGCACCACCAGGATGATGGCGGCGGCACCGTGCAGAAACATACCCAGCACCAGCAACAGAAGGTTGAGAAGAGCCAGCACGATCAGCGGATTGGTCGTAAATTCCGTGATTTGCTTTGCAAGCTGCTGTGGCACCTGCGCTTGCGTCAGGAACAGTCCCAATGCAGCCGAAGTTGCAACCAGCAGCATCACCACCCCGGTCTGGCTGACCCCTTCAAGCATCACCTTGCGCAGGCGCCAAACGTCCATGTCCCGGTAGATGAAAAGACCGATAACCAGTGCGGCCAGCACTGCGAGGCCCGCGCCCTCGGTCGCCGTGACCAGACCCGAGAATATCCCGCCAAGGATGATGACCGGCATCAAGAGGGCCCAGATCGCCTCTTTGAACGAACGCCAGACATGGCAAAGATCAAAGCCCTCGGCCCGAGGCAGGTCATAGCGGATCGCCATGATGTAGGTCACCGCCATCAACAGGACACCGCCAAGGACGCCCGGCACGACGCCCGCGACGAACAGCTTCAGCACCGAGGTTTCGGCGATGGCCCCGTAAAGGATCATCGGGATCGAGGGCGGAATGATGATGGCCAGCGAGGCCGACGACGACGTAATTGCCGCTGCAAGTGTACGGGAATAGCCGCGTTTCTTCATCTCCGGGATCAGCACCGTGCCGGTGGCGGCCACATCCGCAACGGCCGATCCGGAAATCTCGGCGAATACCATCGACACACCGATGTTGACCATACCGAGGCCGCCGCGGACAAAGCCGATCACGGACGTCACGAAGTTGATCAGCCGGACCGAGATGCCAGAAGTGTTCATCAGGTTGCCGGCCAGGATGAACAGCGGGATGGCGATCAACGGGAAGGACGTGGCGCCCGAATAGAGGGCGATGACCATGTCATAAAGCGTCGCGCCGCCCGGTGTCAGCACAAGGCCGCCGAGGGCGACAATGCCGATAGCCACGGCAATCGGCACGTTGATCAGGATCAGCCCGATCAAGGCAATGGTCGTGACAAGGAGGATCATTTGGTCTCGTCCTTCCGGGAGATATCCGCATTCTCGCGCTCGGCCTCGGCAATGGTCTGCTCGATTTCGGCGTGTTCGGTGTCGATCCCTGCCGCAGCATTCGCCAGTGCGCGCGGCATGGTCAGCACTGTACCGATGATCATCAGCACGGCAGAAATCGGGATAACCGACTGGACAATGTCGAGTGTCATCCACCGGAGGCTGAGAAGTGAATCCCATTTGGCGACGGCCAGCACCGCGTTGCCGTACCAAGCGACGATGGCGAAAAAACCGATCACCAGGAGTTCGGAGAACAGCGCAAGCGCCACCGCGGCGCGTTTCGGCAAGGCCGCGACGATGCCGCCAAAACTCATGTGCTGGCGCAGGAACAGGGCGTAGGTGGCCCCGAAGAAGGTCAGCCAGGCCAGCAGAACACTTGCGATTTCATCGTACCAGGACGGCGACGACCCCAGGTAGCGCATGGTGGTCGAATAGATGACCGACAGCGCCAGGGCGACCAGAAGCGCCAGGCAAATGGTCTCTATGACCCACAAAAGGGTTTTTTCGAACTTTTCGACCATTGGGATTTCCCTCGGGATGCGGATTCGACCGGCCGGAAACACCGGCCGGTGCGATTTTTCGCAGGTTACTTGGCCAGGGCCTGTGCACGGCTGACGAGATCGTCTCCGCCCTCGACCTGTTCGGCAAAGGCCTTGTAGATCGGCGCAGAGGCTTCGATAAAGGCGTTCTTGTCAGCCGCGTTGACTTCCATCCCCGCAGCTTTGACCTTGTCGACCAACTCGTTGTCGGCGGTTTCACCTTCTGCCAACGCCCAGTCCTGAACCGATGCCGCGACGCTGCGGACGGCGGACTTCACGTCATCCGGCAGGTTGTTCCAGCTTTCCAGTCCGGTCGTCAGATAGGCAGGCGAATAGACGTGACCGGTGAGGCTCAGGTATTTCTGAACTTCCTGGAAGTTTGCACCGGTGATGTTGGTCAGCGGGTTCTCCTGTCCGTCCATCGTTCCGGTCTGCAGGGCCACGAAAACCTCGGAGAATGACATCGGCGTCGGGTTGGCGCCCCATTCCGTGAACATGGCGACGCGCCATTCGGACGACGGCGTGCGGATCTTGAGACCCGCAAGGTCTGCCGGAGTGTTGATCGGGCGCTTGTTGTTGGTGATCTGGCGGAACCCGTTCTCCCAAGTCGACAGCACTTTCAGACCGGATTCTTCCGTCTTCGGTGCCAGTTCAGTCTGTACGATCTCGGCGTCGATCGCCTTTAGATGGGCGCGATCCTTGACAAGAAAAGGCATGTCGAAGAGCGCGAATTCGGGTGCCACGTTGGTCATGATCGACGAAATCAAAGTGAATTGGACCGTGCCAAGCCGGAGCTTTTGCATCAGCTCTTTTTCGTCGCCAAGCTGGGCATCGGCATAAAATTCGATTGTATGCGCATCGCCGAGTTCGGCCTGCAAGTCTTCGGCGAACTTGGCTGCGCTGCGTCCCTGAAGACTGTTCGATGCGGCGCCGACCGCGACGATAAACGTCTCGGCAGCTACCGGAGCGGCTGATAGCGACAGGGCACAAACCATCAAGCTGGCGGAAATGCCATTGCGAAGCGATTTCATTGAGTGGTCTCCTCTCCTTGCGGAATGCGATCTTGCATTTCCGCTACATGTATTTTGTATACATGTGGGAAGTATGGACCGACAAGTCTAATTTGGATATTGCTTTCAGGCTCGCTGATGCCCGAAATAGCTATGACAAGTAGAGAGTTATCCATGGATTCGTCCATCGCCATAACGAACCGCTCGCTCCATGATCAGGTCGCGAACCGTGTTCGCGACCTGATCATCGATGGTACGCTGGAACCCGGAAGCCGAATCGATGAGGCTCACCTCATCGAGGAACTGGGCGTGTCACGCACGCCGTTCCGCGAGGCACTTCGTACGCTTGCCGCCGAAGGGCTTGTGATTGTCCGACCCTCAAAAGGCAGCGTCGTTCGCAAGCTTACCCCCAAAGATGTATTTTCCATGCTGGAAGTGCTGGGACAGCTGGAAAAACTTGCCGGGGAGTTGGCCAGCGTCAGAGCGAGCGAAGAAGAGATCGGGGCCCTCCTCGAGGTGCACGAGCGTATGATGGCTTGCTACCGCAAGCGCGACAGGATGCCATACTACAAGTTGAACCAGGAGTTTCACTCCCGTCTTGCGGAGCTGTCAAAGAATGAAACGCTGAAAGAGATGCAGTCGAACATCCAGGCCAGGCTGAAACGCATCCGCTACATCGGCAATCAAAAGCCTGACTCGTGGGACGGCGCGGTGGCGGATCACGAGGAAATGGTGCGCGCTCTGAAGGTAAGGGATGGACAGCGCCTTGGTGAGGCGATGGCAAGTCATCTCCTGAAGACGTGGGATCGGGTGAAGGACAGCATCTAGCCCACGCGCCTGTCATGGCCGCGGACCGGATGGAACAGATCCCGACCGATCCCGGGCTGCAATACCTCAAACCCAAGATCGTCGAAGGCGCGGGCGATCAGGACTGTTTGATTGGTGCCGACCGGGTGACCACGTTCGAACATGTCGGGACTTTCCTTGAAGCCGAGCGTGGACCTGTCACGGTTTCGAGCCGCTCCAATTGCTCACTTAAGCGACCTTTCTTTCGAAGGCCAAGGGGCTTTTCCAGCCAAGAGCTGAGTGCCTGCGTCGTGGATAATAGAAGCGAAGGAGCTTGAAGATATTGGGATGGATGCCGTAATCGCGCAGGGTTGGGAAGCTGGTGGCCATGGGAGATCACACACGCCGACCGAGCCGTATGACGGCGTCGGTACGATGGCGCTCGTTCCTCAAGTTTTAGATGCCATATCGTTGCCAGTCATTGCGGCTGGTGGAATTGGCGATGGTCGCGGCATCGCGGCGGCTGTGGCGCTTGGGGCGTCCGGTGTTCAATTGGGAACTGCCTTCTTGAGATGTGAAGAAGTCGCAACAGAAGCCGCGCGTCGCAAGCAGATTGCGAATGCCAAGGACACCGATACGATGGTAACGGATGCAAATTCCCGGGCGGTCAGCTCGGGCTATACGATCCCGATATTCAGAGGAGTTGGAACGAGGCAGGTCGCAACTTCCCGATTTTCCGCAGATGTATGCGCTAAGTGGTCCGATAAGGAACGCTGCCTCTGTTGCTGATGCGTCGTTCTTCCTCTGTGGCCAAGCCGCCTCATTAACCAGAGAAATGCCCGCCGCTGACCTGATTGAGCGGCTTGTCAAAGAGGTTGAGGCTACCGTAAAAAGACCGGCGAGCTGAAGCAGAGCAGACATTCGTTGATCACGCAGCATCGGGTAGAATGGGTTCCAGGCCGACATTTGCATCAGCATACACTGGGGTTTACGACTAAAGCCCCTCGAACCGCGCCTTCTGGATCGCGCTCCAGCGGACATCGAACTCAAAACCGTCCTCGCCCTGGCGTTCGTCCTCGACCACCTCCTGTTCGAACAGCCACGCGCGCTTACGCCCGTCCGCAAAGGGCAGCGTCAGCGTCTCGACCGTAACCGTAGCCTGCAAGACCTCTGCCACATGATCGAGCAGCGCCTCGATCCCCTCCCCGGTCAGGGCCGAGATGGCGAACACATTCTGTTCCCGCTCGGCCCGCGCGCGGGCGGCATCTGCGGCGTCCGGGGGTAACGCGTCAAGCTTGTTCCACACCTCGATCTGGACGCGGTCTTCGCCCACCCCCAGATCGGTCAGGATCGCCGCGACGTCCCGTGCCTGCGCTTCGGTTTCGGGGTGCGAGATGTCGCGGACATGGACGATGATATCGGCGGCCAGCACTTCCTCCAGAGTGGCGCGGAAGGCGGCGACCAGTTCGGTGGGCAGGTCAGAAATAAAGCCAACCGTGTCCGACAGGATCACTTCGGGCCCGCCATCCAGTTCGACGCGGCGCATGGTGGGATCGAGCGTGGCAAAGAGCATGTCCCTGGCCATCACCTCGGCCCCGGTCAGGCGGTTGAACAGGGTCGATTTGCCCGCGTTGGTATA
>CAZITF010000082.1:0-10468 GCA_964542095.1 uncultured Rhodobacterales bacterium
TCAGCCGTCCAGCCGTTGACAAAAGGTGGCGCGATCATGCCCGCGGGCTGGGACTGGCCGCGCATCACGACCTGCTGGATCGCGTCGCGGTTGATGGCCATGGACATCGCCTTGCGCACCCGCACGTCCGCCAGCGGGTTCTTGCCGTCGATATTGTCGGCCTCGATGTCGTCGGCCCCCTGGTTCATCCCGAAAAAGATCACCCGGTTCTGCGGTGCCTTCTTGACCACCAGACCGTCAACGGCATTGACCCGCTCAAGATCCTGCACCGGCATGTCCTGAAGGAAGTTGACCTCGCCCGACAGCATTGCCGCCACGCGAGTGGCTGCGTTCTGGATCGGGGTATAGACAATCTCTTTGACTTCCAGCGGGAACTGGTCGCGGCCCCAATAGGCCTCGTTGCGGGTCATCACCGTCTTGACGTCGGGCTCGCGGCTGGTCAGCACGTAAGGACCGGTGCCGTTGGCGTTGGTGGTGGCGTATGTGATCTCGCCGCCCTCGAAATCCTGCACGTTCACGGTGTTGTTGGCCTCGGCCCAGCCCTTGTCCATGATAAACAGGTTGGTGAGGTTGGAGGGCAGGATCGGGTTCGGCCCGTCGGTGACCAATTCGATGGTAAAGTCATCGACCGCGCGCACTTCGGTGATGGAACCGATCAGTTCCTTCATGTCCGAATTGGGCTGCTGGGCGCGTTCAAAGCTGAACACGACATCCTCGGCGGTGAAATCCTCGCCACCGTGGAATTTCACACCCTCGCGCAGTTTGAACACCCAGACGTTCGGGTCGCCCTCTTTCGGACCCCATTCGGTGGCCAGCGCCGGTTCGAACGCGCCGGTGGTGTCGCGGATGATGAGCGGCTCGTACATCTGGTGGCGGATGGTGTGGGTCGGCCCTTCGTTCTGGGCGTGTGGATCGAGCGTGAGCGCGTCGCCCGCCCGGGCCCATTTCAGCGTCTGGGCGCCGACAAGGGCCGTGCTGGACAGCAGCATGGCGGCTGACAGGATGGCAGTGAGTTTCATCGGTTATCTCCCCGTTTCTTGATATGGTCAGAGTGTTTGCCACTCTGGCCCGATTGGCAAGGTGGTTCCTGCGCTCGCCTGCGTGTTTCTGTGGGCATTCGTCCGTTCCAGCCGGTGAAACGGGCGGGGTGCGGGCCGGGAACCGGCCCTAGACCGGCGTTTTCGGGAACATCCGCGCGAACAGCGGCGCGCCGAGGATGACGACAAAGATGCGCAGCACGTGATGGGCGATGACAAAGGCCATGTCCGCCCCCACGATCAGTGCCAGGATCGTCAGTTCGGCCTGACCGCCGGGCGCAAAGGCCAGCAGCGCGTTCATGCCGTTTGCAAGGCCAAGCCCATAGACCACTTCGACAAAAATCAGGGTCAGCAGCATCAGGATGACGCAGAACCCGAGGCCGGCCGCAAGGTCGCGCCGCACTTCGGCCATGGTGATCCCGGTATATTTCATGCCCACGCCCATGCCGATAAAGAACTGCGCCGCCCAGATCGCCTCGATCGGGGGGCGATATTGCAGCAGGCCGATCATGGCGAATATGGCGGCGACGATCAGCGGGCCGAGGATGGACGCCCCGAACATGCCGATCCGCTTGGCCCCCTGCCAGCCGATCAGGGCGCTGGCGACCATCAACAGCAGCTGTTCGGGCGGTACGCTGCGCGCGGGCGCGCCGGGCGGGTTGGACAGGTCCGCCCCCCAGACCCCTTGCAGGATGAACGGCAGCGCCACGACGATCACCAGAACCCGCGTGGCGTGGATCAGCGACAGCGCGCGCGGATTGCCCCCGGCCTCTTCTCCGAACACCAGCATGTCCTGCAAGCCGCCGGGCATGGTGGAATAATAGCTGGTGGCGAAATCATAGCCCCAGATCCGCTGGAAGTAGGGCACGCCGACCAGCCCGATCACCGCGACCATGACCGGGATCATCAGCAGTGTCGGCCACATCTGCGCCATGGAGGCCAGCAGGACAGGGGTAAAGGTGGCCCCGACCGCCAGACCCAGAATGGTGCGCATCCCTTCGTTCAGGGGCTTGATCCCGCTCATCCTGACGCCGGACAGCGCCGCGATCAGGCAGGCGGCGATCGGCCCGAGCAGCCAGGGCAGGGGCAGGGCGGCGATATGAAACGCCCCCACGCCGAGCCCGGCAATCGCAAAGGTCAGCGCGACGCGCATCATTGGCCGAGCACCCTGAGCCGGTGGATGAGCGAGGTTTGCAAATGTGTCTCTGCCGCAGCGCCCGCCGCCGTCACGTCGCCCGCGGCGATGGCATCGAGGATGGTGTCGTGCTGCGCGCTGACCGTCGCGACCCGGTCCGGATCGTCCAGTGTCGTCGGACCCAGCAGCATCAGCGCGTTGTTCAGCGCGCGCGCCGCATCCAGCAGAAAGCGGTTGCGGGTGGCCAGGTAGATGCCGCGGTGAAAGTCCTGGTTCAGGGCCGCGGCCCCGGCGGGCGGGCTTGCGGCGATCCGCGCGTTCAGGGCGCGCAGGGCGGCGACTTCGGCGGGGCTTGCGTGTTTGGCGGCCATCTCGGCGGCGGTGCGTTCCAGAACGCTGCGCATCTCGTACAACTCGACCAGTTCGCCGTGGCTGAGTTGGCGGATGATCGCGCCCAGGCGCGGGCGGTGTTCGACGATGCCTTCGGCCTCGAGCCGACGCAGGGCCTCGCGCACGGGCGTGCGCGACAGGTGCAGGCGGGCGGCGACATCGGTTTCGCGCAACCGGTCGCCGGGCGCGAAATCGCCTGCGCGGATCGCGGCGATCAGGCTGGCATAGGCCGCCTCGCCCTGGCTCATGTCGGGGGTGTTCATGCTGCTCTGTCCAATTTTGTATCCGCTTGGATACAAGACAGGCATAACGCGGGAAGCGGTCGGTGTCAAAGCCGGCGCACCGCGCGCGTCAGTAATCTTTTTCGATGAAGATCCCGACGCCGGTGCTGCTGTCCGCCGCGAGGCTGCCACGCACGGTGACATTCGGGGTGAGGTCGATGTTCAGCGACACTTCGGGCCCCTGCGCGCCCCCGACGGTCACATCCGTATAGACATTGTCCGAGATGTATTTGCCCGCGCGCACGGCGGCATTGCCGTCCGCGTCCGTGGTCACGTCCAGATCGTCAAGACCGAAGGAGCCGCGCAGTTGCGACACGATGCCTTCGCCGCCGCGCCCGGCAAGCCGCGCGACCGCGGTGGCCAGTTGCAGCGCCTGAAAGGCCGAAAGCTGCGAGATGTCGCGCCCGAAGAAGATCTGGGCCAGCACCTGGTCCTGCGGCGAGTCCGGAGTGGATTCAAAGGAGACAACCGGATCGCTCGCGCGGCCCTGAACCACGATCCGGGCGGTTCCGGAAGAGGTGGAGGTCACCGCGATCAGACGCAGGAACAGCTCGAACCGGCCCTGCACTTCGACCCGCCCCTCGTCCAGTTCGAACCGCTTGGTCAGCACTTCGAGCCGTCCGCGGATCAGATCGATCTGACCGGTGGAAATCGTGTCCGCCGTTGTCCCGGTCAGGCGCAGCGTTCCGCCGAGTTCGGCGTCGATGCCGCGCCCGCGCACGAAAATCCGCGCCGGTGCGTTGACGGTGATGTCCAGCGGATAGGCGACGCTGCGCCCGCTGTCGGCGGTTGTGTCCTTGACCAGCCCGGCCCGTTCGCGGGTGCGCATCACCGGTCGCGTGGCGCCGATATGGGTGATGTCGGGGATGGAACCGAGCGTCGACACGGTGCTGGAGGGCACCTGCACGGTGGTTTCCCCCACATCGATCGTACCCACAATCCGCGCACCCCCGGTCAGCGCGCCGTTGAGCGCCACGCCGCCATTCACCACGCTGGTGTAGACGACATTGTCGCTCAGCACGACGTTGTTGAGGTCAATCTGCAACTGCGCCGGAAAGCCGCCGCCCAGCGTGATCGGCCCGGTCAGAGCGATGCTGCCGCCATCCGTCACCTGTCCGGTCAGGTCCAGCTGCGCCTGTCCGCCACCCAGTTCGACCGCGCCGCTAAGGTCGGACAGGGACAGGGGCAGTTTCGGGGCGGCAAGCCGTGTGCCTTGCGTGCTGATCCGTCCGCGCAGCGAGGACAGGGCGGGGGGGCCGTCGACGGTGAGGTCGAAACCGGCAAGCCCGGCAATGCTGCGCGGCGCGATGAACGGGTTGAGCAGACCCAGCTGGGCCTGCCCGGTGGCGTCGAGTTTCAACTGACCGTCGGTGCCAACCAGACCCTGGACCTGCGCCGTGGTCCCTGATGGCCCGTCAAGGGTCGCATCGATGTCAAACCCGCGCGCGACCTGCCGCGCCGTGCCCGTGATCGCCGCCGCTCCGGACAGGCGCGGCACCAGTGCGCCCACATCGGGCACCTGCACCGCATAGCGCGCCGCGGTTCCGACCGCGCCAAAGGTGCCGCTGATCGTGGCGGTGCTGGCATAGGGGCCTGCGACGTCGGTTTGCACCGACCAGCCGTTATCGATCTGCGCCAGCGTCCCATTGACCGAAAGCGGCCCGTTCACGCCCGGCGCGAGCGGGGCGAGGTTCGGCACCGCCAGACTGAAGGCGGTGGCGAAGCGCGCGGTCTTGTAGGTGCCGGTCACATTGCCGGTGCTGGAATAGGGGCCGCTCAGGTCGGTGGCAAATTCCCAGCCATCGGGCAGCTGTTGCACGGTGCCCTCAACGGCGGCGGCGCCGGTGATACCCGGAGCCACGGCGGATACATCCGGCAGGTTGGCGGTATAGGCCGCACTCAGCACGCCGGACAGGAACCGGCCGGTGGCGCTGACGCTGGCGGCATAGGGGCCGGAGAGGTTGGTGGCGAATTCCCAGCCCTCGGGCACCTGTTGCACATCGCCGCTCATCGTGAGCGCGCCGGGGATACCCGGCACAAGCGGTTCGAGCGTGGGCAGGAAAGCGGTGTAGTTTGCACTCAGCGCGCCTTGGGCAAAGCGGCCCGTGGCGGTGGCGGCGCTGTCGAATGGCCCCTGGATGGCGCTGTCGAACTCCCACGCGCCGTCACGCTGTTTTGCCGTGGCCTCGACGACCGCCCCGCCGCTCAGTTGCGCGACCAGAGGCTGGAGGTCGGGCAGGGCGGCGCGCAGGTCGACATCGATATCCGCACCCGCGATCCGCGCATCGACATTGGCCGTCGCATCGAGCGGCCCTGCGAGGGCGGCGGCCACGTCCCAGACCTCGCCGGTCTGGCGCGCCGTGCCTGTCACGCTCAGCGGCCCTTCGAGCGTGTCCACCACCCGTGCCGCATCATCGAGCCGGACGGCATAGCTGGCCGTCGAGGCCCCGGTTTTCAGCTCGGCCGACACATCGGCCGACAGCGCGGCGTTGTTCAGGGTGAGCGCGTCAAGATATGTCCCGGTCTCGTCCCGGCGCGCGATCAGATCGACATTGGTCACACCTGCAAGCAGCGCATCGGCCTGTGCGATGCCGAGGGCGAGGTTTTCGGTGATGCCCACCACTTCGATGTCAAAGAACCCGCCGAGCGCGGCATTGCCCGAGGCCTCGATCCGTCCCGCCCCTTGCAGGGACAGCCCGGCCAGCGCGGCAAAGGCCGACAGGTCGGGTGTGTCGAGCGTGACGTCGAGGGTGGTCGAAAAGTTTTCGGACAGGCTTTGTGTCACCACGTTGCCGCTGATGTCCCAGGCCGATCCGGTCAGGGACAGGTTGGACAGGCGCAAGGGCGCGCCATCGCCGTAAGCCACGTCCAGACCGCCGCGCACCACCGCGCCGATCGCCTGCGCAAGCGCCGGGTCGGCAAAGCCGAGGCCCGAGGCGTCAAGGTCAGCGCGGGCGGCAAATGCGCCGATGGTGTTCACGTCGCCCGACAGCGTGCCGTCGATGCCGAGGCTGACCGAACGTGCCTGCACGTCGGCCCGGTCGAGGCCGGCGATGGTGATCGCGGCCACCAGCGCGTCGCTGTCGCTGGCATCGAATGTGACGGTGAGGTCGGCGAGATCGACGCGCGTCTCACCCCCGCCCGCAGGCAGCAGAACCGGCTGGCCTTCGGGGTCGGAAATCTGGCCCTGGATGTCCAGCAATGTCGGCCAGCCATCGCTGTTGAGCGCGGCCTGACCCGACAGGCGCAGCGCGCGGGTGTCGAGCGCGAAACGATCGAGACTGAGCGCGCCTGAGGCATCCTGATTGCCTTGCGCGCTCAACGCCACGTCGGGGCCGAAAAAACCGGCGTATTGCGGCAGGAACAGGGCGGTAACATCGCCGTTCAGGTCGACGTCAAAGGCCATCGGCCCGTTCGCCTCGCTTTGCAGGGCGAGGGTTCCGGCGAGCCGGGGCGCGTCATCGGTGCGCAGATCGAGGGTCGCGGCAAAGTCCGACAGAAGCCCCTCGCCCGTTACCTTGAGATCGACGCTGGGCCGTCCGGGCAGGTTCAGGAGGCCGGAAACCAGCCCGTCTGCGGCTTCGGAAAGATCCAGATCAAGGCCGAGCGCGCGGGTATCGTTGGCATAGGCCGCATCGATGTTGAAGCTGGCGCGGGCACCGTCGATGCGCTGGGCGACAAGCGTGGCGTCGCCCGCACCTCCGGCCAATGTGGCGGTGCCGCTGAGCGACAGTTCCGCCGCCTCGCCCAGCACCGACGCGCCGAGGGCGACGCTGTCGATGGCCAGCTGGCCCAGCCGGATCGAGGCGGGCAGGTCGGGCAGGGCGAACGGCTTGGCCTCTGCATCCGGCAGCTTGACGCCCGGTTCGGCCACCGGCAGGCGGGGCAGGGCGATGCGGGCCGCGCGAAGCTCCTCGACTTCGATGGCGCCGCGCAACAGGGCACGGCGGTTCCAGGTCAGCGCCACATCGTCGATGGTCAGCCAGATGCCTTCGCTATCGGCGATGGTGATCTGCTGGATCGTCGCGGTACTCGACAGGGCCCCGGCAAAGCCGATGATGCGCACGGTACGCCCGTCTCCGCCAAGCGCGCCTTCAAGCAGTCCGGCGATAAAGCCGCGGTCTTCCTCGTCCGCCGTCTGCGCAAGCAGCGCGACGGGCCAGAGCAGGCAGGCAATGAGGATCAGGGCATGGCGCATCAGAATGCCTGCCCTATCCCGATATAGATTTCGACCCCCGAGGCATTGACCGGGCCTGAGCCGGGCACCGCCATGTCAAAGCGGATCGGCCCGATGGGCGTGTTGTAGCGGATGCCCGCGCCGATCCCTGTGTGCCACTCGCCCGAGCCGTCAAAGAAGGCTTCGGAGCCGATATAGCCTGCATCGTAAAAGCCCACGACCGACAGGTTTTCGCCGGTCTTGATCCGCACTTCGCCCGAGAGGCCAAGGTAAGAGCGTCCGCCGATGGTCACGCCGGGGCCGAGCGAAACGCCGAGGGATTGAAACTCTTGCCCGCGCACGGAATCCGAGCCGCCCGAGAAGAACAGGAAATCCGCCGGGGCCATCGTGATGTCCGGACCTGCAACCGAACCCAGCACCCCGCGAAAGGCCAGCGTGACCCGCTCGCCCAGCTGGCGATAGGTGCGCAGATCAAGCGTGGTGACCAGTCCGTTTTCGGTGCCATTGATGTTGAGGAACGGCGTGAGCCCGATTTGCGCGTAATAGCCCGAGGTCGCATCCAGCGGATCATCGCGCCGGTCGAAGGTGGCCGACAGTGGAATGGTGAAGATTGTGTAATCCCGTTCGCCCAGATCGTCGCGGGTCAGCGAGCGGCGCAGGCCCACGCCATAGCTGTACTCGCGGTCCTTTCTGGCGAAATACGTCCCGCCGAATTCCAGTCGGAAGGTGCGTGAAAACAGGTTCGGGTCGTCGCGCTGTTCGACTTCGGCGAGCAAAAACGCTTCGAGATCGGTGCGGATGGTCGCGGGACGCGACAACAGGCCTGTCAGGCGGTAATCCACCCCGCCGGTGTCGCCGCCGACGCCCTTGATCTCGCCATCGATCTGCAGGCGCTCGGCGCCGCCGAAGATGTTGCGGTGCAGCCAGAGCGCGCTGACGCTGACGCCGTCGAGCGTGCTGTATTCGGCCCCGAAACTGTAGCGGCGTGGCAGTTGGTCCGAGATGGTGGCGGTGACGTCCAGCGTGCCATCGGGGTTGGGCACGGCGGCCTCGGTCAGGTTGGCGGCGGCAAAGGTGCCGGTACGCCGCAGGCGGTTCTGGACCTGTGCGATGTCGTCGGGATCGAACACCTTGCCCTCGGGCCAGCCCATGATCTCGCGAATGCGTTTTTCGCGCACCGCGCTTTCGCCCTTGATCAGCAGCCTGCCGAAACGCAGGCGCGGACCGGGATCGAGCCGGACGGCGGCGTTGATCTGCCGTTCCGGGTGACGGGCGGTGATCTGCTGGTCGGCGACAGCGGCCTTGGCGTGTCCTGCCTGCCGCCAGCCATCGATCTGGGCGGCAGTGCCTGCGCGCAGGGTCGACACCCGCGCGATCTCACCCGTGGCCAGCCCCTCGACCGGGTCCGAGGATGGGGCCTGTGGGGTGATACTGACCGAGCCGAAGGTGAACACCGCCCCCGGCTCGACACTGATCACGACCGAGGAGATGGCGGCAGGGGCGGTGATCGGGGCGATCGAGGCGGCCTCGCGACCGTCCACCAGAATGCTGATGGTCGGTGCGAAATAACCCTGTTCGTAAAGCACGCCGATCAGTCGCGCGTAATCCGCTTGCGCGGCACCGAGGACGTCGATGGGGCGCGGCGCGCCCCCGTCCCCTTGAAGAAGCGCGGCGGTCAACGACCCCGCGCGCAGATCCTGTGCAACGCTGTCGGGGGCATTGACGGTCACTTCCAGCGCCCATGCAGCGCCGGCGACGCAGCTTGCTGCCATGGTGGTCGCCAGCACGTGCCGGAATTTCTGGATCATCAACAGACACCTCGCCGCATGGACTCTGCGGCTTCTGCATATCAATGCCAAAACTTCCCCGATGGTTCCAGCGGATAAAGCGGAAACGTGCTCAGGTCGCGCTTTGTTGACCCGCGTCGGCTCAGGTCTTGACGTAGCCTGCGACCACCTGCAGCAGCCGGAACGCGGTTGCGGCATCGTTCTCGACCACGGCCATGAAGTCCTCTTCGCTGATGCGCAGACAGGACAGGGCCGTTTTGGCCCGCATATCAAGGGCGCGCGGCTCGCCCCGGATCAGGCCCAGCTCGCCCACCAGCGCCCCGGCGCCGACGGTGGCGATCAGCTTGTCCTCCGCTCCGTCCAGCGGCAACAGCAGGTCCGCTTCGCCGTCGATCACCATGTATGCACCGTCAGTCGGGTCGTCGTTCTTGTGAAACACATAGTCGCCGGGATTGGCCGAATACCAGCGCGCCCCGAACGCCAGCAGGCGCAGCTGCTTGCGCTTGAGACCGGAAAACAGCGGCGTGCGACTGAGCGCCTCGACCTTGCGGGCGAGATCCGCGCCGACCTCGCTGTCGGCCTCGGCGCGCGCCCCTTCGGCACCGACAAGGCGGCCCTGCTGGATTTCGAAATGCAGATCGAACAGATCTTCGTCCTCGAAACTTTCGTTGAGAAAGATCAGGATAGACTCGGGCAACAGCTTGCGCAAATTGGTGATCAGCGCCCCGCGGATTTCGGCATCATAGCTCGACATCACCCGATCGAGGATCAGCACGTCGGGTCGTTTGATCGTCGCCCGGCTGATCGAGAGCGGTTCGGCAAAGATTGCCGGCAGGTTCGCCCCGCCAAGGGCGATGGGCACGTCAAAGACCAGTTCCAGCACCAGCGGGCTGACCCCTTCATCGGCCAGCACCTGCACCACGATGCGGCGCAATTCCTCACCCCGCGTTCCGGCCCCTTCGGCGACCTTGCCGAACAGCGCGTTTTCCAGAACGGTCATGCCGTAGACATACTTGTCCTCTTCGATGGGCACGAACAGGTCATCCATCTGTACCCGCAGGGTGTCGGCATGTTGCGCGCGCATTTCGAGCACACGGGCCTTGACCTCTTCGGGAAAGGACGGACCGACCTGTTCGGCAGTCACCGCCGAGGGTACGCTGAGCAGCAGCGCCAGTTCGCTGTCGGTGATCTTTGATCCGGGCGGTTTGCGGGTCACCAGATCGAGGGCCGCCTCATAGACCTCGACCTCGAGGCCGACCTTGCGGAACAGCGGGTGATCGGTTCCGGTCGCGCCAAAGATCTGGCGCAGCATCTCGATGATGTTGCGGGCCAGCACTTCGAGATTGCCGGCCAGTTCCAGCGCATGCAGCAGGCGCAGGAATTCCAGCTTGGCCTCGATGATCTCGGGGGTGATCGCCTGACGCGGGGTGGCAAACAGCAGGTTTTCGGCAACCGGCAGAGCGGGGTTATAGGCGTGTGGGTCAAAGCGGTGAACGTGATCCGACAGACCCGCCGCCGCGATGGCCTCGGCCACCTTCGGGCGCAGCGCGATCAGCGCGGCCGTCAGAGCGGCGTGTTTTTCGGCGTCAAAGGTCTGGTCCATCGAGCGCCGGGTCAGCACCTCGCCGCTGCCCGAGCCATCGATCAGCCTGTACCACCAC
>CAZITF010000083.1:0-5319 GCA_964542095.1 uncultured Rhodobacterales bacterium
TACACTCTTTCCCTACACGACGCTCTCAAATGCATGGGCGGGCAGATCTACGGGCGGCTGATGTTCCGCAACGACGACGAGAAAGGCCGCGCGGCCAAGGCGGGCATCACCGATCTCGACCGCGTCTATGCCCGCGACGACATGGTGACACAGGACGTGATCTTTGCCGCGACCGGCGTGACCGACGGCTCGCTTCTGGCCGCCGTCCACCGCGAACCCGGCTGGCTGACCTGCGAGACGCTGCTGATGCGTTCGAAAACCGGATCGGTGCGCCGGATCAACTATCGCACGCCCGTCCACACGGTCTGATTGCGCCTCGCAGGCGCGCGTTCTGAACAGCAGGAAGGGGACAGCGTGGCGTTTCTGGATGTGGAACACTCGCTGACCGGGCGCAGATGGGTCGGCCCGTCGGCAGACATCGCGCGCGCAAGCGAGGCGCTGGCGCAACAAACCGCCCTGCCCCATCCGGTCTGCCACATCCTTGCCCGCGCAGGCGTTCCGGCGGATCAGGCACAGGCCTACCTCGCCCCCACCCTGCGCGACCTGATGCCCGATCCGCGATCGCTGCGCGATATGGAACGCGCCGCAAACCGCGTGTTGACAGCCGTCAACAACCGCGAGCGGATCGCGATCTTTGCCGATTATGACGTGGATGGCGGCAGTTCGGCGGCCCTGCTGTTCACCTGGCTGCGCGATCTGGGGCGGCAGGCAACGCTTTACGTGCCCGACCGCATCGACGAAGGCTATGGGCCCAATGACGAGGCGATGGCCGCCCTCGCCGCCGATCACGACCTGATCATCTGCGTGGACTGCGGCACCCTGTCTCACGACCCCATCGCGGCGGCCAAGGGGGCGGATGTGGTCGTGCTCGACCATCACCTCGGCGCCGAAACGCTGCCGCCCGCCCATAGCGTGGTGAACCCCAATCGGCAGGACGAGGATGGGGCGCTGGCGCATCTGTGTGCCGCCGCGGTCGTGTTCCTGATGCTGGTCGAGGCCGGACGGCACCTGCGCGAGGCCGGGACAAAAGGCCCCGACCTCATGGCGCTGCTGGACCTGGTGGGGCTGGCCACGGTGGCCGATGTGGCCCCGCTGACCGGGGTAAACCGTGCCTTTGTGCGCCAGGGGCTGACCGTGATGGCGCGGCGCAACCGCCCCGGTCTCGTGGCACTGGCGGACGTTGCGGGGCTGGACACGGCCCCCACGCCCTATCACCTCGGATACCTCCTGGGGCCGCGCATCAATGCAGGTGGGCGGATCGGACAGGCCGATCTGGGCGCGCGGCTTCTGGCCACATCAGACCCGCACGAGGCGGCCGCACTCGCCGACCGGCTCAACACGCTCAACGCGGAACGGCGCGACATCGAGGCGTCGGTGCGCGCCGCCGCGCTGGCACAAGCCGAAGCGCGCGGGATCGACGGCGGCCTCGCGTGGGCCGCAGGCCCCGGCTGGCACCCCGGCGTTGTCGGCATCGTGGCCTCGCGGCTGAAAGAGGCCACCCACCGCCCCTCGGTGGTGATCGGTGTCGAGAACGGCATCGGCAAGGGCTCGGGGCGGTCGGTGTCGGGGATCGATCTGGGCGCCCCGATCCAACGCCTGGCCGCCGAGGGGCTGCTGATCAAGGGCGGCGGGCACAGGATGGCGGCCGGTCTTACCGTTGCCGAAGACAAGATCGACGCGGCCATGAAACGCCTCTCGGACCTGCTGGCAAAACAGGGCGCGGATGCGCTTGGGCCAGCCGACTTGCGCCTCAGCGGCGCGCTGATGCCCGAGGCGGCAACGGTTGCGCTTCTGGAACAGATCGACGCCGCAGGGCCGTTCGGCGCAGGCGCGCCCGCGCCCCGCTTTGCCTTTGCGGGGATGCGGATCGGCTATGCCAAACGGGTGGGCGAGAACCATTTGAAACTGTCCTTCGGACCGCCGGGGGGCGCGCGGCTCGATGCCATTGCCTTTGGCGCTTTTGACGGCGCGCTGGGTCCTGCGCTGTCCGATCACGGCGGGGCCGCATTCCATCTGGCAGGACGTCTGGAAATCAACAGCTTCCGGGGGCGGCACAGCGTACAGCTGCGCCTCGAGGACGCCGCGCCCGCCTGAAAACATACGGGCGGACAATCTGGTGCACGGGCGATTTTTCCGCTTGCGCCCAATACCCCGATTGCCTAAAGAACCGAACACAGTTTGTGTCCCGTTCGTCTATCGGTTAGGACGCCAGGTTTTCAACCTGGAAAGAGGGGTTCGATTCCCCTACGGGATGCCATTGCTCGCCCGGCGCGGCACGTGTCATCCACCACGCAAACACGACACCAACCCGCTACTCGGGCGCTTTTGGCGTGGCCAGGGCAGACGACAAAACGCTTGGCTCGATACCAACCGCGCGGGAATTTCATGGCCCGAACCCGTCTTGCAGGGGCCGGACCAGTCTGACCCGGCGGGTGGCCAACCCAGCGCGCCGGACTGGGACAGATCGCCGCAATGGATTGCCGAACCGGTCCGAGACTTGGTCGGCAAATGTGGTTTTGGCCAGAACGCACGCGTTTGAACCGACCGCCCGTGATCGCCGGATGGCACGGCTTGCGCGGGCGGGAAAGACGAATCCGCAGAGCCGGCGATGTCCCGTTTTTGACGGGCGCACGGTCAGGAACAGCGGACAATCCGTCAGGACGCTTGGGGTCGATTGCCGACCGTCGGGCACGAAATAGCCTCCCGCCATGTCGCCCATATCGGCCGTTTCGAACTTGGCCGTCGTCTGTCGCAAAACTGCCTGCGCTTGCCACGCCCAGACCGGCGGCATTGGCCCGCCCCGCGCCCACCCCCGTCGTCGCCAGCGTCCCGGTCAGGCACAGGGTCCGGCCCGCCCCCTTGGACGGGGCGAAGATGGCCAGACATCTCGATATGCCCACAGCGGCCCCGATCATCGCGCAAACGTCAGGGTTCGCGCCCTGCCGCAACGCTGGCGAGGGCACTCCGAAACCAACCTGCATTCCGGCCGCCAGCGGAAACGACGACCCGGCCGCACTGTAACCGAGCCAGACCGGCGGCATTGGCCCGCCCCGCCATTGTTGGACAGGACCAGCAGGGCAAGGGGCATGATGACAAAGCCAGCAAAATGCAGCAGCGTGGCTTTCCGGATGTAGGGCACCCGGCGCTGTCCGGGGGCCAAAACATGGGTGTCGGACTTGAACCCGATCGGCGTGCGAAAGGGCGCGAACAGCGGCGGCAGGGCCAGAGTGACCCGGCATCGAGCGCCGTCCTGCGGTTCGGGTTCAATGAAACGCCACCGAGTCCTTTTATGGAACAGGGACATTCCGGGCACACAGGAATGGGCCGGGCCGGTGTGTCAGCTTTGCCGCTCAAAGGCGCTGTTGTCACGGTCGAACGTCGGCGCAGCCCGGTTGCGCAGCGCCGGATCGTAAAGCGTTTGCGTCGCGCGACCGTTCGCCTTGGAGGCGTACAGCGCGACATCCGCATTGTCCAAGATCTCGGCCACGGTCAGCGGGGACTTGGGTTCGTGAAAAGCTATGCCGATGCTGGCCGAGATCTTGCAGAGCTCGCCCTGATAGTGAATCGGGCGGGACAGCTGGTCGATGATACGCTGTCCGATCCCTTCCAGGACTTCGGTGCTGTTGGCGTAAGGCAGGATGATCACGAACTCGTCGCCCCCGACGCGCGCGACCGTGTCGCTTTCGCGGGTCTCCTCGACCATGATCCGCGCCACGGTCTGCAGGACAAAATCCCCCGCCGCATGGCCCAGCGTGTCATTGACCGCCTTGAACCAGTCCAGATCGACCTGCATCAGCCCGAACCTTGTACCCCACTCGACGTGGCGGGCAAGCACATGATCCATCGCCCTGCGGTTCTTGAGACCGGTCAGCGTATCGGTAAAGGCCTGTTCCTCCGCCGCGATCATCGCCCCTTTCAGACGCAGGTTCAGCTTGCGCGACGCGTCCATGGCGGCCGATTTCGCCTCGACCAGGTACAGCATCTCGACGGTGAGGTCGGTGGCGGCGAAATCGGCGCTGGTCAGGGCATAATCGGCAACCGCGTCCACCACTGAAATGCCAAAGGACAGGTTCAGAATGCTGTGCCCCGGCTCGGGTGAGGGCATCAGAACGCCCTTGATTTCGGTCTGGGGTGAATCGCGCAATTGCAGATGCAGCTTGGTGCCCGCGCTTGCGCGCAATTGGTCCATCGTGGTGATGGCGCGCGGCCGCTTGAGATCAAAGACGTCGTGGAAATTGCGCCCCACCATCGGCGTGTCGGGTCGCAGTTTCTGCACCGTCGGCCCGGCATGCACCACCGCGCCCGTATCCGACAGCACAAGATGCATCGGGCACAGCACGTCCAGCGTGCGTCTGAGTTGCTCTGCCCCGTTCACAGCGCACGTGCCCCCAGTTCGAACGATCGCCCTTTGGCGAATTCGGTTTCAATCAGGCTGATCGATATGGTTTCCCTGCCGTCTCCGGATCCTTCATGTTCCAGCACCGCCAGCACCCCGTAATCATCTGCCATCGCACGCAAAATACCCATCATGACGTGGCCATAGCCGTCAAGCTGGCTTTCGCAGATCAAACTGAACTGCCCGGGCGCCTGATCCTGCAATTCGATGCGCGGCAGTTTCAGGTCCGACACCGCCAGACGGGCGCGGTCAGGCAGATCGTCAAGGGAGTGCAGGAATTCGACGAAATCAACCCCGCCAAAGCGCAGCAACCTGCGCAGCGCCTCGACGTTGGGATGCGAAACCAGATAGGTTCCGATGTCTTCCATCACCTCGTCGCGCCCACGTTCAAGCACAAAGCTGACCGCATTCAGCACTTCGGGTGTCAACTCGTCATCATAGGTCAGCATGGATTCGAATTCGACAAAGCCCAGATTGGCGACGCGCGTCGCCTCGACCCACGTGTCGGTCCCATAGCTGTCGACGACAAAGCGCTGTATTGCCCGGTTAATGAGCCCATGCATGACGGTCTGATCCCAAATCTTCGCCGTCAGTCTTGGCAATCAGGACTAAACAATCCGATAACAGATAAAAATCTATTCACTTTTGTCGCGCCCGTCGGGCACGTCAGAAGTCGGTCGGCGCGCCTCCCTCGGCCTTGCGGCGCGCCACGAAATCGGCCAGCTCGTCCCGGATCGCCGGATCAAGAGCAGGGGCTTCGAAATCGGCGACAATGCTCTTGAACATGGTGTGCGCACGCTCCTGCGTCCACACGCCCCCCGCCGCCTCCCAGCCCTCGTAGTTTTTCCAGTCACTCAGGAACGGTTGGTAAAACGCCGTCGCGTAACGATCCTGGGTATGCTGGATGCCAAAGAAATGGCCCG
>CAZITF010000083.1:5342-10425 GCA_964542095.1 uncultured Rhodobacterales bacterium
GTGCTCGCGTCCAGCGCAAGTTCGTCAGGCCCCGTGTCTGTCAGCGCCGGGTCCAGATAGCGCTGAATATGCTGCAAGACCTCGCAATCCATGATGAATTTCTCGGGGCTCGCGATCAGCCCGCCCTCAAGCCAGCCCGCCGCGTGATAGACCATGTTGGTGCCCGATTGCACCGCCGCCCAAAGCGAATTCGAGGTCTCCCACATGGCCTGCCCATCGGGCACATTCGCCGCACACACCCCCGAGGAGCGCATCGGCAGCCCATAGAACCGCGCCAGTTGCCCGGTCATTTGCGTGGCGCGCATGTATTCCGGTGTGCCAAAGGCCGGCGCGCCCGATTTCATGTCCACGTTCGACGTGAACGTCCCGATGGCGCAGGGCGCGCCGGGACGCACGTACTGGAACAGCGCAATGGCACACAGCGCCTCGGCGATCGACTGGGCCACGGCCCCCGCCATGGTCACCGGCGCCATCGCGCCCGCAAGGGTAAACGGTGTCACCACCACCGCCTGCCCGCGCCGCACCAGCCGCAGACAGCCGTCGATCATCGGGTGGTCATGTTTCAGCGGCGAGGTCGAGTTGATGTTGGTATACATCCGCGGCGTGGCTTCGAATTCCTCCTGGGTCAGGCCGCCCGCGATGCGCACCATCTCCATCACGTCCTCGACCCGCTCCTTGCCCAGGCTATAGGCATGCATGACCTTGTCGGTCAGGGTCAGCTTGTCATAGACCACGTCGAGGTGACGCACGCTGGCGTGGATGTCGACAGGTTCGACCGGATAGCCGCCCGCAAAGTGGATACAGTTGAAATACTGTGTGAGTTTCAAAAGGTTGGCGCACATCTGCCGCGTGCCCGGCACTTTGGTTCCGATGCTCATGTCCCAGTAATTCGGCGGGGACGAGACGTTGCCGAAGGTGATGTGCCGCCCGCCGATGGTGATCTTGCGACCTTTATTGCGCGGGGTCAGCGTGAATTCGGACGGGGCCTTGCCCACCATCTCCATCACGAACGCGCGGTCCATGAAGACCAGATCACCGTCCACCTTGCACCCGGCCTCGCGCAGAATGCCCAGCGCCTCTTCGTTCAGGAACTGGACGCCGATTTCTTCCAGGATGCGCATGGCCCCGTCATGGATCGCGGCGACCCCTTCGGGGCGCAGCGGCTCGACCGGGGGATCGATCAGGAGCGGCGGGTTCCAGGGCATCTGTTCGATGACCGCGCCACCGCGACGGGCCGCCGCGCCCGCGCGCCCGCCGCCGCGTGTCTTGCGCCTGGTGTCGGTGTCGGCCATGGGTTTTCCCTCCGCTAAGGTTCACCTGCCAAGACACATCAGGCAGCGGCGCGCGACATTGCCGTTTGCGACGGCGTGTGTCGTTTTCAATGGGAATGGCGTCGCGTGTGCCTAGGGATGCGCGATCCGGTCAAGCCAGCCGGGGATATGGCCGATGTCGGGAAGGACGATCTGTGCGAACGGGGCGAGGTCCCTGGCCGCGGCCATGCCTGTCAGCACCGCGACACAGCGCATGCCCGCCGCCCGCCCGGCGCGCAGATCGTGCAGGCTGTCGCCCACCATCACCACCGCTTCGGGGGCCAGCCCGGTCGCGGCGCAAAAGGCCAGCAACTGGCCCGGCGCGGGCTTGCCGCCATGGCCGCTGTCGAACCCGGCGATAAAGTCGAAATGCCCGGTGATGCCCGCCGCATCCAGATGCGCACGCGCAGGCGCTTCGGCGTCGTTGGTTGCCAGGCCCAGGGCCAGACCGCGCGCGCGCAATGCACTCAGATAGGGATCAAGCGGAACGGCCTCGGCCTGCGGGGCCCGCGCCGCCTCGTCATTGAGCATATAAAGCAGTTGCGTGGGCGACAGGTGGGGCAAATGCGGGACAAGGGCGGCAGCGACCTCTCCGGCGGTGCCCGCGATGACAAGGGAATCCCGCGCAAACCGGCGGGCGACAAGATCGAACCCGATGGCATCCCCCAACAGGGCGGCCCGCGCCCGGTCGCCATCGCTGACACGCAGCAGAAACGCCGCCGCCCAGGCCTCCCAGGTGGTGGCGAAGTCGAACAGCGTGCCGTCCTTGTCGAATACGATGCCCTTGACCGGCGCGGCGATGCCGCTCACGTCCAGTGCACCTGATCACCGCCGGGCAGGGCAATGCGCGCATACATCGGCTGATCATAGGCAAGGGCCGCACTGTCGCAGAACGCGCGCACCCAGGCATCGTCCATCATGATGAACTCCAGAAGCGCGCCCAGAAAGGCCGGATCGCCCGCACCCGTGCGCAGGTCCGCCTCGCTCGCGCCCGTCGCGCCGAGAAAGACGGGCAGCAGTTCTTCATTGCCCGCCATCCAGCCAAGGGCCTTGAGACCGACGACTTCGGCGGATTCTTGCGACATTGCCATCCATCTGGCCCTTTCGGCACGTTTGGAAACCCTTTGTTAACTTAAACCAACAAAAAACGAATGCACAGGAATTGTAACGAAATGGACAGGACCGATGCACGGTAAGATCCTCGTCATTGACGCCATTGCAACAAACCGAATCGTGTTGCGCGTCAAAATGGCAGCCAGCCATTACGAAATGATGCAGGCGGGCAGCATTGGCGAGGCGATGGGGGTGATCGCAAAATCCGTCCCCGACCTGATCCTGTGTGCCGACACCCTGCCCGACGGCGACCCGGTGCGCCTGCTGGCCCGGCTGCGCAAGGTGGGGTTGCAAGGCAAGGTTCCGGTGATGGTGATCGGCGCGCCGGGTGCGGTGCGCGCCCGGCAGGCCCTGTTTGCTGCCGGGGTCGAGGATATCCTGGAACGCCCGGTCGATGATGCGTTGCTGCTCGCGCGCACGCGCTCGGTGATGCGGGCCTATGCCTCGGCCAGCGAATGGACGTTGCGCGACGGCACCTCGCGCGCCCTCGGCTTTGCGGAACCCAGCGCCCGGTTCGGCCCGCGCCAGTCGGTGCGCCTGATCGCAACCGATCCCGCCCGCATCAGCGCGTGGCAGTCAAGGCTGGAACAGATCATGACCGCGCAGCTGACCGTATGCACCCCCGCCAAGGGCGTCATCGGGGACGACACCGACTCCGCGCCCGATGCCTTTGTGCTGGTGATCGAACCGGACCGGGGGGCGGACATGCTGGGCCTGCTCGCCACGATCCGCAGCCACGGGGCGACGCGGCACAGCGCCATCATGGTGGTGCAGGCCGATCCCGATCCGCGTCTCGGGGCGCAGTTGCTGGACATGGGGGCGAACGACCTGATGGCGTTCGACCGGGATCCGGCCGAACTGGCGTTGCGTCTCGACACGCTGATGGCGCGCAAGCGGATGTCTGACGCGCTGCGCGACACGGTGCGCTCGGGCATCGAGGCGGCGGTGATCGACCCGCTGACGGGGCTGCACAACCGCCGCTATGCGATGCCGCACCTTGCGCGGATCGCCGACCGGGCCCAGCAGTCCGGGAAACCCTTTGCCGTGATGGTCGCCGACATGGACCATTTCAAACAGATCAACGACACCCACGGCCATGCCGCAGGCGATGCGGTGCTGGTGGAAACCGCGCGCCGCCTGCGCGAAAACCTGCGCGCCGTCGACCTCGTGGCGCGGATCGGGGGCGAGGAATTCCTGATCGTATTGCCCGGTGCAGGTCTGGGCAATGCCCGCAAGGCTGCCCAGCGGCTGTGCCGCATGATCCGCAACACGCCCTTCGAGGTGCCCGGGCAGGAGGCTCCTGTCACCGCCACGATCTCGATCGGACTGACCGTGTGCGACCCGGCCCTGAACGCCACGCTGACCCTGCCGATGACCGCCGAGGCGCTGCTCGACCGGGCCGACAAGGCGCTTTACGGGGCCAAGGCCGAAGGGCGGGATCGCGTCACGCTGCTGCGCCCCGCCGCCTGAGCGCCGCCGCGTCCCGGCGGCGGCTGCCTTTGATCTGTCCGGCCCCGCGAGCGCTTTGGCGCACCACGCCAGTTCTGCGCCTGCTGCATCCGGGCGCTGTCATCCAGTCGTTCTGCATCCCTGAAATCGCGCAGGCGCAAGCGTCGCGATGGCCCTCTCCGGTCCGCCGTTCCGATACCCCTTGCGGCTACCTGTTGCGCGGGCCGCGCCGCTTCAGCGCATCCTCTATCCGGGCGGTGTAGTCCAGGCGCTCTTCATCGCTGAACTGCGCCACGGCGGCGAGCCATGCCGCCTGCGCGGCGGCCTGCACGCGCGAGGCACCGTCGGCCTGGCGGTCCAGAACGGCCTCGACCGCGGCCACATCGAACGGCGTCGCCTTCAGGGCCGCGATCATCGCGCGATATTCGGCGCGCCGCGCCGCCCGGTCGGGCAGATTCCGGTCACGGTGCATGCTGCGAAACACCTCGCGGCGCGAATCGCGCGGCAGGGCCAGCACGTAAGGCATGGCATAGCCCATCGCAGGCATGCGCCCCGCCATTGCCCCGCCCCGCAGGGCGACCCCGGCCACAAGGCCCGCTATGGCAAGGTTCAGTGCCAGCGACAGGGCCAGCACGATCTTGGCCCAAAGGGGGCAGCGTCCGGTTTTTGTCTCTGCATCCATGTTCAGCCCTCTTCCAGGTCCCAGCCGTAGGCATCCAGCGTGCCGAGGCTGTCATAATATGTCTCGTAACCCGACGACCAGGAAGGGCTCAGGCCAACCCCGTCCAGACCGCCCAGCCCGACGGCAAAACCAGTGGCCGCCGCCGCGACAAGGCCACCCACCGCCGCCCAGCCGCCGATCCCGTCCACGATCTGACGCCACCATGGCGCCGGGGCCGTGTACCCGCCGGGCGGCGGCAGCAGCGCCTGCCCGTCGGCCAGAACCCGCGCCATCAGATCGTCCGGCGCATCCGGCAGGGAAGTGCGGGCCATGTCATCCAGCAGGCCGTCAATCCATGCCGCATCGTCACGGGGCTGTTTCGGAGTCTGGGTCATATCGCTCATCCTTCCTCGTATCCAAGGGCGCTTGCCTGCCCTTTGAGTGCCGCCGCAAGGGCGCGCTTGCCACGGGCGGTCAGGCTTTCCACCGCTTCGGTGCTGATCTCCAGCGCTTGCGCGATCTCGGGGTTCGACGCGCCCTCGAAATGGCG
>CAZITF010000084.1:0-10409 GCA_964542095.1 uncultured Rhodobacterales bacterium
TTCCGATCGCATGGACATGCGCGACGAAAGGCGCGCCCTGGCGCCCGGCGTGGCGACAACAATGTGCGCGCCGCGCGCCAGGGCGCGCCTTTCGTCGCGCATGTCCATGCCGCCCACGCAGGAGGCCATGACCACACCCGTCTCTGCATAGAGCCAGCCAAGCTCGCGTTTCACCTGCATCGCCAGTTCGCGTGTGGGGGCGATGACCAGCGCCAATGGAGCGGCGGCCATCTGGAACAGCGGCTCGTCGCCCAGCAGGGTCGGACCCAGCGCGAGGCCAAAGCCAACCGTCTTGCCCGACCCGGTCTGGGCCGACACCAGCAGGTCCGCGCCCACCAGTTCGGGGTCCGTCACCGCCTCTTGCACGGGGGTAAGGTCGGTATAGCCGCGGGCGGTCAATGCGGACTGGAGCGGTGTGATCACGGGGTCAGGTCCTGTCAAAGCGTGGGCACTGGCCGATGCCAGCCGCCAAGCCTGCGCGCCTATGCCCTTTGCGCGCCCTTGTCGAGGGGCATTATCGGTCGTCGCCGTCCTGCGCCCCGCCTTCCATCATCTCTTCCTCGATCGAGGCTTGTGCTGCGGCAGTCACGGCCTTGCGCTCTTCCTCGCTCAGATCGTCGGCCTTTTTGCCATCGGCCAGACGGACCGTCACCTCGCGATGGGCGAACTTGATGCCCTCGCGCTCGAACAGGGCGCGGATTTCCTCATAGACTTTCTTGCGCACCAGCCATTGATCGCCGGGCTTGGTCATGAATTTGACCCGGATGATCATCGCCGAATCCTGCATCTCGATCACGCCCTGCGATTTCAGCGGCTGGATGAAGTTGTCGCCGATCACCGGATCGTCCAGCAGTTCGACGCCCAGCTTCTTGATCAACTTGCGAACCTTCTCGACATCGGTGTCATAAGTCACGCGCAACGGCAGCTTCATGATGACCCAGTCGCGCGAATAGTTGGTCAGCACCTGGATTTCGCCAAACGGCATGGTGTGCAACGCGCCCAGATGGTGGCGCAGCTGGAACGAGCGGACAGATATCTTTTCAACCGTACCCTTGACCCCGCCCACGTCGATATACTCGCCCCGGCGGAACGCATCATCAAACAGGAAAAACGCACCTGAAAAGATGTCGCGCACAAGGCTCTGGCTGCCGAATCCGACGGCAACACCCAGAATTCCCGCACCGGCGAACAGCGGGCCCACATTCACACCCAGATCCATTAGCGCAATGAGGAAAATGGTCAGAACGATCAGGATCAGGATGAAGTTGCGAAACAGCGGCAACAGTGTGGCAAGGCGCGAGGCACTGGTGCCGCCGCCCTCGTCGCCCAATTCGCCTTCGCCCATATCCCCCTGTTCGTCGGCAATCTTGCGGTCGATCCAGATGCGAAAGGCGTAATATGCGACGTAGCCCAGAAAGATGATGACAACGATGTCCAGCAGACGCTGGGCCAGGCTGCCCTCGTCAATGCCGACACCCGGACTCCACAGGCCGATAAAGGCATAGCTGCCCGCGACAAAGGCGATGATGCCGGCCACCCGGCGGGCAAGGTCCTCGAAAGATGTCAGCGTGCCGTGCGGAATACTGGCGGCGGCAACGGCATTGTCATCCTCATCACCTTCGTCCCCTGTCTCGCTCTCGCGGACATGGCGACGGCGGGCGAAACCCCGTTCGATATAGAAATTGAGCACGCCATACACCACAATGATGGTGGTCAGGATGAACCATCCACCCACCAGCAATGGAACTCCGTCCTCTTCCCCCAGAACCAGACGAAACGTCTGCTCTCCCCAGGCAAACAGAAAAAACGCAATGCTGATCGGGGCCCAGAGACGGGACAGGGTGCGCAACACCCAGCTGGCCGCCTCGGGCGGGGTGCCGTTGAGGATCGCATTGGTCACAGCGCGCCAGTTGAACACAACGATCAGGATGCTCTGCAACATCGCCACAAAGGACAGCAGCGAATAGAGAAACACAAAGACATCGAAATTCAGGCCCAGTTCGCGAATCCAGACCCCGAACAACACCGTGGAAATGCCCAGGACGGTACCGACATAAAGCCAGCGATAAAGCTTCCTGGCGTCCCGGTCCGACAGCATCGGAATGCGGTACTGGCTCAGGAACGGGGACAGGATCATACGCCAGATGCTGGCCACCATGCGGATCACGAAATAGGCGACGTTGATCAGGGTCGCGGTGAACTGCAGGGCCGGGTTTTCAAGCGGGCCGAAAATGATCGTTCCGAGAATGAACGCCACCGCCATCGAGATCACGATCCCGATCAGCCCCATGAAAAACCGGAAGATCAGGAAAGGCATCTTCTGGCCATAGCCGACCGGGTTTTCCATGATCCGGCCAACGACGAAATTCTTGACGATGCGCTTGCCATAGACCTCGTTCTGAAAAAGGATGCCGAGGCCAAGCAAGCCCAGCGTCAGGTAAAGCACCTTGAAATAGGCAAATATAGTGCCGTCCGGGCTGGTGGCCCTCAGGATAAAAAGGACCTCGTTGAACGAGTCGGGAAGTTTCAGGAAACCGTCCGTCAACGCCGTGCGAAAGGCCACAGCATTGTCCTGCATGGACATCAGCGAACCGCCCATGCCTTGCGCGTCGGCTTCGGGCGCGGCCTTCTCGACATCGCTGAGAATACTGCCGTCGGCGTCGATCACGATGACACTGACACCGTTTTCAGCCGCCGCGCGCATCAACGCATCATAATCCGAACTGTCTTCGTCCACAGACGTCGAAAAGAGACTGCCCAGACCCTGCGCCTGCGCCGGCAGGGGAAACAGGGCTGCGACCCAAAACGTGGCCAGAGCCACCAGCATCCACATCGCGTTGAATTTCATTCCGGACCTTCCGCACGTTCCGCCATGTGAACGCTAACGACGCCCGGCGGCAAAAACAATTGCGGCACACGGCAAATGTGATCGGCCTTGTTTTGCAATGGCCGGTTTTCCGTGCCATAGCGCGACGAAACCCGCCGGGGTCAGTAGCGGGCGACCGGTTGGGGCTGTGGCGGGATACCGTCTATGGCTTGAAATGGCGGCGCATGCTGGGCTACCAACGACAAAGGTTTTTTGGACACTCCGAAAAGGATGGCCAAAAAGAACGGGATAAGACGATTACGATGGGCGCATTGAAACTTGCCACACCGGGCCTTTCCGGGCAGCGTCCGCGCCGCGTCGTCCTGTACAGCCACGACACATTCGGCCTAGGACATCTGCGGCGCAGCCGTGCGCTGGCCTCGGCGCTGACCCAATCGGGCACCGCGGGATCGGCCATCATCCTCACCGGCAGCCCGGTCGCGGGCCGCTTTACCTTTCCGCGCGCCGTCGATCACCTGCGCCTGCCCGGCGTCAAGAAACTGGCCGATGGCAGCTATGTCAGCCAGAACTCCGGCATGGATCTGGAATCCACCACCGCCCTGCGCGAGGGGCTGATCAGCTCGACCATCGCCCAATACGACCCCGACTTGCTGATCGTCGACAAGGAACCCACCGGCTTTCGCGGTGAATTGTTGCCGACACTGGAAACCCTGACCCAAGAGGGGCGCACCCGCATTGTCCTTGGCCTGCGTGATGTGCTGGACGAACCCGAAGTGCTCGCCTGCGAATGGGCGCGCAAAGGGGCCGTGGACGCGACCGAAACCTTTTACGACGAATTGTGGGTCTATGGCCCCAAATCCGTCTACGATCCGACCCAGGGCCTGCCCCTGTCGGACGCGGTGCGTGCACGCACCCATTGGACGGGCTATCTGCGCCGGGCAATCATCGACCCCGCCGATGTGCCCGACACGCCCTATATCCTCGTGACCCCCGGCGGAGGCGGCGATGGCGAAGCGATGGTGGACCTCGTTCTCAAGGCCTACGAACAGGACCCCGACCTTGGACCCCATGCGGTGCTGGTCTACGGCCCCTTCCTGTCGGGTGACACCCGCGACGCCTTCGAGGCGCGCGTGGCCGCCCTTGGGGGCCGGGTGACGGCCACCGGTTTTGACAGCCGCATCGAGTCCCTGTTTGCGGGCGCGCAGGGCGTGATCTGCATGGGTGGCTACAACACCTTCTGCGAAGTGCTGTCCTTTGATCAGCGCGCCGTAATCGTACCCCGCACCAAGCCCCGGCTGGAACAGTGGATCCGCGCCAACCGCGCCGAGGAACTTGGCCTTGTGCGCAATCTCGATGAATTCCGCGACGGGCTGACACCGCAAGCCATGATTGCGGCCATCCGCGCCCTGCCGCATCAGAACCGCCCTTCGCAGGCCGGTGCCGACGGGTTGCTGGACGGTCTGGACGTGGTGATCGAACGCGCCAAGGGGCTGATGCGCTCAACCTTGATCGACGCCGCCGAATGACGGCATCCGGCCCGCGTCTGGCGGTGGCGGTCAAGGGCTGGCCGCGCCTGTCGGAGACTTTCATCGCACAGGAACTGGTGGCGCTGGAACGGGCGGGGATCGACTTTGCCATCTGGTCGCTGCGCCATCCCACCGATACCAAGACGCACCCGCTGCACGACCAGTTGCGCGCCCCGGTGCATTACCTGCCCGAATACCTGCACGACGAACCCGTTCGGGTGCTGCGCGGTCTGTTGGCGGCGCTCCTGCGCCCCGGCTTTTGGCGCACGGCGAGACTATTCCTGCACGACCTGGCACGCGATGTGACCCGCAACCGCGTCCGCCGTTTCGGGCAGGCCTGCGTTATGGCCCGTGAACTGCCCGCCGGAACCCGGGCCATCTACGCCCATTTCCTGCACACTCCCTCGTCGGTCGCGCGCTATGCTGCCGGGCTGCGGCGTATCCCCTGGGCCTTTTCCGCCCATGCCAAGGACATCTGGACCTCCCCCGACTGGGAGTTGCGTGAAAAACTGTCCGCCGCCAGCACCGGCGCGGCGTTCGGTGCAACCTGCACCGCCTTTGGCGCGGATCACCTCAACCAACTCGCGGCGACAACGCCGGTCGATCTGGTCTATCACGGCCTTGACCTGTCCCGCTTTCCCGACCCGCCCAAGCGCGCCCCGCGCAAGCCGGGCGATCCCTACGCCCTGCTCTCCGTCGGGCGGATGGTGGAAAAGAAGGGCTTTGACCGACTGATCGACGCCCTCGCGCTGCTACCTGAAAACATCGACTGGCACTGGACCCATATTGGTGGCGGCACACTCAACGACGCTTTGCGCGCGCGGGCCGAGACTCTCGGGATCGGCGCCCGGATCACATGGGCCGGTGCCTGTGACCAGCCCGAAGTCATCGCCGCCATGCGCGCCGCCGACCTCTTTGTGCTGCCCAGCCGCGTGGCGGCAGACGGCGACCGCGACGGGTTGCCCAACGTGCTGATGGAGGCGGCCTCGCAATTGCTGCCGATCCTCTCCACACCGGTCTCCGCCATCCCCGAATTCATAGACAATGGCACCCACGGAATTCTCTGCGACGACGACCCAGAAACCCTCGCAGGCGAAATCACCCGGCTGGCCAGGACACCCGACCTCGGCCCGGAACTGGCCAGGGCCGCCCACGCGCGGCTGCACGCCGATTTCACCATGCAACCCGGCATCGACCACCTGGCCCAACGGCTGCGCGCGGTGATGACCCGATGACCATCGCCTTCTATGCCCCGCTCAAAGCCCCCGACCACCCGGTACCCTCCGGCGACCGGGCCATGGCGCGGGCGCTGATCGCGGCGCTGAAAGCGGGCGGTCAGCAGGTCACGCTCACCTCGGATTTGCGGCTGTTCGACGGCAAGGGCGACAGCGCCAGACAGGACGAACTGTTCAGCGCCGCCAACCGCGAAATCCAGCGGTTGATCGGCGCGCCCGAAGCACCGGACTGGCGGGTCTGGGTGACCTACCACAACTACTACAAGGCCCCGGACCTGATCGGGCCGGAAGTCGCGAAAGCGCTCGGCATCCCGTATATCCAGATCGAAAGCAGCCGCGCGCGCAAGCGGCTGACCGGGCCATGGGCGCGGTTCGCACAGGCGGCAGAGGCGGCCAGCGACGCCGCGCACACGATCTTTTATGTGACTCTGCGCGACTCCGAAGCCCTGATCCGCGACGCTCCCGTGGGGCAATTCCTGCGCCACCTGCCCCCTTTCCTCGCGCGGCCCGACCTGCCCGCACCCAGTACCCTGCGCGGCCCGATGCTCAGCGTCGGGATGATGCGACCGGGGGACAAGCTGGCCTCGTATACGCTGATCGCCCAGACACTTGCGGCGCTGCCCGCCACGACCGACTGGCAGCTCGACATCGCGGGCGACGGCCCCGCCCGGCCCGAGGTCGAGGCCCTCATGGCCCCGTTCGGGAACCGGGTGCGGCTGCGCGGCACGCTCGACGGCGCGGCACTGGACCATCTCTATGGTCAGGCCAGTCTGCTGCTCTGGCCGGGCGTGAACGAGGCTTTCGGCTTTACCTACCTCGAAGCCCAGGCCGCCGGAATTCCCGCCGTGGCACAGAACAGACCCGGCGTGCGGGACGTGGTGTTCGGGCCGATGTGCCGACTGGATGCGGGCCCGGCGGCGATGGCCGAATCGATTGCGCGCCTGCTCGGCGATGCCGACCTGCGCCGCGCGGCGGGCACGCGGGCGCGGGTGCGTGTCGGATCGCACCACCTGCTCGGGGCGGCCACCACCACCCTGCTCGACACCATCGCGGGGCTGGCATGATCCGGCTCGCCCTCTTGCGCCACGGCCACACCGCCTGGAACCGGGCGGGGCGGATACAGGGGCGCACCGATATCCCGCTGGATGACGCGGCGCGGGACCATCTGCGCGGCCTGACCCTGCCGATGGGCTGGGCGGATGCGGACGTGGTGGCCAGCCCGCTGGCGCGCGCCATGGAAACGGCACGGCTGGTGACAGGGCGCGCGGCACAGCCCGAACCGGCCCTGATGGAAATGGACTGGGGGCAGTGGGAAGGGGCGCAAGGCGCTGTCCTGCGGGCCGACCCGGCGTCGGGCTTTCGCGATATCGAAGACTGGGGCTGGGATTACCGCCCGCCCGGCGGCGAAAGCCCCGGCGACCTGCGCGCCCGCCTGCGGCCTTGGGCGAACGGGTTGACGCGCGACACGCTGGCGGTGTGCCATATCGGCGTGATGCGGGTCCTCATGGCCATGGCGACGGGGTGGAATTTCGACGGGCCCGCTCCGTTCACGATCAAGCGGGATCGCCTCTTTGTGGTGCAGATCGATGGCACCGGCTGGGGGGTGCTTTCCACGCCCGAACGTCTGACAAGGGGCGATGCATGAAGGTGATGATCGTCGTCACACATCTGCTTGGCACCGGGCACCTGGCCCGCGCGCTGACACTCGGGCGGGCTTTCCGGGACGCGGGCGCCGCGGTGACGGTGCTCAGCGGCGGTACCGCCGCCCGGCATTTCGATGCAACCGGCCTCAACCTTGTGCAACTGCCCCCGCTGCGCTCGGACGGCACCGATTTTGCGACCCTTCTGGATGGCAATGGCGACCTTGCAGGCCCCGACCACATGCAGGCACGGCAGGATCAACTGATCGCTGCGCTGACGGACTGTGCGCCCGACGTGCTGATCACCGAACTCTTCCCCTTCGGGCGGCGCATCCTGCGCGCAGAATTCAGCGCCCTGCTCGAGGCCGCCCATGAGATGCAGGCGCGCCCGCTTGTGCTGTGCTCGATCCGCGACATCCTCGCCCCGCCCAGTTCCCCGGCCAAGGCCGCCTATGCCGACGACATGGTGGCACGCTATTATGACGGTGTTCTGGTCCATTCCGACCCCGACGTGGTGCCGCTGGATCGCAGCTGGCCAGTGTCGGACACGCTGGCGCGCAAGCTGCACTATACCGGGTTTGTCGCCCCTGCCGCGGCGGCCCACGCCCAGGATCCACACGGGCTGACCCTGGTCAGCGCGGGGGGCGGGGCCGTTGGGGATCGCCTGTTCGAGGCAGCCATCGACGCCGCCTATCTCACCCCGCAGCGGTCCTGGCTGTTTCTGGTCGGCGGCGAAAGCGCGCGGCGCGCGGCGCTGATCCGAAAGGCCCCCAAACATGTCAGCATCGAACGGCCGCGCCCGGATTTCCGCAAGTTGCTGCAAGGGGCGGCGGCGTCGGTGTCGATGTGTGGCTACAACACTGCGCTCGACCTGATGCAGACCGGAGTGCCCTGCGTACTGGTGCCCTTCGATGACGGGGGCGAGGTGGAACAGGGGCTGCGCGCCGCCGCCCTCAGCACGCAGGACGGGATCGAGGTTGTGCGCCAGAACGCGCTCAGCGGCCCGGCACTTGTGATGGCCCTGGAGAACGTGCAGGGCCAGCGCCCCCGCAAACCGCGCAGGACCGGCATGAACGGCGCCGCGCGCTCGGTCGAGATCGCGCGGTCATTGCGCGCGGTTCTGAAGGCATGATCACCGACTGGTCCCCCCTGCGCGCCGCCCTTGCGCGCCACCGCGGCGACGGCCTCGCCCTGCCGATCTGGTGGCGCGATGACGATGCTGTGGCGGCAACCCCGGCGCTCGATGATCTGGTGGCGCTCAGCGCACGTGTGCAGGTGCCTGTCTACCTCGCCATCATTCCCGCCCACGCCGATGCCACGCTGGTCGCGCGGATCGATCCGGCCACGCTGATCCCGGTGGTCCATGGCTGGGCCCATGCAGATCACAGCGGCGGCGCGGGCAAGAAGAACGAGTTCCAGACCCCCCGCCCCGACGCGCTGTCCGACACGCAACGCGCCCTTGCCCGGATGCGCGACCTCTTTGGCACGGCGCTGCGGCCCATGTTCGTGCCGCCTTGGAACCGGATCGGGGCCGGGGTCACTGCGGCCTTGCCCGCGCAAGGCTACAGCGCCGTGTCGACATTCGGCGCGCGACCCACCCGCGAAGCAGCGCCGGACCTTGCGCAGATCAACACCCATATCGACCCGATCTGGTGGAAAGGCAGCCGTGACCTCGTGGACCCGGACCACCTGATTGCGCAGGCCTGCGCCCATCTTGATGCACGGCGCAGCGGGCGCGAGGACAATACGGAACCGTTCGGCCTGCTGACCCACCACCTCGTCCACAGCGACGCGATCCGGGCTTTTTGCGCCGCATTCCTTGGCGAACTGCTCGACGGCGGTGCCACCCCCTGGACCATGAAAAGCGAGAAACATGAGCAGACTTGAATCCATGCGCCGCCGCCTCAGCGCGCAGATCGACGGCATCAACTGGGCCGCCGGGCAGATCAGCGACATCCCCGGCGACATCCTCGAACTGGGGTTGGGCAACGGACGGACCTACGACCACCTGCGCCAGGAAATCCCCGACCGGCGGATCTGGGTGATCGACCGGGTGCTCTCCCCACACCCCAGTTGCGTGCCCCCCGCCCGGGACTTCCTGCAGGGCGAGGCAGAGGACATGCTGCGCAAACTCGCGCACCAAGGGCACAGGATGGCGCTTGCGCATTACGACTTCGGACACGGGGTCAAGGCACTGGACGTCGCCGAAGGGGGGGCGCTCAGCCCGCTGATCGCGGATGTCATGACACCGGGCGGGCTGGTGCTGTCGCAACAACCACTGACCGGCTTCGAACCGATCAAGGGGCCGGACACGATCGACCCCGAACGCTACCTGTTCTACCGGGCACCCTGAGGCAGGACATCACAATCTCAGGCGCACAGGTTGTCATGACGGCCTTGCGCATTCTAGAGTGCCGCCAGTTCAAGGTCACGGCAAGTGGCCAGATCAAGGGAGTAAACGAATGAAGATGGTATCGAAAGCCGCCCTTGCAGGGGTCGCATTGCTCATGGCCACCAGCGTCTCGGCCGCACCGCTCAAACTCAAGCCCGCCAACCCGCAACCCAGCGGGCTGAAATCCGGGCTGGCGGTCAAATACACCTACCCGCTGGACGTCAAGACACTCAACCAGGCGCGGCGCTACCTCAAGGAGGCCAGGCCGGGCAAACCCCTGAAAGGGCTCGACTATCGCGATACCGCGAAGGGGGACAAGACACTGACCTCCAAACAGGCCGAACAGGTCGTGGCCGGTATCTCGGGATTCGTGAAATTCGACAGCGCCGGCACTTACACCATCGACTTCCTGACCAATGACGGGCTCGATGCACGGATCGGCGGGCAAGAGGTCGGCTATTTCGACGGACGGCAAACCTGCCAGGAAACGCGCCCTGTCGAGGTCGAAGTGCCACAGGCAGGCTGGTACCCGGTCGAGATCACCTATTTCCAGCGGGTCGGCACGTCCTGCCTGCTGATGCGGGCGGGCAAGGGGGCACCGGACTGGATGCCGGATTCAGCCTTCGGCTACAAGTAATCCCAACGCAAACACGACGCCAAAGCGGCCCCGCTGACACAGCCGGGGCCGCTTTGCGTTGGGCCGCCCGCATCGACGCAAATCCGCTCAAACACAGCGGCCCACCGCAAAGCCATTGCGAGAATTTCCGTCAGAAATTACCCTGACCACTA
>CAZITF010000085.1:0-10153 GCA_964542095.1 uncultured Rhodobacterales bacterium
GTGGAACGGGCGCGGTTCGACCGGATGCTCGGCAGTCAGGAAATCGGCAACATGGTCATGGCGCTGGGCACCGGCATCGGGCGGGACGAATTCGACATTTCCAAGCTGCGCTACCACAAGATCGTCATCATGACCGACGCCGACGTGGACGGCGCACACATCCGCACGCTTCTGCTCACCTTCTTCTATCGCCAGATGCCCGAACTGATCGAAGGCGGATACCTCTACATCGCGCAACCGCCGCTTTACAAAGTGGCGCGCGGCAAATCCGAGGTCTACCTCAAGGACGAGGCCGAAATGCAGGACTACCTGATCCAGCAAGGGATCGACGGGGCCATGCTGCGGCAGGGCAACGGCGAGGAAATCGCCGGGCAGGATCTGGTCCGCGTGGTCGAAGAGGCACGGCAGCTGCGCCGCGTGCTGCAAGCCTTCCCGACGCATTACCCCCGCCACATCCTGGAACAGGCCGCGATTGCAGGGGCCTTTGTGCCCGGCGCGGTCGATGGCGATTTGCAGGGCGTGGCCGACAAGGTGGCCGAACGGCTGAACCTGATCGCGCTCGAATGGGAACGCGGTTGGGCAGGCCGGATCACGCAGGACCAGGGCGTGCGGCTGGCCCGCATCCTGCGCGGCGTCGAAGAGGTGCGCACGCTGGACGGGCGCATGCTGCGCTCGGGCGAGGCGCGCAAGACCGGCACGTTCACGCAAAGCCTGCAAGACGTCTACGGCACCCCCGCCAGCCTGCACCGCAAGGACAAGAGCCTCCAGATCATGGGGCCGATGGACCTGCTGGATGCGATCCTCGCCGAGGGCGAAAAGGGTCTGTCTTTGCAACGCTACAAGGGTCTGGGCGAAATGAACCCCGACCAACTGTGGGAAACCACGCTGGACCCGGATGCGCGCACGCTTCTGCGGGTGCGGGTCGAGGATATGGCCGAGGCCGACGACCTGTTCACCAAACTGATGGGCGATGTGGTCGAACCGCGCCGCGAATTCATCCAGAAAAACGCGCTCAGCGTCGAAAACCTCGACTTCTAAGACACCCCCAGCCAGACCCGCCGCAACCGGAAAACGGATCAGGATCAACCGGTATCGCGACAAACAGGGAAATCTGACCCGACATTCCCCCTGAAAATCGCTTTGTGCCGGGAAATTTTCCCGCTAACCTGCGCGAACTCAATTGCAATGACACGCGTCGCCGAAATAACGGGGCGCAAAACACCGGTGGGAGATTTAAAGATGGGCAAACGCGACGATCTGATCGCGCAATACGCGGACGACCTCAAGAACAAGTGCGGCATGACGCCGGACATGGACCTGCTGACCAAGGTGACGATTGGCTGCGGTCCGTCGATTTACAACGCGGATGCGTCCACCGTTGCGGGCAGCCAGAAATCCGAACTGGAAACCGTGAAAGACAATTTCCTGATCAAGAAACTCGGCCTCAGTGACGGTCCCGAGTTGATGGAAGCGATCAACAAGGTCATCGAAATCTATGGAAAATCCGAGCGCAACAAATACCGCGCCGTGGTCTATTACATGCTGACCAAACATTTCGGCAAGGAATCGGCCTACCGCTGACCTGCCCCCAAATCACAGACCAGAGCACCCGCTGATCCAGCGGGTGTTTCTGTTTTGACTCCAATCCTAAGGACTTTGGATTTGCGTTCGGGCGCGGTTTTTCCTAAGCCTGTCTTGTCAGACCAGAAGGTCAGACCCTGTTTTTCAGCACACGTGCGGTGGCTCTTGGGAGTGCGTGCCGAGGGGTGAAGGGGTTCTGATCATCTTGGGTCAGAACCCCTTTTCTTTCAGAACAGCATCAGAACCGTGCCGATGACGGTACAGCCGAACGTGGCATAGCCGCCGTCGATCAGTGTCAGGCGAAACGGGCGCGCGCCAAATGCGTAAAATGTCGCGATCCACGGGCTGACCAGAAACAGCCCGATGCCCAACCCCGACACAAGGCCCGCGCCCAGTGTATCGATCCCGCTCAGCGCAAACACGTGGCGCATCATGCCCGCAACCACAATCGCCCCGACAATGCTGGTGATATAGGGAACCGGATCCGACCGGTTGGCCGGGGCGTCGCCCGCGTCATTCAGCGGCACGCCCGATGCGCCCATCCAGGGTTTGGCCATGATCGTGTACCAGACCGCCCCGAACATGAACCCCGCGATTCCCGCGACGACAACTGCAAGAAATCCCATGTCTCTCTCCCACTCTGCACTTTAGTGCAAATTGGCAGATACAGGCCCGAACGCCAAACGATTATGCGGGCACCCCCGCCATCTCGCAGACGATCCGCCATTCCTGTTCCGTCACCGGCTGGACGGACAGGCGCGAATTGCGGATCAGGGCCATCTCGGACAACCGCGCATCCGCCTTGACCATCTCAAGGGTGACGGGCGTTTTGACCGGGGCCACCGCCTTTATGTCCACACACTCCCAGCGGTCATCGTCCGTGGTGCTGTCCGGATGCGCTTGGGCGATCACCTCAACGATGCCGACAACGGCCTTTTCGGTCTGCGAATGGTAAAAGAACCCGCGATCCCCCACCGCCATCTCGCGCATGAAATTCCGCGCCTGATAGTTGCGCACACCGTCCCATTCCTCGCCCGCGTCCCCCTTGGCGACCTGATCGGCCCAGCCCCATGTCGAGGGTTCGGATTTGAACAGCCAGTATTTCATGAGCCCACCACCTGTTTCCACGCGGTAATCTTCACATCGGCAAACAGACCGGCCTTGGCATAGGGGTCATTGTCGGCCCAGGCCTGCGCGGCGGCCATGTCGGGCACGTCCAGCACGATCAGCGACCCGCAGGGCTGGCCGTCCGGATCCAGAAACGGGCCGGCCTTTTGCACCACGCCGGTGCTGTCCAGATAGGCCAGATGATCCGGCCGGTTGTCCAACCGTATGGGCAACGCGCCCGGCTTGTCCCAGGCCATCAGTGCAAAAACCATCTCATTCCTCCCTTAGCGGGCGGCCCAGCAACTGGTGCATCGCGCCCTTCATATCCACACGGCCTTCGACCAGATCGGCCACCGTGGCACACAGGGGCAGGTCCAGCCCCCGCTCCGCCGCCACCTTGCGCAGCGCGCGCGCCGTCGCCGCCCCCTCGACCGTCACGCTTGCATCAAACGGACGTCCCGCGCCAAGGGCAAGGCCCAGCCGGTAATTCCGCGACTGGTCGGACGTGCAGGTCAGCGTCAGGTCGCCCAATCCGCTCAGCCCCATCAACGTGTCGGCCTGCGCCCCAAAGGCGCGGGCGACGCGCTGCATTTCCGAAAACCCGCGTGTCATCAGCGCCGCACGGGCGCTGTCGCCCAGACCCGCCCCGATCACCGCGCCACAGCCGATCGCAATCACGTTCTTCAGCGCCCCGCCCAGTTCCGCGCCGATCACATCGGTGCTGCGATACAGGCGCAGGGCGGGCGTGGACAGTTGCGCCTGCAACGCCCGCCCGACCTCTTCTTCCGCACAGGCCAGCGTCAGCGCCGTGGGCAGCCCCCGCGCAATATCCGTGGCAAAGCTGGGGCCGGTCAGAACCGCCACATGCCTTGCCGCGCGCAGAATATGCGACGGCCCGGACCCGGTGTTCAGATCGATCCCCTTGCAGCAGGCCACCACGGTCTTGCCGCCCAGATCATGCGCAGCCGCAAAACCGCCCAGCGCCTGCATCGGCAGGGCCAACAGCAGGGTATCGGCGGCAAAAGCAGTCTCTAAATGGGCCGAAACGGACAAATCGTCGGGAAAGGTCACGCCGGGCAACCGCCGGTCATTCTGCCGCCGCGCCGCCATGTCTCCGACGTCGCGCGCCCACAAGGTCACCGGTCCCTGCCGTCCAAGGGTCACCGCCAGAGCCGTGCCGAAAGCGCCCGCGCCGATGACGGCAGTGCTCATGCCTTGGCCCCCTTCTTGCCCGACCCCAGCATCGCCGCGCTGTCCGTGTCCAGTGGCATGCGCGGGCGCGCGGACAGGTCCATGCCATCGGGTGCACGCACCGCCATCTGCTCGATCCCGGCGGCGGCGATCATCGCGGCATTGTCCGTACACAGGCCCAGCGGCGGGGCCAGAAATTGCACGCCCGTCTCGCGCGAAACAGTCTCTAACCCGGCGCGAATGGCCATATTCGCCGCAACGCCCCCGGCCACGCAGAACGTCGGCTGATCGGCGGCCAGGGCCAGATACCGCTCAAGCGCCCGCGCGCTCTTGCCCACCAGACTGTCGCGCACCGCCGCCTGAAACGACGCCGCGAGGTCCGCCTGATCCTGCGTGTGCAAACCGCCCTGCGCGTCCACCAGATCGTCCCGCGCGCGCAGCACCGCCGTCTTGAGACCGGAAAAGCTCAGATCGCAGCCCGCCTTGTTCGCCAGGGGGCGCGGAAAGGCAAAGCGGGTCGCGTCGCCCTGCGCCGAAATCGCCTCGATCGCGGGGCCACCGGGCTGGCCCAGCCGCAACAGGCGCGCCACCTTGTCGAAGGCCTCGCCGGGCGCGTCGTCGATGGTGCCGCCCAAGCGCTCGAACCGATCCGGCCCATGGGCGATCAGGAACTGGCAATGCCCGCCCGATACCAGCAGCATCAGGTAAGGAAAGGCGACGCCGTCCGACAATCGCGGCGTCAGCGCATGGCCCGCCAGGTGGTTCACCCCGTACATCGGCAAACCCGTGGCGGCAGACAGCCCCTTGGCCATCATCACCCCGGACACCACGCCGCCGATCAGACCGGGGCCGCAGGTCACCGCAATCGCGTCCAGCCCGTCCAGCCCGATACCCGCCTGTTCAAGCGCCGCGACGATGCTCACATCCAGCCGTTCGACATGGGCGCGCGCCGCGATCTCGGGCACAACGCCGCCAAAGGCCGCGTGCAACTCGGTCTGTCCGAACACCACCGAGGACAGCACGCTCATATTTCCCGGCACGCCGCGCACGACGGCGGCCGCGGTGTCATCGCAGCTGCTCTCGATTCCCAGAAAGGTGTGGGCGCGGGTCATGGGCCAAGTTCCGTTGCACCTGATGCATGCGCGAGGTAACACTTTGACCTGTGGCAAACAATGCACCTGTCCCCCTGATCCTCACGCGCCCGCAGGCCGCGTCAGAGGCTTTTCTGGCCCGCCTGCCCGCCCCGCTCCGCGCCCGCCTCGCGCCGGTATTCAGCCCGCTGATCGACATCGAACACCTGTCGCCGACCCTGTCCATGGGGCCGCAGGACGGTGCGGTCTTCACATCGGCAAATGGTGTCAACGCCGGCCCCGACGGCCATGGGCGCACCGCCTATTGCGTCGGGCCCGCCACCACGGCCGCGGCACAGGCGCGGGGATGGACGGCCCGGCAGGCGGGCACGGATGCCGACAGCCTTGTCGCCACCTTGCAGTCGCTGCACCCCACGGCCCGCCTGTTTCACCTGTCCGGCGTCCACACGCGGGGCGACATCGCGCACCGTCTGGCGCAGGCCGGTCTTCGGATCAGCCACATCGCTCTCTATGATCAGCAACTGTGCCCACTGACCAAGGCGGCCACACAGGTGATCGCAACCGCGCCCCGCGTCATTGTGCCACTGTTTTCGCCCCGCACCGCCGCGCATTTCGCGACATCCGCGCCCCGGCTTTCGAATGTCCATGCCATTGCCCTCAGCCCTGCGGTCGCACAGAAATTGCCCAGGGCCGCGCTTGCCGATCTGACCATCGCGGCGCGCCCGGATGCACAGGCAATGGGCGATGCTCTGGCCAACACGATTCAGCGGAACCGATTGTAATCCAGCGGGTTGAGGGGCAGGGGCGCGCAGAGTAGAGTTCGACATGGCGCGCTCTGCGCTGACAGAATCGAAATGGGGAGACGACCGTGGCTAAACGCAAACGCCCAACGCAGACCACCAAGGGCGAGTCACCCACCGAATCCTCAAATGTGGATGAAACGATCATCAAAGGCGCTGTCATCGACGAAACGCCCGACAAGACGGCAAAGACCGGGGCGGCCCCGACCGACGCGGAAGAGGCCGCCGCCGGGTCAGCCGGTCCCGACGATGTGATCGCCGGCAAGGCCGACGTCACCACTCCCCCCGAGGCAACAGACGAATCGCCTGAGCCTGAGCCTGAGCCTGAGCCTGAGCCTGAGAGTGCGCTGCTGCCCGCCCCCACGCCTGTCCAGCCGGAACCACAGCGGGGCTCTGTCCTGCCGATGATCTTCGCGGGCATCCTCACCGCGCTGCTTGGCTTTGTCGCAGGGCGCAGCGATCTGCTGTCGGGCGATCCGCCGCCGCCCCCCGCCGACCCCGCCATTGCGCAAGGCATCGCCGATGCCAACGACCGCCTCGCCAATCTGGAAACGGCCTTTTCCGAACTGCCCGGCCCGTTGCCGGTGACGGACGGTGCCGTTGATCTCAGCCCGATCACGGACCAGCTTGCCGACCTCTCCGCGCAAGTGGCCGAAATGGGCGCGGTGCCCGAACAGCTGGCTGCGCTCAGCGAACGACTCGACGTGATCACGACGCGGGTCGACGCGCTTGTGGCCGCCCCCGCGCCGACAGCCGACGTGCCGGACGCGGCGCTGGATGCCGCCATGGCGGAATTGCGCGCGGTCGCCGCGGCGCAACAGGCCGAAATCGATCAACTTCTGGCCAACGCCCAATCGATCCAGAGCGACGCGGCGGCCGAAGCCAGGGCCACGCTGATGCGCGCCGCGATGACGCGGATCACGGCCGCCATCGATACCGGCCAACCCTTTGCAACCGCGCTTGGCGATCTGCAAGCGGCAGGGGCAACAGACATCCCTGAGGTGCTGAAAGGCGTGGCTGGCGTCGGTGTCACACCGCTTGCCACCTTGCAGGAACAGATCCCCGACGCCGCCCGCGCGGCCCTTGCCGCCGCGCGCGGCATGGCCGAGGACAGCAGCGGTCTGGGCGGGTTCCTGCAACGCCAGCTTGGCGCCCGAGCGGTGGAACCGCGCGAAGGGTCGGACCCGAACTCGGTCCTGTCCCGCGTCGAGGCGGCGGTCAGGGCGGGGCGTCTTGGCGACGCTCTGGCCGAGGCCGAGGCATTGCCCGAACCCGCACGAAATGCCATGGGTCCATGGCTGGAACAGGCGCAAACGCGCCAGGACGCCGTCACAGCGGCAAACGCATTGGCAGAACGCCTGTCGGCACTCTGAAGGGACCTAATTCATGATCTGGTCATTGGTAAAAATCGTCATCTTCATTGTGGCCGTTGCCGCGTTGGCCCTCGGGGCCGGTTATCTGCTCGAGGCCCAGGGCGGGATCCGCGTCATCGTGGCCGGACAGGAATTCACGCTGGGCCCGCTGCAATCCGTGGTTGCCCTGATCGTGCTGGTGCTTGCGATCTGGATCGGGCTGAAACTGCTGGGCCTGCTGGTGGCGGTGTGGAAATTCCTCAACGGCGATGACACGGCGCTGTCGCGCTACTTTGCCCGCAACAAGGCGGCCAAGGGGTTCGACGCACTGGCCGAAGGCATGATGGCACTGGCCTCGGGCGAGGGGCGCGTGGCGCTGGCCAAGGCGGAAAAGGCAGACCGCTATCTCAACCGGCCCGAACTCACCAACCTGCTGACCGCACAGGCCGCCGAACTGGCCGGAGACCGCAAGAAGGCCGAAGAAACCTATCGCAAACTGGTGGAAAACGATTCGACGCGTTTCGTCGGGGTGCGCGGGATCATGAAACAGAAACTCGCCGACGGGGACACCGACACCGCCCTGAAACTGGCGCAAAAGGCGTTCGCGCTGAAACCCAGGCACGAGGACACGCAGGACGTTCTGCTGAAACTCCAGGCCGGTCACAAGGACTGGGCCGGTGCCCGCCAGACCCTGTCGGCCAAGCTGAAATACGGCAACCTGCCGCGCGATCTGCACAAACGGCGCGATGCCGTTCTGGCGCTGAGTGAGGCCAAACAGGTGCTGGACAAGGACCAGACCATCGAGGCCCGCGAGGCCGCGATTGCCGCCAACAAACAGTCCCCCGACCTGATCCCCGCCGCGGTGATGGCCGCCCAGGGCTATATCGAGCAGGGCCAGAAAAGATACGCCACCCGCGTGCTGAAAAAGGCGTGGGAGGCCCGGCCCCATCCCGACCTCGCCGCCGCCTTTGCCGCCATCGAACCGGACGAAACGCCGGCGCAGCGCCTGAAACGCTTTGCCCAGCTGACCCGCAGCCATCCCGACGATCCCGAATCGCGGATGCTGATGAGCGAACTCAACATCGCGGCCGAGGATTTCCCGGCGGCCCGGCGCGCCCTTGGCGATCTGTTCGAAACCGACCCGACGATACGCTCCGCAACCCTGATGGCCGCCATCGAACGCGGTCAGGGGGCCAGCGACGCGGTCGTGCAGGGCTGGCTGACCCGTGCCTTGTCCGCGCCGCGCGGCCCGCAATGGGTCTGCGACAATTGCCAGAACATCCACGCCGAATGGACGCCGATCTGCACCAATTGCGCGGCCTTCGACACCCTGTCGTGGAAACGCCCGCCCGCCGCCGAAATCGCGATGCCGGGTGGTACGGAAATGCTGCCCTTGCTGGGGGCACAATCCGTTGACCCCGCCGCAGGTGCCGTCGCCGTGGTCGACAGCGACACGCCCGATACCGATGCCGATGCCGATGCCGACGTGATCGAAGCCGAAGACCTCGGCAACCCACCGCGAAAAGGCGGTTAAGCCCGGCCGCGCGCCGGGGTCGAGCACTTGCAGGCCCCGATCCTCACGTTATACGTGTTTCATGACGTCCTTTCGGGCGCGTTGCCACGCTCTGACGTGGCGCGCGTGCCCCGCAAGGGCTTGGGGAAGCATCCGGGGTGCGATCAATGGTGAAAAGACTGCTCGCACTTTGCCTGGTGCTGACCCTCGGGGCCTGCACCCTGCCCCGCGGCGCTGCCATCCAAAGCGAAGTGGTGCGCAGGCAGAACGACGACACCGCCAGCTTTTCCGTTGTGCCGGTCACATCCGCCAACATCGCCCGGCTAAGCGCGTGGCCGGTCACCGGACGGGCGGGTCACTATCACTGGTTCAGCGGCACCCGCGGGCCGAAATCCAGCCTCATCCGTCCGGGCGATCTGATCGACCTGGTGATCTGGGACAGTCAGGACGGATCCCTGCTGACTGCGCCGGGCAGCAACAACGTGTCCCTCACCGGTCTGCGCGTATCCCCGACAGGCACCATCTTTGTGCCCTATATCGACGAGGTGCAGGTCGGCGGCTCCACCCCCGAAACCGCCCGCGCCCGGATCGAGACCCGGCTCGAAGCGGTCGCCCCCGCCGCTCAGGTCCAGCTTACGCTCCAGTCAGGGCCTGACAATTCGGTCAGCGCCGTGCGCGGATTCGGCAATCCCGGCACCTACCCGATGCCCAATCGCGACTTTTCGATCCTGAACCTGATCTCGCTCGCCGGGGGGATCAACGACGGCCTCGAAAATCCGCTGGTCCGCGTCATCCGCGACAACCGGTCCTATGAAATCCGCGCCGACACGCTGTTTTCGAAACCCTCCGCCAACGTTGTGCTGCGCGGCGGCGACAGCGTGATCGTCGAGGAAGACGACCGCTATTTCGTCGCCCTCGGCGCCACCGGGTCCGAAGCGGTGGTGCCGTTCGGGCAGGAACACATCACCGCCATCGAAGCACTGGCGCTGCTGGGCGGGTTGAACGACACGCGGGCGAACCCCAAGGGCATCCTGATCCTGCGCGATTACCCGCAAAGCGCCCTGCGCAGAGACGGGTCCGGCCCGCCGAAAACCCAGGTCGTGTTCACCATCGACCTGACCTCGGCCCAGGACATCTTTGCCGCCCGCAAATTCCAGATCAACCCGAACGATCTGGTGATGGCCACCGAAAGCCCGGTGGGCTCGGTGCGCACCGTGTTCGGACTGATCGGGTCCGTGGTCGGGGTCAGCAACGCAGTGTCGAACTGACCGCAAGGAAAAAGGCCCCGACGCAAATACGCGGGGCCTTCTCCAAAGGTGTAGGGCGGGCTTCAGCCCGCCGCGCCCTCAATACCGGTAATGCTCGGGCTTGAACGGCCCCTCGGGTTTCACCCCGATATAGGCGGCCTGTACGCTGTCCAGCTGGGTCAGCTTGACGCCGATGCGGTCCAGATGCAGGCGGGCCACCTTTTCATCCAGATGCTTGGGCAGGATATAGACGTCGTTTTCGTAGTCATCG
>CAZITF010000086.1:0-3385 GCA_964542095.1 uncultured Rhodobacterales bacterium
GGGTCTGTTGCAGGCGGCGGCGCGCAACCAGGCGCGCGGGTTGATGGATGTCGCCCTGTTCGAGGTCGGCCCCGCCTTTCATGGTGGCGAGCCGGGCGAGCAGCATTTGCTGGTCTCTGGCCTGCTGGTCGGTCGGACGGGCCCGAAGGACGTGCATGGCGCGTCGCGCGCGGTCGATGTGTTTGACGTCAAGGCCGATGCCGAGGCGGTGCTGGCCGCGATGGGAGCGCCCGCGCGTGTGCAGATCCTGCGCGGTGCGCCGGGCTGGTGGCATCCGGGGCGGCACGGCATGATCTGCCTTGGCCCCAGGAAGGTGCTGGGCGTCTTTGGCGAATTGCACCCGCGCGTGGTCGAGGCGATGGACATCAAGGGACCCGCCATGGCCTTTACCCTCTGGCCCGGCAAAGTGCCGATGCCCCGCAGTGCGGGTGCCAATCGCGGCGCGCTCGCGATCAGCGATTTGCAGGCGGTCGAGCGCGACTTTGCCTTTGTGGTGGACGGCGATGTCGAGGCGCTGACGCTGGTCAATGCGGCCCTCGGTGCGGACAAGGCGCTGATTGCGGATGTGCGCGTGTTCGATGAATTCATCGGCGGATCGCTGGGGGCGGACAAGAAATCGCTGGCCATCACCGTGCGCCTGCAACCGCGCGATGCCACGCTGAAGGATGCCGATATCGAGGCGGTGGGTCAGAAGGTGGTCGAAAAGGTGACCAAGGCGACGGGCGGCACCCTGCGCGGCTAGAGCGTTTCGGCCAGCAGGTCAAACACCAGCCGGATGCGGCGGCTGGTGTGCAGGTCGCGATGTGTCACCAGCCAGACCGGAAAGGACAGGTCGGTGATGCCTTCCAGCACCGGCTCGACATCGTCGAACCGGTCTGCGATGTCGCGCGACATGGGAAAGATGCCGAACCCTTTGCGCACCATCTCCCAGATGGTGATGCCGCTGGTGGATCCGGCGCGCAGATTCGCGGCCTGCACCGGAATGCCGCGCTGCTGCATCGCCTGCATGAACAGCGTGTCATCGCCCATGCTGATGAAGTCGTGGTGTTCCAGCTCGGCCATCCGCGTCGGCCTGCCGCGCGCGGCGAGATAACCCTTTGAGGCGTAAAGATGCGCAGGTGCGTCCCCGATGCTGCGGGCGATCAGGTCGGGCTGTTCGGGGCGCACGTGGCGGATGGCGATGTCGGCCTCGCGCCTGAGGATGTCCTGAATGTCATTGCTGGCAATCACGTCGACGCGCAATCGCGGGGCGAGGCTGCGCAGTTTCAAGAGCGTGTCGGGCAGGAGATAGGCGCTCATCATGTCGCTGGCGGTGATGCGCACCGTTCCGTCGAGCGTTTGCGCCCGTCCGTGTGCCAGCAGGGCGATCCGGCTGGCGGCATCCCCCATGGCCCGCGCGTCCCCCAGCAGGTCGCGCCCGGCATCGGTCAGGGTCATGCTGCGTGCCGTGCGTTCGAACAGGGCCAGCCCCAGTTCCTGTTCCAGCGCGGCGACCTGGCGTCCGACGGTGGGCTGTGTCAGCCCCAGCTTGCGGGCCGCCGCCGAGAGCGAGCCTGTCTCTGCCGTGGCAAGCAGCGCGCGCATACGGTTCCAGTCAAACGTCGCATCCATGCGTTTTTGTATGCCTTACCTGCAAAATTCGCGTATTTTCAGCCTGAAGCCGTGTCATTATATGCGCGGATGAAGGAGAAACACAATGAAATCAAATCCGGACTTCTGGAGCGGGATGGCGAAAAAATACGCCGCCTCTCCCATTTCCGACATGGCCGCCTACGAGGCGACGATGGAGCGTGTCGTGGCGCATATGCCACGGGCGGCGCGGGTGCTGGAGATCGGCTGCGGAACGGGGTCGACCGCGCTGCGTCTGGCACCGCACGCCCACAGCATCGTGGCGACGGATTTTGCCCAAGGCATGATCGCGCAGGCCAAGGCCCGTCCTGCCGCGGACAACGTGCAGTTCCTGTGCGCCGATACTTTCGATCCCGCGCTGGAGGACGGCGTTTTCGATGTCGTGATGGCGTTCAACCTGTTCCATCTGGTCGAGGACACCCCCGCCGTGATGGCGCGCATCCACGATTTGCTGGTGCCGGGCGGGCTGTTCATCTCGAAATCCGTCTGTCTGGGGGAACGCGGGCTGGGCCTGAAGTTCGGCCTGCTCAAGCGGCTCATTCCGTTGATGCAATGGGTCGGCAAGGCCCCCTTTGTCCGCTTTGAAACCATCGCGGGGCTTGAGGCCGACATCACCGCCGCCGGGTTCGACATCATCGAGACCGGCGATTACCCGGCCCGCCCGCCCAGCCATTTTGTGGTGGCCAAACGGGTCTGACCCTTGCCACGGCCGTGCAACCTGACAGGATGGGGCGAAAGCAATTCCAAGGGAGCAGGCACATGCTGAACGTTTATCTATCCGGCGAAATCCACACGGACTGGCGCGAGCAGATCATCGACGGCGCGCAGGGGCTGGACGTGACCTTTCACGGGCCCGTCACCGGTCACGCGGCCAGCGATGATTGCGGTGTCGCGATCCTCGGGGCGGAGCCGGACAAGTACTGGCATGACCACAAGGGCGCGATGGTGAATGCGATCCGCACCCGCAAGGGGATTGCGCAGGCGGACGTGGTCGTTGTCCGTTTTGGCGACCAGTACAAGCAGTGGAACGCGGCCTTTGACGCGGGATATGCCGCCGCGCTGGGCAAGTCGCTGATCATCCTGCATGGACCCGAGCATGCGCATGCCCTGAAAGAGGTGGATGCCGCCGCGCTCGCCGTGGCGCAGGAACCGGCCCAGGTGGTCGGTATTCTGCGCTATGTTCTGACAGGTGCGCTGGCGAAATAGCGGCGCGACCGGAGGCGAACGCGGACTCCGCTCCGTTTTCTGACGCAAAAAAACGGTGCGGGTGGTGAGGAAACCGCGTCGGTTTCCGACCGGTCTTTGGGTCAAAGACCGATTTTTTGGGGGGCGGGATGAAATTCGATTATGTGATCGTCGGGGGCGGATCGGCGGGCTGCGTGATGGCATCCCGGCTGAGCGCGGATCCGAACGTGTCGGTTTGCCTGATCGAGGCGGGAGGCCATGGGCGCGGCATTTTCGTGCGCGCCCCGGCGCTGGTGGCGGCGATGATTTCGGGCCGTCCCCGGATCAACAACTGGGCCTTTCACACCGAACCGCAGCCCGGATTGAACAATCGGCGCGGGTTCCAGCCGCGAGGGCGCGGCCTGGGCGGGTCCAGCGCGATCAACGCCATGCTTTATGTCCGTGGGCTTCCGCAGGATTACGACGAATGGGCCGATCTGGGGGCGACCGGGTGGGATTGGCAATCTGTCCTGCCCTTTTTCAAACGCTCCGAGGGCAACGTGCGGGGCGCGGATGATCTGCACGGGGCCGA
>CAZITF010000086.1:3485-10144 GCA_964542095.1 uncultured Rhodobacterales bacterium
CGCGCCGTCGGCGTCCGCATCCGTCACGGCTGCAAGATCAAGCTGGTGGAAGCGGGGCGCGAGGTGATCCTGTCGGGCGGCGCTTTCGGTTCGCCTCAGTTGCTGCTGCTGTCCGGGATCGGGCCGCGCGATGAACTGGCCGCGCACAGGATTGACGTGGTCCACGAGTTGCCCGGCGTCGGCCGCAACCTTCAGGATCACCTCGATTACATCATCAGCCATCATTCCAGGCGCGATGATGTCGTCGGCCTTGGCCCCAGGGGATTGATGGGTCTGGCCCGCGCCGGTCTGCGCTGGCGCAAGGACGGGTCGGGCATGTTCGCCTCGCCCTTTGCCGAAGGCGGCGCATTTTTGAAATCCGATCCGGGTGTCGACCGCCCCGACCTGCAATTGCATTTTGTCGTCGGGATCGTGGATCAGCACATGCGCAGGATCCATCTGCGCTTTGGCTATTCCTGCCATGTCTGCGTGCTGCGCCCGTACAGTCGCGGGCATGTGGGGCTGCAATCGTCCGACCCTTCGCGCCCACCGCGAATCGATCCGAACTATCTGCACGACGCGCGCGACCTCGATATGCTGATGAAAGGCGCGCGGGCCATGGAGCGCATTCTGGACGCCCCGCCCCTCGATCCTTGGCGCGGTGACAAGCTGTATCCCCATGACGGTAGCGATGCCGCGCTGGAGGCGGATATTCGCGCGCGCGCCGACACCATTTACCACCCTGTCGGCACCTGCCGCATGGGGCCGGACGAAATGGCCGTCACCGACCCGGCGGGCCGGGTCCACGGCGTTGCCGGGCTGCGCGTGGTCGATGCGTCGCTGATGCCCCGCCTTTTGGGGGGCAACACCAATGCACCGACCATCATGATGGCCGAAAAGATTTCCGCGGACATGTGCGCCGCCGCCTGATCGCGGCCGCAATATGCGGAATGTCGGGATCGGGGGAGCGGCCCACCTGCGCCCTGGCACCATCTTGCCGGGCCTTGCGGTCGCGCAATTCGGGATCGCACCGGAATCCGACAGGCCATCCGGTCCGCGCGGATCGCTGATGGGCGGCAAGATGTTGTCGGGGTCCGGTGACAGGACATGGGGGGAAAAACGGTATCAAAATACCCTTTGTGATGTCGTCCCATATGTTATTTGCTGTCCATCGGCGCAGAATACTGCAAAAGCGGGTTGCGCAAGACCAGGTGAGGGACAAAAAATGCTAAACGAATTCAAGGACTTTATCGCCAAGGGCAATGTCATGGACATGGCCGTTGGTATCATCATCGGCGCGGCGTTCACGGCCATCGTGTCGTCGCTGGTGGCCGACCTGATCAATCCTTTCATCGGATTGTTCCTGGGCGGCGTCGACTTTACCAACATGTATGTCGTGCTGTCGGGCGACGTTGCCGCAGGCACATCGCTGGCGGACGCGCGCGATGCCGGGGCGGCCGTGTTTGCCTATGGCTCATTCATCATGGCGGTCATCAACTTTCTGATCATCGCCTTTGTGGTGTTCATGCTGGTGCGTTTCGTGAACAAGGTGAAGGACGCGGCCATGCCCGCCGAACCCGAAGCCGAAGAGGCCCCCGCAGGCCCATCCGAATTGGATGTTCTGTTGCAGATTCGCGACTCGCTCGCGAAAAAGGCCTGACCCAAGCGTCGGGGTCAAGCGCCGCTCCGAACCATCGGGGCGGCGTTTTTCGTGGGGCTGAGCGTGTCAGACCGGCAGGACCCAGTAGTCGGCACCGTCCCGCGATTGAAGGATGTAGGAAACGGTGCGCGCATCCGGGGGCCGGGTTCCGAACCGCATCAGGTTGCCGAGATCGGTGAGGATCTCGCGGTCTTCGGCGAACAGCGAGTGATCCAGAAAAGAGTCATCCCCGAGATATTTCCGCAGGGAAAAGACCCGCGTGCCCACGGCACTGATGTCGATGGTGTCGATGCCGGGTACCACCACCGGACCTGTCAGGCTGGGCACATCCCCGGCGCGCGGATAGTCGTTGCGCAGCTTTTTCGACGCGATCAGCGCGAGGTCGGTCGCGCAGGCAAAAAGCGTCACCCCGTTGGCAAATTTCTGCATGTAGTCGCTGACATCGCGAAACGTGCCCACGTCGATGTCGGGGGCCGCCAGGATCAGCTGGTCGATGGTCTTGGTGTTGCGCGCCTGTATCTTGGTGCCTGCCTTGTCGAACCATTCCGCCAGCAGCTTGTTGCCCATGGAATGGGTGATCATGTGGACCCGTTCGACGCCGGGCGTCCGCAGTACGAGGTCGACGAATTCATCCAGATGCACCGCCGCCTGATCGGCGCTTTCGATGTCGGTGACATAGTTGATCGTGCCCTTGATGCCGCCGCCGATGGCGGGCCAGGAATAAAGGAACGCGGGCCCGTCAAAACCGATGTCCTCGGCCATTTGCGCGCAGCGGAACAGGGCCGCGTCGAACAGGACGTTAAAGCCGTGGATGAAAATGAAGGCCGAATTGGCAAAGCGCGTCGCCCCGTGCGCCTCGGCCCCGGCGGTGGCCAGGAATTCGGCCTCGTCCACCGGGCGGCAATCGGAGATCGTGAAGTGCCTGGCCGCTTTTTCCCGTTCTATGGTGATGCCGAGCAGCGGGATCCTGCGCGGGCGCGGGATGGTGCCCCAGGGCCGTTTGCGCGGAACGGTGATATGGGCGATTCCGATGGTCAACTCGCCCGCCCGCTCCGGCCCGAAGTTCATCACATTGCGCGACATCGTGGCGGGCCTGCGGTCGGTGCCGAAATAGACGCGCCGCACGTCGTAGTCGGGGTGGTCCTCGGGCATGGGCGCGACAGGGGGCACCGCAAGCGTTCCCGGACTGGCTGTGGTGACAGAGCCGGGAGGCGGCGGGATGAAGGGGTCGGAGAAATCGGTGGCGAACGGCTTTTCGGGGTCCGCGGTTTCGGCTTGTTCGTTCTCTGTTATCGTCAGGTCGGCATCTTCGGGGATGTAGGGCGGTGGCGATTGTACCGACACTTGCGGTTTGCCGGTCCTGAGCCGCTTCGGCCATCCGAATATCGACCGCTTTGGTCTGCTGGCGGGCGGCGGTGGTGGTTTGATTGTTATGTTTGCTCCGTCCGGGTGCTTGATGTTGAGTGTTCGCGCAGACCGGCGGCCAAGCAGGCGTACAATCGCATAAACAAGTGCGACCGCGCTGGTCAGCAACAACACTGGTCCGATCCAGCCCGCGCCGACAATGATCCTTAATTGATCAATCAGACTTTCCATGACCCACCAAAATGAATTGTTCGAAACACCTTCAGGTTAGCGAAATCAATGGGTCACGCAAAAGGTTAGTCCACAAAAACAAACCCCCGCGGCGGGGCCACGGGGGATGTAACTGTGTCAAACGTCGCGGGTATGATTTACATCATGCCTTCGCGTTGCGCTTTCTTGCGTGCCAGCTTGCGGGCACGGCGGATCGCTTCGGCTTTCTCGCGCGCCTTTTTTTCGGACGGTTTCTCGAAATGTTGCTTGAGCTTCATTTCACGGAACACGCCTTCGCGCTGCAGCTTCTTTTTCAGGGCACGAAGCGCCTGATCGACATTGTTGTCGCGAACACTAACCTGCATGTGGTTGTCACCACCTTTCTAGTTTCGAGTTGCAAGGATTTGCAGGAAGTGGCCACATAGCAAGAGTGCCCTAGTTTGTCCAGTACCTTGCGGAACAGGAGACCGTCATGACCACACCCTATGAGACGACCAGGGATGCGCTGCTGGATGCCGCCTTGATGCATGTTGCCTTCGATGGCTGGTCAGAGACGACGTTCCGGGCTGCTGCCGCCGATGCGGGGGTCGACATGGCCATGGCCCGCGCGGTCTGCCCGCGTGGCGCGGTCGACCTTGCGCTGGCCTATCACGCCCGTGGCGATGCGGCGATGGTCGCGCGGCTCAAGTCCGACGAATTGCCCGAACGCTTCAGTGACAAGATCGCCGCCGGGGTCCGGTTCCGGATCGAAGCCGTCACCGACAAGGAGGCGGTGCGCCGGGGCACCACCCTGTTTGCGCTGCCGATGCACGCCGCCGATGGCGCGCGCGCCGTCTGGGGCACGGCGGACAAGATCTGGGACACGCTGGGCGACACGTCCGACGATGTGAACTGGTACACCAAGCGCGCGACGCTGGCCGGGGTTTACAGTGCCACCGTGCTGTACTGGCTGGGCGATGACAGCATCGACAACCAGGCTACATGGGCCTTTCTGGATCGCCGGATCGCGGACGTGATGCAGATCGAAAAGCTCAAGGCGCAGGTGCGCGACAACAAGGCTCTGAGCGGTTTGCTGGCCGGACCCAACTGGTTGCTCGGCCAGATCAAGGCGCCTCCGCGCATGCCCAACCCCGACCTGCCCGGCATGTGGAACGCGCGTAACGATTAGGGTTGCGCATTTGGGTTCCTTTCCCGGTCTCAATCAGGATACGGTGCCGAAAAAAGGAGCGGATCAGATGGCCCAGACCATGCGTGCAGTCGAGATCAGCGCCCCCGGCGGGCCGGAAGTGTTGCAGGTGGTGGAGCGTCCGCGCCCCGAACCGGGCCATGGGCAGGTTGTGATCAGGGTCGCATGGGCCGGGGTGAACCGCCCCGATGCCCTGCAACGCGCCGGCCTCTACAATCCGCCGTCCACGGCGAGCGATCTGCCGGGGCTCGAAGCCTCCGGGACCATCGCGGCCATCGGCACGGGTGCGAGTGGCTGGGCCGTGGGTGACCCGGTCTGTGCGCTGTTGCCCGGCGGCGGATATGCCGAATATGTCGCAACCCCTGCGGCCCATTGCCTGCCGGTGCCCGAAGGTATGGGGCTGAAAGAGGCCGCCTGCCTGCCCGAGACCTATTTCACCGTCTGGTCCAACGTCTTTACCCGTGGCGGTTTGCAGGGCGGTGAGCGTTTCCTGATCCACGGCGGTTCAAGCGGTATCGGCACCACTGCGATCCAACTGGCGCACCATTTCGGCGCGCGTGTGTTCGTCACCGCCGGGTCCGAGGAAAAGTGCCAGGCCTGCCGTGATCTGGGGGCCGAGGTCGCGATCAACTATCGTGACGCTGATTTCGTCGGCGTGATGAAGGAACAGGGCGGCGCGGACCTGATTCTGGACATGGTTGGCGGCCCCTATGTCCAGCGCAATCTGAACGCCCTCGCCGATGACGGACGTTTGGTGCAGATCGCGTTTTTGCAGGGCCCCAAGGTCGAGTTGAACCTCGTCCAGCTTATGACCCGGCGCCTGACCATGACGGGCAGCACCCTGCGCCCGCAAAGCGATCTGGCCAAGGCCCGCATCGCGCAGGATTTGCGCGAGGCGGTGTGGCCCTTGCTTGCAGCCGGGCGCATCGGTCCGGTGATGGATTCCGAGTTTCCGCTGGATCAGGCGGCGGCGGCGCATGCGCGCATGGAAAGCTCGGACCATATTGGCAAGATCGTGCTGGACGTGGCCGGAGGGTAGGGGGCCAGCCCCCTCGGCCTGCGGCCTCACCCCCGTAGTATTTCTGGCCAAAAGAAAATGCCCGCGCCACGCATCCTGTGCGCACCGCGGGCAAAAGGCGAAGCACAGCTTCTCCTGGCGCGGCCATCGGCTCTGCAGCCTGTACCGCCCGCAGAAGGTGACCGGTATTTCCTAACAAATGGTTTCTTCTGGCGAAAAATACTGCCGCCGGAGGCTCCCGCGTTTGCCGCAGGCGTTGCGTTGGCGCATTCTAGCGCACCGGCGTGAACAGCGCATCGCGCGCCGTGCAATCGCGCACCACGTCTTGACCGCAAGGCACAGGGTCGAGGGTGCGCGACAGGCATATCCGCGCCTCCTGGATGTAGCCGTCCCGGCAGGTGATGGTGATCCCGTCCGGTTCCATATCCGGGTTGGCTTTCAGGAACGCCTCCTGGACAACCGCGGCGGGCAGCCTGACCTCCCGGTCCAGTTTGCGGAACACCGCCGGGCGGACCACCCGCCCGTAGGCTTCGCGCGACAGGGCGAAGTAGTCGCCCGCCGACAGTCCGGTGCAGACCCCGTGTTTCTTCCACTGGTACCAGGCCAGCCCGCCCGTGCCCATGATGTCCGCCATGCCGGCGGTCATGCCACGCGATGGCGCCCGCTCGGAGGTGCGGCAATAGGAGGGAAACCCGCGGTGGAACTGGGGCCAGAGCCCGTGCATGATCCAGCCGAAGTCGTTGCGCGCATCGCACTGATCCGAGTCGCGCGCGTCCCCTTCGTAGGCGCACCAGTTCGGTGACCAGCTGAGGCTGAGTACGTAATAGTCGAACGTCCCGGCCTTTTCCCCTTCGGCCCAGAGGTGTGTGGCCAGGCACAGCCAGATCAAGAGTGCGCGCATTTGGCTTTCCTTTTTTCACGATGCCACTTATACGCCACCCAAGTTCCCCCACAACGGAAACCCGCCCTGGATGCCAGGGCCGCCCAATTCGGGCGACGGGAAAGATATGCGCGAAGGAGCACTAAAAAATGGCAAAACCGATCATGGCACGGGCCACCGCCGTCTGGCTGGTGGACAACACGACTCTCAGCTTCAAGCAGATTGCCGACTTTGTCGAGATGCACGAGTTGGAAGTGCAGGGCATTGCCGACGGTGATGTGGCGGCCGGGGTCAAGGGTTTTGATCCCATCGCCAACAACCAGTTGACCCAGGAAGAGATCGAGGCCGGCGAGAAGGATCC
>CAZITF010000087.1:0-10081 GCA_964542095.1 uncultured Rhodobacterales bacterium
GCAATCGCCCCCGGCCCAGACCCCGGCCACAGAAGTGCGGCCGGCACCCGTGACCGCGATCTTGCCATTCTCGAGCGCCGGCAGGCCGTCACCCTCAAGCGTCTGGCCAATGGCGCGCAACACCTGATCTGCGGCGATGCGGACGGTCTGTCCGGTCCCGGTCATGTCCGGGTTCACATATTCGAACTCGATCTCGCGCACGGCCCCGTTGCCATGGATCGCGCGGGGCACCACATGGGTCATGATCCGCACACCTTTCGAGGCGGCCAGATCCTGCTCGAACACGCTCGCATTCATGCGATCCCGGCCCCGACGATAGGCCAGCGTCACGTTCAGCGCGCCCAGCAGCCTGGCCTGCACCGCCGCATCCACCGCCGTCATGCCCCCGCCGATCACCACCACATCGCGCCCCACAGGCAAGGTAGCCACATCCGAGGCCTGGCGCAGATCGGCAATGAAATCGACCGCATCCAGAACCCCGTCCTTGTCGCCGCCCTCGATGGACAGGGCATTCACCCCGCCCAGCCCCATGCCCAGGAACACCGCATCGTACTCCGCCTTCAATCCATCCAGCGTCACTTCGCGGCCCAGCACCGTGCCGTGCCGCAAGGTGATGCCGCCGATGCCCAGCAACCAGTCGACCTCGGCCTGCGCAAACCCCTCGGGGGTCTTGTAGGCGGCAATGCCATATTCGTTCAGCCCTCCGGGCTTGGGGCGCGCATCCATGACGACCACGTCGTGACCCAGCATCGCGAGGCGATGGGCGCAGGCCAGCCCCGCCGGGCCTGCTCCAACCACGGCCACCGTTTTGCCGGTGGACGGCGCGCGGGTGAACGGATGCACCCCCCTGGCCTGGAGATGATCCGTCGCATAGCGCTGCAACTGCCCGATCAGCACCGGCTTGCCCTCGGCCAGTTCGCGCACGCAAGCCTCTTCGCACAGCGTCTCTGTCGGGCAGACGCGGGCACACATGCCACCCATGATGTTCTGGCTCAGAATGGTCCGGGCCGCCGCATCCGGCGTGCCTGTCGCGATCTGGCGAATGAATAGCGGGATATCGATGTCGGTCGGACAGGCCGCGATACAGGGCGCATCATGGCAGAAATAACAGCGATCCGCCGCCACCAGCGCCTCATGCGCATCCAGTGCAGGGTGCAGATCGGAAAAGTTTTCCGCATAGTCCGCGTCGTCCAGACGGCCTGCCGCCAGACCCGGCGTAAAAGGAGAGTGCGTCATGTATGCTCCCAAACAACAGCTCAATTCCTGCAAAACGGTCTCACACGCCATTATTTTTATCAACTGGTAAAATTATTCCCGCGCGGTCAATTCCGACAATCGCCCAAAGAAGCGGCAACTTGCCACAAACCGGAATCCGTCTCAAAAAACTTGATTTGCGGCAAAAATCAGCCATCGTTGAATGGCTACATCATCTATCGAACTGCTCCTATCGGCTCAGTCATTCGATCACATGACGACGCCAATCTGCCGCATAACGCGGGCAGAACGAAACAAGGAGTTACGACGATGGCCACCGGCACCGTCAAATGGTTCAACACAACCAAAGGCTACGGCTTTATTGCACCCGAAAGCGGCGGCAAGGACATCTTTGTCCACATTTCCGCAGTGGAACGCTCCGGCCTCACCGGCCTTGCCGACAATCAAAAGGTCACCTACGACCTCGAAGCGGGCCGCGACGGGCGCGAAAGTGCTGTGAATATCGCACTGGCCTGACGACCAGATTCGCCACCTGACATCCGGGGCGGTGCATCAACCATGCGCCGCCCCCTTCTCTTCTCTGTTTCAGGAAAATCCCGGGGAGTCGCGCCAGCGACGGGGCAGAGCCCCTCATGAAACGGCGTCGCGCAGCGTCCTTGGGATCACGGGGCGTCCCAATCGACATACCCCGCCTGCGAAATCTCCAGCCGCCCCTCCGGCCAGGGCACCATCAGCGCCTTGGCCGCCTCCAGATCGTCGCCCATCCATACGGTCAGCTCGGCGCGCTCCAGCAGCACACCCATGCGGTGATGGATCGGTGCCACGTCCCGGTTGGGCGCACAGGTCACAGCAGCCACCTGGCGCACCTGCAAACCACCGGGCGCTGTCCAGACATCGGTGATGGCGGCAAAAAACAGAAACCCGCCGGCCTTCGGCGCAATGCGCCACGCGGTCTTGCGGCGCGTCTCCCCCGTCCATTCGTACCAGCCATTCACGGGGATCACCGCGCGCCCCACCCCGTCAAAGGCCGACTTGTCAAACACCGTCTCGCTGCGCGCGTTGATCATCTGCTCCATAACCGGCCGGCCCCGCGCATTCACGCGGCCCACCGGAACAATGCCCCAGCGCATGCGCCCCAGCGCCCCGTCAAACACCACGATCTCCTGGCCCGGTGCGATGTTGCGGCGCGCAGGCTCATTGCCGACGACGTCTGCCGGTACGCCCAAAGCGTCCGAAAGCGCCTCCATCGACTCCGTCAGGAAGAACCGGCCCGGCACGTCACTGCGACCGACGCACAAGGTCCAGCACCGCAGGCCCCAGACCCTCGACGATGCGCGCCACCCCGGTGGCATTGGGATGTATCCCGTCCGCCTGCATGAATTCCCCAAGTGACGCCGGATCGGTGCCCGCGCCCCCCAAGCCTTCAAAAAAGCTCTCGGCATACAACGTGCCATAGGTCGCAGCCAGTTCGGGGTACATCTGATCAAAGGCCGCCTTGTACTCCGGCCCATAGTTCCCCGGTGCCTGCATGCCCACCAGCAACACCGCGACCCCGGCCGTGTCAGCCGCCTTCAGAATGCCGTCCAGATTGGCCCGGCTCACCTCCGGAGAAATCCCGCGCAAAAGGTCATTGCCGCCCAGAGTCACGATCAGACCGTCCACATTCGGCGTCAGGGTCCAGTCCACGCGTGACAGCCCTCCTGCCGTCGTATCGCCAGACACGCCCGCGTTGATCACCGTCACATCCTGCCCCTGATCCTGCAACCAGCGTTCCAGCTGCGGCACGAACCCCTGCCCGGCAGGCAAGCCATAGCCTTGCGTCAGACTGTCGCCCAACGCAGCGATCGTCACCCCTTGCGCCCAGACCAGCCCGGGCCACAAAATCAGAACAATCACGCCCATTGCCTTGCTCATGTCGATCTGACCTCCATATGACCCCTTAGCAGATAATAAAGGCGCGCCTCCATGTCCGATCCAGTCCTGTCCCTCAAAAATGCGGCACTCAGCCTTGATGGCAATGCCGGGCGGGTCGATATCTTGCACGGAATCACACTCGACATCGCGCGGGGCGAGACCGTGGGGCTGGTCGGCCCCTCCGGATCCGGCAAATCCTCGCTCCTGATGATCATGGGCGGGCTCGAACGGGCGACCGGCGGGTCCATCCACGCACTTGGCCAGGACCTGACCGCGATGAACGAGGACGCGCTGGCCCGGTTCCGGCGCGGCCACATGGGCGTGGTGTTCCAGTCCTTTCACCTGATCCCCACGATGACGGCGCTGGAAAACGTCGCCACGCCGCTGGAACTGGCGGGCGCACGCGATGCGTTCGACCGGGCCGCGGCCGAGCTTGAGGCCGTCGGCCTTGGCCATCGCTCCGGGCACTATCCCAGCCAGATGTCAGGCGGCGAACAACAGCGCGTCGCGCTGGCCCGCGCCTCGGTCACCCGGCCCGAAATCCTGCTGGCGGACGAACCCACCGGCAATCTCGACGGAGCAAACGGCAGCGCCATCATGGACCTGCTGTTTGATCTGCGCGACCGGCACGGGGCAACGCTGGTGCTGGTCACCCACGCACCGGAACTGGCGGAACGGTGCGACCGGGTGATCCGGCTGGCCGATGGGGCGCTGGAACCCGACCTGAAGGCCGCCGCCGAATGAGTATCGCCACCTCGGCCCGTTTCGCCGCGCGCGAATTGCGCGGCGGCCTCAAGGGCTTTCGCATCTTCCTTGCCTGCCTGGCGCTTGGCGTCGCCGCGATTGCCGCCGTCGGCTCGGTCCGCTCCGCCATCGAGGCGGGCCTCGAACGCGAAGGCGCAGCCCTGCTCGGCGGCGACGCGGAACTCGACTTCACCTACCGCTTCGCCAGCCCCGAAGAACGGGCATGGATGAACGAGGTCGCCACCGATGTCTCGGAAATCGCCGATTTTCGGTCCATGGCCGTGGTCGACGGCCCCGACGGGGCAGAACGCGGGCTGACCCAGATCAAGGCCGTGGACGGGGCCTATCCCCTGATCGGAACGGTCGAACTGACACCCGACATCCCCCTGAACCGCGCCCTCGGCGTCCAGAACGATCTGCCCGGCGCAGTGATGGAGCGTGCCCTGATCGACCGGCTGGGCCTCGCCATCGGCGACACGTTCCGCCTCGGCACCCAGACCTTCACCCTCAACGCCGAACTGACCCGCGAACCCGACAGCGCCGCCGGGGGTTTTGCACTGGGGCCGCGCACCATTGTCTACCGTACCAGCCTCGAAAACGCACAACTGCTGGCGGCAGGCACGCTGTTTTCCTCGAAATACCGCCTGGCCCTGCCCCCCGGCACCGATCTGGCAGCACTGGAACGGGACGCGCGTGCACGGTTCGAAAACAGCGGGTTGCGCTGGACGGATGCGCGCAACGGCGCACCGGGCGTGTCGGAATTCGTCGACCGGCTGGGCGCGTTTCTGGTGCTTGTGGGCCTCTCGGGGCTCGCCGTGGGCGGCGTCGGCGTCTCGGCGGCGGTGCGCGCGTATCTCGCCGAAAAGACCAGCGTGATCGCCACCCTGCGCACCCTCGGGGCCGAACGCAGCACCATTTTCCAGACCTATTTCATCCAGATCGGCGCCCTGTCCCTGCTCGGCATCGCCATCGGCCTGGCCCTTGGCGCACTCATCCCCCTCGCGCTGGCCCCGGTCATCGAGGCGCGCCTGCCGATCCCGGCCAGCTTTGCCATCTACCCCGGCCCGCTGGTTGAATCCGCCATCTACGGCCTGCTCACAGCCTTTGTCTTTACCCTCTGGCCGCTGGCCCGGGCCGAGGACGTGCGCGCCGCCACGCTGTTCCGCGACGCGCTTGGCACCGCACGTCTGCTGCCAGCCACGCGCTACCTGCTGTGGATCGGCGCGGGCCTTGTGGCCCTGATCGGCCTTGCGGGCGTCTTTTCGGGCACGTGGTGGCTGACGCTCTGGACTGCGGGCGGCATCGCATTTGCCCTCGCGCTGCTGGCGGTCGCGGCCACCGGCATCCGCTGGCTGTCGCGCCGCGCCGCCCCACGGGCCAAGGGGCGGCCCGCCCTGCGCTGGGCGCTGGGCGCGATTTCCGGCACGCGCGAAGGGGCGGCATCGGTCGTCCTGTCGCTCGGCCTTGGCCTGTCGGTACTGGCGGCAGTGGGCCAGATCGACGGCAACCTGCGCAACGCCATTTCCGGCAACCTGCCAGACGTCGCCCCCAGCTATTTCTTCGTCGACATCCAGCGCGACCAGATGGCGGGCTATACGGAGCGGCTGGAAAGCGACCCGGCGGTCAGCCGTATCGACCGCGCGCCCATGCTGCGCGGCGTCGTCACGCAGATCAACGGCAAGCCCGCGCGCGACGTGGCGGGTGACCACTGGGTGGTGCGTGGCGACCGGGGGCTGACCTATTCCGAAAAACCCTCGCCCAACACCCGCATCACCGCGGGCGAATGGTGGCCCGAAGGCTATTCCGGCCCGCCACAGATCAGCTTTGCCGCCGAAGAAGCCGAGGAAATGGGGACCGAACTGGGTGACACGCTGACCATCAACATCCTCGGGCGCGACATCACCGGCACGATTACCTCCCTGCGCGAGGTCGACTTTTCGACCGCTGGCATCGGCTTTATCCTGTCGATGAACCCCAGCGCGCTGCAGGGCGCGCCGCACACCTTCATCTCGACCGTCTATGCCGAGGAACAGGCCGAGGCGCAGATCCTGCGCGACATCGCCAACGCCTATCCCAACGTGACCGCGATCCGGGTGCGGGACGCCATCGACCGGGTGGCCGAAGTGCTGGCAGGGCTCGCGGCGGCAACGTCCTACGGGGCGGCGGCGACGCTGCTCACCGGCTTTCTCGTGCTGATCGGCGCAGCGGCGGCTGGCACGCAGGCGCGCACCTACGAGGCGGCGGTGCTGAAAACACTGGGCGCCACCCGTGGCCGCATCCTGCTCAGCTTTGCGACCCGTGCCGCCTTGCTGGGCCTGGGCGCTGGGGCCGTGGCCCTGGCCGCCGGCATCGCCGCGGGCTGGGCCGTCAGCTACTACATCATGGACACCGATTTCACGGTCATCTGGCCTTCGGCCCTGGCCATCGTTATCGGCGGCGTTGCGGCAACCCTGATCGCGGGTCTCGCCTTTGCCTGGAGTCCGCTCGCCGCCCGCCCCGCCCAGGTCCTGCGCGGGCGCGAATAAGCCGCGTTGCGAGGCCCCGACAGGCATGCGACCTTGCCGCACAGCGATGGAATCATGAAAGGCCCCACATGACCGACCAGTTGCCGATGCCCGTGACCGCCCCCCTATCGCCCGCGCAGAAAACCCAGCTGATCAACCTGATCCGCCGCGCCGCGCGGGCCGAGATCATGCCGCGCTTCCGCACCCTCGACGCAGGCGAGATCGGCACCAAGAAGGACGAAAACGATCTGGTGACCGCCGCCGACACCGGTGCCGAGGCGATGATCACGCGCGGGCTGCAAATCGCCTTCCCCCACGCCCTCGTGGTGGGTGAAGAGGCCGTTTCCAAGAAACCCGATCTGCTCAAGGGCATCGCCGAGGCCGAGCTGTGCTTCATCATCGACCCCGTCGATGGCACCTGGAACTTTGCCAAGGGCATGCCACTGTTCGCCACGATCATCGCCGTGTGCCGGTTCGGCCAGCCGGTGCTGGGGCTGATCTATGACCCGGTGGGCGACGATCTGATCGTGACCGACAACACTTCGCCCAGCGTCTGGCAAACCCGGACGGGGCGGCAACGCCCGATCCGCACCGCGGACTCCAAACCGCTCGATCGGTTGCAGGGTTATATGCACATACGGATGATGCCACCGGCGGATCGCGCGCTGATGTGGTCAAAGGTCGGCGTGCTGGCCTATGTCGGCACCCTGCGCTGTGCGGCGCATGAATACCGGCTGGTGGCCACGGGTGCGATGGACTTTCTGCTGTCCGGGCACCTGAACTGCTGGGATCACGCGGCAGGCGTGCTGCTCTGCCAGCAGGCGGGCGGCAAATCGGCGATGCTCGACGGCACAGCCTACAACGCCTCGATGACATCGGGCTACCTGCTGACGGCCTCGTCCGAGGCCGTCTGGGACGCCGTCGCCAGCCACTTTGCAGACCTCGCATCCGACTCATGACGCCGTGGTTCTTCGGCTATGGAAGCCTCGTCAACCGCGCCACCCATGACTATCCGCGGGCACGCGGTGCAACCCTGCACGGCTGGCGGCGGGTCTGGGTGCGCACCGCCCTGCGCGACGTCGTGTTCCTGTCGATCCACCCCGCGCCGGGGCACAGCATCACCGGCCTGATCGCCAGCGTGCCAAACGCGGACTGGGCGGCACTGGACCGACGCGAAAGCGGCTATGCCCGCATCGACGCGACGCCGCACGTCGCGCATGACGCACCCGCCAGCAGCATCGCCGCCTATCAGGTGCCCGCCGACCAACAGCGCAGCGACGGCGATCACCGCATCCTGCTCAGCTATCTGGACGTGGTGGTCCAAGGCTTCGTGCGCGAATTCGGAGAGGACGGGGCCGCCGCCTTCTTCGACACCACAGACGGCTGGGACACGCCGGTGCTGGATGACCGGGCCGCGCCGCTTTATCCGCGCGCGCAGACATTGACCCGGCAGGAGCGGGGTCTGACGGACGCGTTACTTGCGCAGGTTCAGCAGCGACAATAACCGGCCCTCGCGGGCAAAGCGGTCGCGCGGCACGTCCACCGCGCCGCCTGCCGCGATCACCCGCAACGCCAGCACCCAGGCCAGACCACCAAACAGCACCCCCGCCAGCGCCTGCCCGATCAGCACACCGGGCGCGCCGAACAGGGCCGCGCCCAGCCATACCATCGGCACCATCGCCACGGTGTTGCGTCCCCAGTTCATGCCGGTCGAATAGAACGGATGGCCCAGGTTGTTGAACGCCGCATTGCTGATGAACAGTACCCCGTTGAAAAAGAACAGCAGCGCCAGCGGCCCGCAAAACAGGTACACCAGATCGCGGGTGATGCCGGTGGCCGAAAACAGATCGGCAATCGGCCCGCGCATGGCAAACAGCACCAGCGAAACCACCACGATCACCGCCCCGGCAAAGATCAGCGCCGCATTGAACCCCTCCCGCACCCGGTCGAATTTGCCGGCGCCGAAATTCTGGCCAAGGATCGGCCCGACCGCGCCCGACAGCGCAAAGATCACGGCGAATGACACCGGCATCAACCGGCCCACAATGGCCATGCCCGCCACCGCCTCCAAACCGTATTGCGCCATCGATCGGGTGACGATGGCCTGCCCCACAGGGGTTGCCAGCTGCGTCAGGATGGCAGGGAACCCGATGCCGACAAGCGGGCTGAAATCGCGCAGCATCCCGCGCGGGTCGGGCCGGGGAAAGCCGCCGTGATGGCGCAGGATCGGCAGCACCGCCGTCAGCCCGATCACCACGCGCGCCACGACCGACGCCAGCGCCGCGCCCGTCAGATCAAGGCCCAGGCCGAAGATCAGGATCGGGTCGAGCACCGCGTTGACCCCGCCGCCATAGATCGTGGCCAGCATCGCGCGGCGCGCATCGCCATGCGCGCGCAGGATACCGCCGCCCATCATGCCCACCACCAGAAACGGCAGCGACGGGACAATGATGCGCAAATACCCCTCGGCCAGTCCCGCCGTCTCGCCTTGCGCGCCGATCCAGGCCACGAACAGCGGCACGTTCCACCAGACGAAGGCGGCGAACACAACGCCAAACCCGACGCCATAGATCAGTCCGTGGGTACTGCGCGTGCGCGCCTCCTCCTCGCGGCCCGCCCCGAGCGAACGGGCGACAAGCGCACCGACGGCAATTGCCATCCCGATGGAAAAGGAGGTGGTGAAAAACAGGATCGACCCGGCGTAGCCCACGGCCGCCGCCAGCTCGGCCTTGCCCAGCATCGAGATAAAGATCATGTCGATGAAATCGACCAGAAAAACCGCAGTGATGCCCAGCGCCGAGGTCAGCGACATCACCGTCACATGTCGCAACAACGACCCCGAGACGAACTTGGCCTGCGCGTCAGCCACAGGCCCGTCTCTTCTCTGTTTTCAGAAAATCCCCCCCGGAGGGCCGATCACGATCAGCGCGCGGCGGCAAGCAGGTCACCGCGCCTTGACCACCTGCAACAGCGGCATGAGGGCGGCCATGTCCGGCCCGTGCGCCTGCCCGGTCAGCGCCTTGCGCAGGGGCATGAACAGGCCCCGGCCCTTGCGCCCGGTCGCTTCTTTGACAGCCCCGGTCCAGACCGACCACGTATCCGCCCCGAATGGCGCTTCGGGCAGCAGCGTCATGGCCTCGGCCACGAACGCGCGATCCTCGTCCTCGATCACCGGGTCCGCGCCATCGCGACACAGGGCCCACCATGCGTCCAGATCCCCGAGCGTCTCGATATTGTCGCGCATGACGGTCCAGAACGCTTCCGCCTTGTCGGCAGGAACGCCAATCGCCTCGATACGATCCGCCACCGCCTCCAGCGGCAGCGATTGCAGATAGCGCCCGGTCAGCGGGAACAGATCGGCCACGTCGAACTTGGTCGGGGCCGAGCCAAAGCGCGCGATGTCAAACCCCTCGATCAGCGCCGCCATGTCGGTGCGCAACTCGATCGGATCGGACGAGCCAAGGCGCGCCATCAGCGACAGCAGCGCCATCGGCTCCACCCCCTGCTCGCGCAGGTCGCGCAGGGCCAGCGTGCCCAGACGCTTGGACAGCGCCTCGCCCTGCGGGCCGGTCAGCAACGAGTGGTGGGCAAAGTTGGGCGGCGTGCCGCCCAGCGCCTCGATGATCTGGATTTGCGTGGCGGTGTTGGTCACATGGTCCGACCCGCGCACCACATGGGTCACCCCCTTCTCGGTGTCGTCCACC
>CAZITF010000088.1:0-10052 GCA_964542095.1 uncultured Rhodobacterales bacterium
AGCCCCTCGGCCCTTTTGCGTTTGCGCACCGCCCAGCCAATGTCGAGGCCCGCAAGATCGGCAACCGCAAAGGGGCCCATGGCAAAGCCGAACGCCTCAAGGGCTGCGTCGATCTGATAGGGCGAGGCCCCGTCGAGGATCATGTGATCCGCCGCCGCGCGGTAGGTCGACAGGATCCGGTTGCCGATGAACCCGTCACAGACCCCGGCCCGCACGCTGATCTTGCCCAGCGTCTTGCCGAGTGCAAAGCCGGTGGCCACCACCTCGGGCGCGGTTGCGTCGGCCACCACGACCTCGAGCAGCTTCATCACGTGGGCGGGGGAAAAGAAGTGCAATCCCAGCACGTCGCCGGGACGCGATGTGGCCGCTGCGATCTCGTTGATATCGAGGTACGAGGTGTTGGAGGCGAGCACCGTACCGGGTTTGCACACGCGGTCCAGTTCGGCAAAGACCGCCTTCTTGACCGCCATGTCCTCGAACACCGCCTCGATCACCAGATCGACATCCGCAAGCGCGTCATAAGCGGTCACGATCCGCAATGCCTGATCCAGCATCGCGCCATGCTGCGCCGCGCTGATCTTGCCGCGTTTCAGCGCTCCGGCAAGGTTGCCCGCGATGCGCCCGCGCGCGGCCTCGCCCGCTTCGGGCGACATTTCCAGCATGTGTACCCGCAGACCCGCCAACAGGGCGGCTGTTGCAATCCCCGCACCCATGGTGCCACCGCCGATCACACCGATGTCGTCCAAGGGCCGGGGTGTAATCCCTTTGAGTTCGGGCAGATTTCCCACTGCGCGTTCCGAGAAAAACGCATGGATCATCCCCTTGCGCTGATCGGTCTGCATGAGGTCGAAGAATATCCGGCGCTCGGCCTTCAGCCCTTCGGCAAAGTCGCCTTCATAGGCCGCCTCGATCGCGCGCACGCACCATGCGGGTGACATCTGCCCTTTCGAGCGGGCAAGCGTCGCCTCGAACGCGGCATCCCAGTCGATCGGATCGGGCAAGAGCAACGCGCTGACCGGGCGGGGTGACGCGCCTTCGGCCAGCAGCTTTTCGGTATAGGCGATGCCGATCTCCTTCGGATCGCCGTCCTCCACGACATCCACGATGCCCAGTTCAAGCGCCTTGGCCGCCCCGATCTGGCGGCCCGTGGTCATCACGTCCAGCGCGGCCTCGACCCCCGTCAGACGTGGCAGACGCTGTGTGCCACCGGCACCGGGGATCAGCCCCAGATGCACTTCGGGCAGGCCCACACGGGCGGACGGCACCGCGATCCGGTAGTGACAGCCCAGCGCCACCTCCAGCCCGCCGCCCAGGGACACTCCGTGCATCGCGGCAACGACGATCAGGGGCGAAGCCTCGATCCGGTTGATCAGGTCCGGCAGGTAGGGTTCCAGCGGGGCCTTGCCGAATTCGGTGATGTCCGCGCCCGCGAAAAACGCGCGGCCCTCGCCGACGATCAGAACGGCGCGCACGCCCGCATCACGCTCGGCGCGGTCCATCCCATCCCACAGCCCCCGCCGCACCGCCTGGGACAGCGCGTTCACGGGCGGGTTCTGCACCGTCAGCACCGCTATGTCGCCGTGACAGGAATAGGAAATCTTGTCGCTCATGGGGCCTCCGCAAATCCAGGCAGGCAAATGGCGGGTTCCTCTTCCCGGCATGTGCGCGGTCAGCCTATGACAGTTCGACAAAAGGGCAAGCCCTACAGATCAGGACGCCACGTCCCCCGCTTCTCTGTTTTGAAAAAATCCCCCCCGGAGGGTCGGGCCGACGCAAGCGCGCCCGGCCGCTAGGACTCGCGACGGTAGATAAAGCAGCGCCCCGGCACCGCACCCACGGGCAGGGGCTGTTCGACCAATGCGTCAAAATACATACGGTCCGAGGACACCATCAGCCCCCCCACCACCAGCAGCGGCTCGACCAGGGGCGAGATGTTGTGGGCAAATATGTCGTTCTTGGCCGCATTGTGCCCCCCGAGATCGGCGTGGATCAGCGCCGCCGTCGCCCCGAACCGGGTCAGCGCCGCAGGCAACGTGTCATAGACATCGCCCAGCAGCACCCTGTCCTCGGGCGGTGTGCTGTCGGGATGCGAGGCGACGGCGCGCTCGAACACGAAAATATCGCGTGCGGGCATGATATGGCGCATGTGATGATAGGTGCGCCCGTTGCCAAGGCCCAGTTCGAACACTGGTCCCGGCAAGTTGGCGATGGCTGCTGCGGCGTGGTCCAGACAGGCGCGTTGGGACACCATGCGGTCGACGAACAGATCAAGGCGGCTTTGGGTCATTCACACATTCCTCAGGCTTTCGCCCTACATGGGCCAGATCGCGAAAAAAGTGTAGCAACAATCGCGCGATAACCTGTGTATGGACCTATGTGTCGGAATCGGGTTGACTGACCATCGGCACGCATGCGCAACAAAGGACGGTAAATGCCCCCCCTGCTGGACGTAAAGAACCTGTCGATCGGCTTTGGCGATGCGCCGCCCGTGGTCGCAGGGGTCAACTTTTCCGTCGACGCAGGGGAAACTCTGGCGCTGGTGGGCGAAAGCGGATCGGGCAAGACGCTGACCTGCCGCTCGGTCCTGCGCATCCTGCCGGGGACAGCGCAATTGCGCAGCGGATCGATCGAATTCGGCACCGGTGCAACGCGCCACGACCTGCTCACCCTGAGCACGCGTGACATGAGGGCCATACGCGGCGACGCGATTTCGATGATTTTCCAGGAACCGATGCGCTCGCTTTCGCCGCTTCATCGTATCGGCAATCAGGTCAGCGAGGTGCTGACCCTGCACCGCGACATGACTCTGGCGCAAGCCAAGCGCGATGTGCTGGCCACGTTCGAGAGGGTCGGCTTTGCCGATCCCGAGCGGGCCTGGCGCGCCTATCCGTTCGAGATGTCGGGCGGCATGCGCCAGCGCGCGATGATCGCCATGGCTATGGTGGCCAAGCCCGAATTGCTGATCGCGGACGAACCGACCACGGCGCTCGATGTGACCACGCAGGCACAGGTGCTGGGGTTGATGAAAAACCTGCAACGCGACACCGGCATGGCGATGATCCTCGTAACCCACGATCTGGGCGTCGTGGCGAACATGGCCGACAGTGTCGTGGTAATGAACAAGGGCCACGTGATGGAAAGCGGCCCGGCCGCCGCCGTACTGGGCGCGCCGGGGCACGGCTACACCCGCAAACTCTTTGCCGCCGCGCCGATGATCCCGCAAGTCGCCAAACCCTCGCCCCCCGTGGTCGAGGACGACCTGATCCTCGAACTCAGGAATGTCTCGAAAACCTATTCCGTTCGCGCAGGCGGCTGGCGCGCGCGCAAGCTGGTCCATGCCTGCCGCGACGTGTCGCTGAAGCTGCCGCGCAGCAAGACGCTGGCCGTGGTCGGCGAAAGCGGGTCAGGCAAGACCACGTGCGCGCGCATCGCGCTGGGGGCTGAAATTCCGGACGAAGGCGCGCAGGTCCTGTTCCGCGCTGCACCCGGCAGTGAACCCATCAATATCAGCGCCCTCAGCCGTGCGGAAAAATTCGCGTTCCAGCGTCAGGCGCAAATGGTGTTCCAGGATCCCTATTCCTCGCTCTCGCCCCGCATGCGGGTGCAGGAGGCGCTGACCGAGCCGATGGAAATCCACAACATCGGCAACAGGGCCGCACGGCGCGACAAGGCCGCTGAAATGCTGCGCTGGGTCGGACTCGATCCTGACATGCTCAAACGCTATCCACACGCCTTTTCGGGCGGTCAGCGCCAGCGCTTGTCCATCGCGCGGGCGCTGACGCTCGATCCGGTGCTGCTGGTCTGTGACGAACCGACCTCTGCGCTGGACGTGTCGGTGCAGGAACAGATCCTGACCCTGCTTGAACGTATCCAGGTCGGCATGGGGCTCAGCTATCTTTTCATCAGCCACGATCTGGCCGTGGTCGCACGGATTGCCGACGAAGTGGCGGTGATGCGCCAGGGCGTCGTCGTCGAACAGGCCCCGCCCGATACGCTGTTCTACAGCCCGCGCCACCCCTATACCAAGGCGCTGATCGCCGCTCAGCCCGAACCGGACCTGAACCGACCCATCGACCTCGAACTTGTCTCGCGCGGGGCCGGGGCCTCGTCTGACTGGTCCGAAGAATTCCGTTTCGAGGGGCTCGATGCCCCTGCCCTCGTTCAAGTCGAGCCCGGACACAAGGTGCGTTGTCATGTTTAACCGTTTGAATGCATTCATCATCGCAGCCCTGATTGCCCTGCCCGTCGCCGCCCAGCCGGTCGTCAAGGAAAGCGAATTCTGGAAAGACGAGGTGGCCAAGGGCAACATGGACCCCGCCGCGCTGCGGATCCCGGAAACACCGCTGATCGTCGATCTGGAGGCCAAGGGGCGGACGTATGGCACGCAAGGCGGCACCCTGCGCACGATGGTGACGCGGTCCAAGGACGTGCGGCAAATGGTGGTCTACGGCTATGCCCGCCTTGTGGGCTATGACGAAAACTACCTGCTGAAACCCGACATCCTGCGCGATGTCGAGGTCGAGGAGGACCGCGTCTTTACCCTACGCCTGCGCCCTGGCCATCGCTGGTCGGACGGGGCGCCGTTCACCTCGGATGACTTCCGCTACTGGTGGGAGAACGTCGCCCAGAACCCAGAACTCAGCCCCAATGGCCCCCCCGAGGTCATGCGCGTCGGCGACGATTTCGGAACCATGTCCTTTCCGGACAAGTACACCGTGGTGGTCTCCTTTCCCCGGCCCAACCCGATGTTTTTGCAGATGCTGGCGCAGGCCGCGCCACCCTTCATCTTCCGCCCCGCGCATTACCTCAAACAGTTCCACGTCGCCTTCAACACGCCCGAGGCGATGGAGGCGATGATCGATGCCAAGCGGGTGCGCGGCTGGGCGCCGCTGCACAACAAGATGGACAACATGTACCAGTTCGACAACCCGGCCCTGCCGACGTTGCAGCCCTGGATGGTGGCCAGCGGCACGTCCTCGCGCCAGTTGTTCATCCGCAATCCGTATTTTCACCGCATCGATGCGCGCGGCACGCAACTGCCCTATATCGACGTCGTTGAAATGAGCATCGTCGGCTCGGGACTGGTCGCGGCGAAAGCCAATGCGGGCGAGGCCGACTTGCAGGCCCGTGGCCTGGATTTCCGTGATGTGTCGATCCTGAAAAAGGGCGAAGCCGACGGCGCGCCCTATCGCACCTACCTGTGGTCCAATGGCGCGGCCAGCCAAATTGCCATCTATCCAAACCTGAACTTTGCCGATCCCGTGTGGCGCGAGGTGATCCGAGACGTCCGGTTCCGGCGGGCACTGTCGATGGGCATCGACCGCCGCATGATCAATCGGGCGCTTTACTTTGGTCTGGGCAAGGAAGGCGGGATGACAGCGCTGGAAAGATCGCCCTTGTTCTCGATCAAGAACCAGATCAGGTGGTCAATCTACTATCCGCGCCGCTCCAATGCATTGCTGGACGAAATGGGCCTGACCGAGCGCAACGGTGCCGGATACCGCCTGTTGCCCGACGGGCGGCCGATGGAATTCGTCATCGAAACCGCGGGCGAGCGGCAAGAGGTCGAAAACGCGCTCGCCATCATCACCGACACTTGGCGTGAAATCGGCATCAAGCTGATCATGCGCCCGCTTGACCGTGACATCCTGCGCAACCGGGTGTTTTCGGGTGTCACCATGGCCGCCGTCTGGTACGGCTGGGACAATGGTATTCCCCAGCCCTTCACGCCGCCCGATTACCTCGCACCCACCGATCAGGTGTTTTTTGCCTGGCCCAAATGGGGGCAGTATTACCAGACCCGGGGTGCTGCGGGTGAACCCATCGACATGCCCGAGGCCCAGCGCCTGATGGATCTGAGCAAAGAGTGGCTGAACCAGTCCAAAACCGAGGATCGCACCCGTATCTGGAACGAGATGTTGTCCATCCACGCCGAACAGCAATTCGGCATCGGCATCCTGTCCGACGCCCCGCAGCCCATCGTGGTGTCCGACAACCTGCGCAATGTGCCGGTCAAAGCGAAATGGGCCTGGGATCCCGGCGCACATTTCGGCGTTCACCGGATGGACGAATTCTACTTTGCTGATGACGAACAGATCGCGCAGGTCAGCAAATGATGTTCATTCGCTATGCGGTGTGGCGTCTGCTGACGATGCTGCTGACGCTGGCCGTGGTGTCGGTGCTGGTGTTCATCATCATCAACCTGCCCCCCGGCGACTACCTGTCCAACCAGATCGCCGAACTGCGCGCCACGGGTCAGGCCGAAGGGGTCGCCAAGGCCGAATTCCTGCGCAAGGAATATGCGCTGGACCGGCCCCTGTGGCAGCAATATCTGATCTGGGTCGGGGCGATCCCCGGCCCGCAGGGCTTTTCCGGGCTGCTTCAGGGCGATTTCGGCTGGTCCTTCGAATTCGACGCACCGGTCGCGGATATCGTCGGTGACGCGCTGTGGCTGACGGTTCTGGTCAACCTCGCTGCGGTGTTATTTGTCTATCTTGTCGCGCTCCCGCTGGGCGTTCTGGCGGCGGCACGCTCGGCCACATGGGTCGACTACACCACCGCCTTTGTCGGCTATCTTGGCCTTGCCACGCCGAACTTCCTGCTGGCACTCATGCTGTTTTACTACGGGCACAAATATCTCGGCCTGCCCATCGGCGGCCTCATGGCCCCCGAATTCGAGGGCGAACCGATGAGCCTGGCCAAGGTCCAGTCGATCCTGGTGCACCTCATCGTGCCCACCTTCGTGATCGGCACCTCCGGGGCGGCGGGCATGATGCAACGGCTGCGCGCCAACATGCTTGACGAACTCTCCAAACCCTATGTCGAAACCGCCAAGGCCAAGGGCCTCGCCCCCGCCAAACTGCTGACGAAATATCCGCTGCGCATGGCCTTTAACCCGTTTGTCGCCGACATCGGCAACCTGCTGCCAGCGATGGTGTCCGGCTCGGTCCTCGTGTCGGTGGTGCTGGGCCTGCAAACGATCGGACCCGCGCTGCTGACCGCCCTCAAGTCCCAGGACCAGTTCCTCGCGGCCTTCGTGCTGATGTTCGTTGCCCTGCTGACCCTGATCGGCACAATGATTTCCGACCTGTTGCTGGTGCTGCTCGATCCGCGCATCCGCTACGGCGCGCGAGAAGGATAACCAAGCATGAGCAACCTTCCGACGGCCGCTTTATCGACGATGCCCCATATGATCCCAACGTGGACCTTTCGGCACTCGACCGCACCGACATGGACGCACCCAACTGGGTGCTGGTCTGGCGCAAGTTCAAGAAACACCGGCTTGGGCTGGTGTCGGGCATCTTCCTGTTTCTTGCCTATCTGGCGATCCCCTTTGCCGGCTTTTTCTCGCCCTACACGCCCAATGAACGCAGCGCCGAATATCTCTATCACCCGCCGCAGGCGATCCGCCTCTGGCACGAGGGTGAATTCATCGGCCCGTTCGTCTACCCGACCAAAGCGGTGGCCGATCTCGAAAATTACCGCTGGACATACACCACCGACACAACGCGGCCCATGCCGCTGGAATTCCTCTGCCAGAAATCCCAATACAACCTCTTTGGGTTCATCCCGACCGAAACACACCTGTTCTGTGCGCCCGAAGGGGCGACGATCTTCATCTTCGGCTCTGACCGGCTGGGGCGGGACGTGTTTTCGCGCATCTCCTATGGCGCACAACTGTCGCTGACCGTGGGGCTGATCGGGATCACCGTGTCCTTCATCCTCGGCATCGGGTTCGGAGCGATCGCGGGCTATTTCGGCGGCTGGATCGACTGGGTGGTGAACCGCGCCATCGAAATCCTGCGCAGCCTGCCGGAACTGCCGCTCTGGCTTGCGCTCTCGGCGGCAGTGCCGAGCAACTGGGGGCCGGTCTCGGTCTTCTTCATCATATCGATCATACTTGGGCTGCTGGACTGGCCGGGGCTGGCAAGGGCGGTACGAAGTAAGTTCCTCTCGCTGAGAGAGGAGGAATATGTACGCGCAGCAGAGATGATGGGGGCCAAGCCGGGGCGGGTGATCCGCCGCCACCTTCTGCCCAACTTCATGAGCCACCTGATCGCGTCCGCGACGCTCTCGATCCCGGCGATGATCCTTGGTGAAACCGCGCTGAGCTTTCTTGGCCTCGGCCTGCGCGCACCCGCTGTCAGTTGGGGCGTGATGCTGAACGACGCCCAGAACCTCGCAAGCATCGAGATCTACCCGTGGACCGCGATCCCGATGCTGCCGATCATCATCGTCGTGCTGGCATTCAACTTCCTTGGCGACGGTCTGCGCGACAGTCTGGACCCGTATTCAAGCTGAGCCGCGGTGGGGTGAGACCCCACCTTACCCCTTGCGTCTGGGGGGCTGTGCGCCACCTTGACCGGCAGCGGCACGACGCGCCTTGTTCTTCTTGCTGTTCCACTTGGCCTTCTTTGGCGCGCTGACACTGCCGTCCTGCACCGCCTTTTCGAGCGTGCTCGGGGCCTTTGCGAACGGCTTTTTCCCGCCCGGCTTGCCCTTGGGCTTGGCCCCCGGCTTGGGCTTGCGCGGATTGGGGGTCGAGGTGTCGTTCCAGTCGATGGGCGCTGCATCATTGCGCGGTTTGGGGGCCGGGGCGGTGTCCGGGTCCCAGACCTTCTTGGCCGACGGCTTGCCTGCGGGTTTTGACGCATCGGCAAAGCCGCGCCTGGGCTTGTCGCTGAAATCGCGTTTCGGTTTGTCCCCAAAATCGCGCTTGGGCTTGTCCCCAAAATCCCGTTTCGGCTTGCCGCCCGGCTTGCCCTCGAACCGGGGCTTGGGCTGGCTGGCGGCAGCAGGTACGCCTTGCAGACGCTCCACCTTTGCCCCGCCTTCGATCTGCATCGCATCGCCCAGGGCGGCAACAAAGCCGTCGGCGCTGCTTTCCCTGAGCTCGACATAGGACGTGTCGTTCTGGATGCGGATCGCGCCGATGTCGTCCTTGGTGATGTCACCGGCATTGCACATCATCGGCAACAGGCGGCGCACTTCGACACCCTGATCGCGCCCGCCGGCGACGGAAAACCAGACGCTGGGGCCAAAGGGCACGTGGGTCTTCGGCCCCTTGTCGCCGGTCACGGCTGACAGGTCCTCGGGGGCGGAATGGCGCACGCCATGCAGGCGCAGCACGGCGGCGGCCAGTTGTTCGGGGCTGAAGGCGGCGACGAACTTGGCGACCATGTCGGCCTCGCCCTCGGTGATTGCGTCCGTCCACATCGGGTCGTCCATCAGGCGGCTTTCGTCCGCCGCGCGCACGTCATCAGCGGACGGCGCGTCGATCCACTGCGCATCCACCTGCGCGCCCTTGAGAATGCGATTGGCCTTGGCCCGCACCTTGGCGGTGACGATCAGCGCGCTGGTGCCCTTGCGCCCCGCGCGCCCCGTCCGGCCCGAGCGGTGCAGCAGCGTTTCGTGGTTGCTGGGCAGTTCGGCATGGACCACCAGATCGAGGTTGGGCAGGTCGATCCCGCGTGCGGCCACATCCGTGGCCACACAGACCCGCGCCCGCCCGTCGCGCATCGCCTGCAACGCATTTGTGCGCTCGCCTTGCGTCAACTCGCCCGACAGGGCCACAACAGAAAAGCCCCGGTTGGACAGGCGCGTGGTGACGCGGTTGACCATGGCGCGGGTGTTGCAAAACACGATGGCGTTGGGGGCCTCGTGGAACCGCAGCACGTTGATGATGGCGTTTTCGGCGTCGTGGTTTGCCACCATCATCGCCCGATAGGTGATGTCGGCATGCTGCTTTTCGCCGGTGGTGGTGGCGATGCGCACCGCGTCCTTTTGGTAGGTCCTAGCCAGCTTTGCGATCTGCGCGGGCACCGTGGCCGAGAACATCAGCGTACGGCGGCTATCGGGGCATTCGCTCAGGATGAATTCGAGGTCCTCGCGAAAGCCGAGGTCCAGCATCTCGTCCGCCTCGTCCAGCACCACGCCGCGAATGGCCGAAAGGTCGATGGAGCCGCGCATGATGTGGTCGCGCAGGCGGCCTGGCGTGGCGACAACAATGTGCGCGCCGAGCGCCAGGGCGCGCCTTTCGTCGCGCATGTCCA
>CAZITF010000089.1:0-10006 GCA_964542095.1 uncultured Rhodobacterales bacterium
AACCGCGGACCTACTGATTACAAATCAGTTGCTCTACCAGCTGAGCTATAGGGGCGTTGCGGCGAGGGTCTAATCGCAAGCGGTGAAGGTGGCAAGATCAAATATGCATGTCAGCCAGAGGTTTTATCCCTGAACAATTCAAGTATAGCTAAACTTGAACCAAGTGGCTGATGATCGAGGCAAGGCACGATGCAACTGGTCCTGCATGCAGGTGCGCACTTTACCGAGGAAGATCGCCTTTTGCGCTGTCTGCTGCGCAATTCCGAGGCCTTTTCGGCTCGTGGCGTGACGGTGCCCGGTCCGGGCAAATATCGCACATTGCTCAAGGAAACGGTGTCCGCATTGCAGGATGCGCCCCCGGCGCCGGACGCGCGCGATGTGCTGTTTGACCTGATCCTCGAAGAGGAAAACGCCGATCGCGTCATTCTCAGCCATATGTTCCTGTTCGGTGCGCCGCGCGCCTGCGTGCGCAACGGGATGATCTACGAATCCGGCCCCGAACGGGTGGCGCAACTTGCCGCGCTGTTCGAACATGACGAGTTCGAGCTGTTTCTGGCCATGCGCAATCCGGCGACGCTGCTGCCTGCGCTGTTCTCGCGCGCGCCGCAGGACGACATGGACAGCTTCCTGCGCGGCGCCAACCCCTTTGAGATCAAGTGGTCCGACACGCTGAGCGCGATCCGCGCCGCCGCGCCGTCCGTCAGGATCACGGCCTGGTGTTTCGAGGACATGCCGATGATCTGGTCGGAGGTCATTCGTGAAATGGCCGGGCTGGAACATGGCGAAGGAATCGTGGGCGAGTTCGATCTGCTGCATGACATCATGTCCAGGACCGGCATGACACGGTTCGAGGAATATCTCGCCGCCCATCCCAACATGACCGAGATGCAGAAACGGCGGGTGATTTCGGCCTTTCTGGACAAATTCGCCATCGAGGACGCAATCGAGGAAGAAGTGAACGCACCCGGCTGGAGCGAGGCCGACATCGAGGCGATGACCGAGATCTACGAAGAGGACATGTTCGCCGTCGCGCGCATCCCCGGTGTCACCTACATCGCGCCCTGATCGAAAGCGACGGGGGCGTCAGGCCATGCCGAGCGCTTCCTTGTACATTTCCAGCACCGCCTCTTCTTCGGCGATGTCGTCCTTGTCGCGCTTGCGCAGCGCGATCACCTTGCGCATCACCTTGGTGTCGTATCCGCGCGCCTTGGCCTCGGCCATGACCTCTTTTTGCTGGTCGGCCAGGTCCTTCTTTTGCATGTCCAGCCGTTCGATCCGCTCGATGAACTGGCGCAGTTCGTCGGCTGTGACGCGGTAACTTTCGGCATTTGTGGCGGTGTCGGACATGCGCGGCTCCTTGGGCTCGGGTGCGGGTGGTGCGTCTCGATACCGGGGCGTGGTGCGGGCCGCAAGGGGCAACCCGGCTTGCCAACGGGCGCGCGCTGAGGTAGCCCGCCTGTCATGGAACCTACCAGCGGAACAACTCTGTTCGATGCCCTGATCTGGGGCGGTGCGGCGCTGTCGCTGATCGGCCTTGCGGGCCTCGTTTGGTGCATCGTCAAGGTCTGGCGCGCGCGCCGTGCCAAGTTCGATGACGCGCAGATGCGGGAGGTCATGGCGCGGGTTCTGCCGCTCAACCTCGGGGCGCTGTTTGTTTCGGTGATCGGGTTGATGCTGGTGATTGTCGGTATTTTTCTTCAATAGCACAGGGGCGAGGTGATGGAGATTGCGTGGCTTTGGGGTTTGCTCGGGGGTTTGCTGATCGGTGCGGGCGGCGTGGTTCTGCTGCTGGGCGCGGGGCGGATCATGGGCGCAAGCTGGATTATCGGTGGATTTGTGGATGGCACGGGTTCGGACCGGGGGGCCACGCTGGCCTTTCTGGCCGGGCTGGTCGGCACCCCTGCCCTGCTGAGTCTAGCGGGCTGGTCCGTTGCAACGGGTGCTACGTCGCAGGTCTGGATGCTGATCCTTGCCGGTCTTGCGGTCGGGATCGGCACTCGCTTTGCCAATGGTTGCACGTCGGGCCATGGCGTGTGCGGGCTGTCGCGCCTGTCGCTGCGGGGGCTGGTGGCGACGCTGTCCTACATCGGCGCCGGCGTGATCACGGTCACCGCGCTGCGCATGGGGCTGGGCCTGTGATGCGCGGCCTTGTATTCCTGATCAGCGGCGCACTGTTCGGCGCGGGCCTGCACATCTCCGGCATGACCGACACCAACCGCGTGCGCGGGTTCCTGGACATCGCAGGGGCATGGGATCCGACGCTCGCCTTTGTGATGGGCGGGGCGATTGTGCCGATGTTCATCGCCTGGCGTCTGACGCCGGGGCGCGCGCCACTGACCGGTGGGGCCTTTCCTGCCCAGCCCGAGCAGACCATCACCCGCCCGCTCATCGCAGGCTCGATCCTGTTCGGGATCGGTTGGGGGCTGGTTGGCCTGTGCCCGGCACCCGCGGTTGCCTCGCTCAGCTACGGCGGCTGGCAGGGGCTTGTGTTCCTTGTGGCGATGCTGGCGGGCATGTGGGCGGTGCCGCCCCTGCGGCGGGCGCTGGACAGGGGCGGCGCGCGCGCCTAATCCTTGCCCCATGGATATTCGTCAAATCACACCGACCTATTTCGTCGCACCCCAGCTTGACCCGGCGGACATGCCCGACGTCAAGGCAGCCGGGATCACCACCGTGATCTGCAACCGACCGGACGAAGAAGTGCCGCCCGCCTTTCAGGCAGATGCGCTCGAGGCGGCGGCCATGGCGGCGGGCCTTGACTTTGTCCGCTTGCCGCTGACGCATCAGACCATGACCCCAACGAATGTCGCCGCGCAGATGCAGCATGCCGCCGATGCGGATGGTCCGGTGCTGGCCTATTGCGCCTCCGGAACCCGTTCGACCGTTGTGTGGTGCCTCGGTCAGGCGGGAGAGATGGCGACCGATGATATTCTCGATGCGGCGCGGGCGGGGGGCTATGATCTGGCCAGCCTGCGCCCGACGCTCGAGGCGATTGCACAGTCCAAAGGCACGGGCTGAGCCGTCAGCCCGCGGCGTTCATCGCAAGATCGGGCATGTCGGCCAGATCCGGCAGATCATCCAGATCGGGTAACTCGTCCAAATCCGGAATGTCGTCCGGACCGGGCGATTCCGACGATTCGTCAATCACGGGAAACGGAATGTCGAGGTCGTCCTCGTCCATGCCGTCGGCGGCGGCAGGCGCGTGGCGCCGCTCGGAAACGGGCGGCAGCGCCTGCATTGCCGCCTCGACCTCTTCTTCGCTCACATCCACTTCGCGCGGCAGGGTCGCACGACGGCCTGTCGAGGTCAGCACCTCGACCTCGGGCATGTCGACCAGGGGTTGATCGCTGACCCGGCGCAGCGGTTGCGAGGCGTGGGACGGCGGCCGCAGCGGTCTGACCGCCCGCACTCCGTCGACATGTCCCACCACGCCTCGCCCCAGGACCCGGCCCGTGCTGGTGGTGATCTGAACATTTGGAAAGGCGCCGGGCGTCAGGGCCAGCGTGTGCCCCACATTCAGCGCGTTCAGGTTTTTCAGCGACAGGTTCAATTGACACAGAACCATCCGCAGATCCGCGTTCAGTCCCATCACAAGCCTGGCCATATCCGATTTGCCCGTTTCACCATCGGGGCCTGTGTCCCCGTCCGGTGCGTCCTGCTGATCGGCCCGCGCCTCGAGCGTTGGCAGGATCAGCACCATTTCCCCCTGCCGCGCGCCGCGCGCGATATCGAGGGTCAGTTTGATCACGGTATAGGTGTTGGCATCCAGCGCCATGGCCAGTGTGCGCGCGTCCTGCGCCTTGGCACCAAAGCAGAACCCCTCGATCAGGGCGCGTTCGTCGGCATCGTCCAGAATCGGTGCGACCCGCGCAAACAGCGTATCGATGACCGGCGCGCAGATCGCCGCGTCGGTGCGCGTCATGAGCCTTTCAGGATCGCTTGATCCGCTGACACTGCCGATGGTCTGTTGCTGGATCAGCGCGCCGACCACAACCGGTTCGATCCGCACAGCCCCCGCGCAGCCCCCCGGCCCGTCCAGCAGCAACAAGAGGGTGCTGTCGTCCAGGCTGCTTTCGATCTCGTCACCCGCAACGTCCTGCAAGGTCGAACTGAGCACGGCAACAGGCAGACCCATCAGCGAATCCGCCACCTTGGCCATCGTCACCCGCAACGCCTTTTGCAGCGTCATGGCCCGGGCCTTGCGCTGTGCACGTGCCTTGGCGGCGATGCGCCCCAGAACGTTGTGTGTTTCGGTGTCGCCCATATCCTCCGACCCGGGTTCGGACTGCATTTACCCGACATCTCTACGCAGGATTGGTTACCAACCGCTTTAGATCACAGCAGGAAACGGTCTGGACTATTGCGCCGCCAGCGCCGCGCGACGGGGCAGATGCACTACGAACGTATTGCCGGTGGCGGCCGGAACATGGGTGATGTCCCCGCCCAGCCGCGCCATGATCTCGCGGCAGATCGCAAGGCCGAGGCCAGCGCCCGAGCCGTCCTGATCGCCGATACGCGCGAATTTCTCGAATATCAGGCTGCGCGCCGTATCCGGGATCGGCGTGCCATTGTCGCGAAAGGCCACGGACAGATCGTCGCCCTCGTTGTGCACCGAAATCACCAGTTCGGGTGCCTCAGCATCGCAGTATTTCTGTGCATTCGTGATCAGATTGATGAACACCTGCCCCAACCGATCCAGGTCGGTGGTCAGCATCAGCGTCTCGTCCACGCGGCGGCGTCGGATGTCCATGCGGCGGGTGCTGGCGGCCTGCGCGGTCACGATGGACTGCTCGATAAGATCGCTCAGCCGACCCGATTCAAATCGCAGCGATACCTGTCCGTTCTCCAGCACGCTGAGGTCCAGCAGATCGTCCAGCAACCGGGTCAGGCGGATCGCCTCGCCATGGATGATCGAGGCATAGCGGGTCTTTTCCACCTGCCCCATGCCTTCGGTGTCGCGCAGGATTTCCGAAAATGACCGGATCGAGGTCATCGGCGTGCGCAACTCGTGGCTGATCTGGCTGAGAAAGGCGTCCTTTTGCACCGACAGGGCCGTGAGCTTCTGGTTGGCCTCGCGCAACTTGCCCGCTGTGCGGGTCAGTTCCAGGGATTTGGCTTCGAGCCGGTTGGAATATTCGAGGATCTGCGCGGATTCGTCGGCCACCGCCATCAGGTCCTGCACCGACACCGACGCCCCGCCCACAAGCTGGCTGATCATCGCATGGGCCGTCGCCGCCCCGACCGAGGCGGCAAGTTCGCGTTCAAGGCTTTGCAGGAACCCCTGGGTCGGCTCGGGCAAGGTACCGTCAAGCCCCTGCCGCTCGGCCTCCGCCCGGAACAGGCTTTGCGCCTCGTCCGCGCCAAGGATGCGCTGGGTCATGACCATCAGGTCTTCGGAGGTGGCGCGCGCCGCCTCCCATCCGCGCGCCTGGGTGGAGTGATCGAAGACGTTGACGAATTGCGCGCCCTGCAACCGTTCGAGCGGGCCGGGAAAGGTGACCAACGAAATAGCAATGAAGGTGGCCGTGTTCAGGGTCAGCGACCAGGCCACGGCATGGACAGTCGGATCGATCCCCTCGATTCCGAACAGCGCCTGCGGGCGCAGCCAGCCCATGCCGAACAGGCCATATTCAAAGATGCCTGCCGACAGCACCACGCCGGGCCCGAAACTGGGCAGGAGCGAGCAGAACACCCAGATTGCAAAGCCCACGATCAATCCCGCCAGCGCGCCCCAGCGCGTCGCGCCGCGCCAGAAAATGCCGCCGAACATGGCCGGCAGGAACTGTGCCACGCCGACAAAGGAGATCAGCCCGATCGCCGCCAGCGCCGCCCCTCCCCCCGAAAACCGATAGTAGAAATAGCCAAGCCCGATGATCAGCAGGATCGAGGCGCGCCGTGACAGGATCACCACGTTGCGCACATCGCCCGAAACCTGCGCACCTTCGGCCCGCGCGCTCAGCCAGACGGGCATCACAACGTGATTGGACACCATGGTGGACAGCGCCAGCGTGGCCACGATCACCATCGAGGTGGCCGAGGAAAATCCGCCCAGAAAACTGAGCGTGGCCAGCCCCACGCGCCCCTCGGCCAGAGGAACGGTCAGCACGAACAGGTCCGGATTGGACCCGGGCGGCATCAGATCGAGGCCGATGACGGCGATGGGCACCACAAACAGGCTTATCAGCATGAGGTAGAGCGGAAAGGCCCAGCTTGCGATCTGAAGATGCCGCTCGTCCTCGTTCTCGACGACCATAACCTGGAACATGCGCGGCAGGGCCAGAAACGCGGCCGCGGACAGCGCCGTCAGGGCGACCCAGCGGCTGCGGTCCATGTCCCATTCGCCGATGGGCGAGGCATCGATGCGATCCATCATCGGAGCAATCCCCCCCGCGATGCCCCAGACCACAAAGATGCCGACCGCCAGCAGGGCAATCAGCTTGACCACCGCCTCGACCGCGATGGCGATGACCACGCCGTCATGGCGTTCGTTCGCATTGAGGTTCCGGGTGCCGAACAGGACGGTAAAGATGGCAAGCCCGAAGGCGACCCAGAAGGCGGCAACGGCCTGATCCACTTCTCCGCCCGCATCCGGTGTGGCAAAGATCGACAACGACAGGGTCACCGATTGCAGTTGCAGCGCGATGTATGGCGTGACCCCGATCACCGCCATGACCGTGACGACGATGGCCAGCAGGTTCGATTTGCCAAAGCGCGACGAGATCAGGTCGGCCACGGACGTGGCGCGCTGCACCCGACCCACACGCACCAGCTTGCGCAGGGCCCACCACCAGCCGATCATCACGAGGCTTGGCCCGAGGTAGATGGTCACGAACTCCATCCCCGAGCGCGCCGCATAGCCGACCGCGCCGTAAAACGTCCAGGCGGTGCAGTAGATCGACAACGACAGCGTATAGACCAGCGGCGAACGCAACCACGCCCCGCGCCCGCGCGCGGCGGCCCGTTCGGCAAAAAAGGCGATGGCGAACAGGAAGGTGACATAGATCAGGCTGACGCCGACCAGCAGGTTGACCGACGCCATCAGCGCGGCTCGCCTCTTGTGTCCTCGCCCATCTCGGGGCTGGAGCGCAGAAAGGCCCACAGGGCCAGCGCCGAAGCGATCAGGGTCAGCCAGACGACGAAAACATAGGTCACTGCGGTGGACATCGCCATCTTTTCGGGCGCGTCGGGGCCATCGGCCGCCGTGGGCCAGAACAGCGGCAACATCCACAGGAACACGCCGAGGATCGGCAACAGACGCAGCGCATCCATCATCCGGCGGCGGCGATAACTGCGCCGCTCCAGAAAGACCGGAGGCAGGCCGCGCTCGGTCATTGCGCCAACTGCACCAGATCGCGCACCGCCGTGACGACCTCGATATTTGAAAACGGTTTGGTCATGAAGCGACTGACACCCGCCTTTTCCGCCTGCTCGCGGTCGCGCGCCTGGCCCCGCGCGGTGAGCATCAGCACCGGCAGGGTCCGGAATTCCGGATCGGCGCGCAATTCGGTCAGGATATCAAGCCCGCTCTTGCCCGGCAGCATGTGATCGAGCACCACGAGATCGGGGCGGACCGCGCGGATTGTGTCCAGCGCCGTCGCCCCGTCCGAATGGGTGTCGACCTGCCAGCCCTCCCGACTGAGCAGAAAGCGGATCGCTTCAATGATATTGATCTCGTCCTCGACGAGCAGAACGTGCTTGCCCAATTTGCGGCTCCTCCCCAAGCACCGTCGCCGCAGGCGGTTGCCCATCAACGATGCAACACGACTATGTGCGGTTTCGCGCCGCCTGTCAAAACGGCTCAGAACCCGTCGCTGAGGATCGAGGGTTCGCGCCGACCCTCGCAGGGCGACACCGGGCAGATGCGGCAGGCCGGGCCGACGCTGATCGCCCTCGCGCCTGCCTCCCGCTGGGCCTGGGGCACCGGCACGATCAGCATCGTAGATTGCACCAGCGGCGGCGCATTCAGCGCGGCATATCCGGTGGTCTCGGCGGCGGCAAAACAGTCAAAGACGGCGTCGGCCCGCCCCGGCATCGCGACCCGCTGGTACAGCACCTGCCCGGGCAGACCCAGTGCCTGAAACAGCGGCCAGAGCGGACAGGCCGAACCATAACGCGGAATGGTGAACCCCTCTGTACCCTTGCGAAACAACAGACTTCCCGCGCGGTCGGCAACCACCAGGCCAAAACCCAGTTCGGGCAGGGACGCCAGGCGGCGCAATAGGCACGGCACGCGCACCGCGAAATGCGCGGCCAGCGCCGGGGGGTTGAGACCCATTGCCTCAATTGCCGCGCGCAGGTCCGGCAAGGCGATGCGCCCCGCATCCGCCCGCATCCGCTCAAGCACCCCTTGCGCGATGTGGCGCGCGGCCACGGAGGTCAGCTCCGGCGCGTCCCCGATCATCTGCGCGATATCCGCCTCCCCGGCCTCCAGGGCGGCAAAACCGTGGTCATGGGCGTCGAGAAACGCCTCGACATCTTCCTGCGGAGTGCCCGCGGTCGCAGCCTCTCCGGTTTCGGCATCGAGAAAGCCGACGAGCGTCTTGGAGCTTTCGGCGAGGCGGCGGCTGTCGGCGTCGATATTGGCGTGAAAGCGATCCAGCCAGTCCCGCGACAGGGTCTTGTCCTCGGCAAGGATCGAGGCGGTTGAACGGATGGAGGCGGCGGTCGAAAGCACCTCGTGCACCGAGGCGGCGACTTGCGGGTCATGGGTCAGGCGGTCGCTCAGCACTTCGATCGTGTGTTCCAGGGCGGCAAGCCGGCGATGGGTCTGCGCAAGGGCGTCGGCCCAACCCGGAAAGCGGCCGGCGAAATCCTCGGCCCGGTCCAACTCGCCCGGCGCCATGGGCGTGTCGCTGCCCGCCTCGCGCAAGGTGGCGACCAGGGCGGCCTCGGCCCCGGTGGTGAGGGCCGACACCTCGACCCCCAGCGCACTGGCGATGTCGAGCAACAGCTTGCCGCCGATTCTGCGCCGGTTGTGTTCGATGAGATTGAGATAGGAGGCGGAGATGCCGATTTCGCGGGCCAGTGCCGATTGCTTGATGCCCGCCATGACCCTGCGGTCTCGTATCCGAGTGCCTGTCAGTGCTTCGCGCATGGCCGTCCCCATCTGGTATTCATGTTCGTTTTCAACGTGTTTCTGCGGTGCAACATAAGAGATTTTACAGAAATCGCCGTACCCTTGTGTATATGTTTACAAAATAGTTGTGAAAAACAAAGGGTTTATTGCGCAGTTTTCATATTTCACGTCATAAAGAATTTGCACGACTACGTGCCGCACGCGCCCACAGCAGTGGGGCGAAGCGTTTATACAACTGGGAGGATTTTCATGTCCAAAACGAACCTGACACGTCGCGGTCTGATCAAGACGGGCGCAGTCGCTGGCGCAGCGGGCCTGACGCTGCCGACATATCTGCGCGCCGATGGCCATTCGGGCTTTACCAATGCGCCCACAGGCAGCACCGTCACGCTGGGCTTCAACGTGCCCCAATCCGGGCCCTATGCCGATGAAGGCGCGGACGAGCTGCGCGCCTACGAACTGGCGGTCGAGCACCTGAACGGTGGCGGCGACGGCGGCCTGATGAACACGTTCTCGTCCAAGGCCCTGCAAGGCAACGGCATCATGGGCAAGAAAGTCGAGTACGTCACGGGCGACACGCAGACGAAATCCGACGCCGCCCGCGCATCGGCCCGCTCGATGATCGAAAAAGACGGCGCCGTGATGATCACCGGCGGTTCGTCTTCCGGTGTGGCTGTGGCCGTGCAGGCACTGTGCCAGGAGGCCGGTGTCATCTTCATGGCCGGTCTGACCCACTCCAACGACACAACCGGAAAAGACAAGAAAGCCAACGGCTTCCGCCACTTTTTCAACTCGTACATGTCCGGTGCCGCCCTCGCGCCGATCCTTGCCAAGAACTATGGCACGGACCGCAAGGCCTATCACCTGACGGCGGACTACAACTGGGGCTACACCACAGAAGAAGCCGTGCGCACATCGACCGAAGCCATG
>CAZITF010000090.1:0-9805 GCA_964542095.1 uncultured Rhodobacterales bacterium
ATTCCGAGCGTCAGCTTTACGAGGCCGCGCTCGAGCGTTTGACCCGTGAAGTCGCCGCCGTGTCTGGTGGGGACGAGGTTGCGGCCTCCAAAGAGGTCGATGATGTGCTGACAAGCCGCGTCGCGGCCTGATCCACGCCCGGAAGATTTGGAAAGCGCGCGCCGGTCCGGCGGGCGCTTTTTCTATGCAAGGGCGGCAAGTGTCAGCAGCACCGCGATTTCGGTGCAGATCTGCGTGGCCCCCAGTATGTCACCCGTCTGCCCGCCAATCCTGGCCCTGGCCAGGGCGGCGACGCCCCACGCGACGCCGCCCGCGAGGATCAGGGCGACAAGGCCCGGACCGCCTGCAAGGACAATCGCGCCCAGGGCGGCGATCAGCACGGCGATCAGCACGGCGCCGGTGTCGGGCCGTCCGACGCTGTGGGCAAGGCCGGAGGCGCGCGCATGGGGCAGGGCCAGCATCAGCGGTGCCATCATCGCACGCGAGACGATCAATGCGGCGACCAGCCCGCCAAGGCTCACCTCGGCCAGTCCCAGCCAGCGCAGACCCATGGCGAGGATCAGCGCCAGCACACCATAAGCCCCGATCCGGCTGTCTTTCATGATGTCGAGCCGCCGCGCGGCATCGTTGCCGCCCCAGAGCCCGTCGGCGGTGTCGGCCAGACCGTCCTCGTGCATCGCACCTGTCAGCAGGACCAGGCCGGTCAGGATCAGCCCTGCCGTCAGCATCGGTGACAACCCGAGAAGGGACGCGCCCCAGGCGATCACAGAGGCCACACCCCCCAGGATCAGCCCCACCAGAGGATAGGCCCATACCGCGCGCGCGCCGTGGGAGAATGCATGATCGGGCAGGGCCGGCAGGGGCAGCCGCGTCAACAACACAAGCGCCGCAGGCACGTCCCAAAGGCGTTGCATTGCGGAGGTGTCGGTTTCTTCGGGTGCCATGTCCGGTCCTGACTTGCGGCTGGGTTTGCTTTGGGTAAAGAGCAACGGGTGAACAGGCAAGGACAAGACGCGATGAGCTTTGACACTTTGGACGGATTGCGCGCCCTTTTGGGTGACATGCCACAACCCGATGCGGCGGCGGTTGCGGGGGCGCAAGCGCGCAACGTGCAGTTGACCAAACCGCCGGGCGCGCTTGGGCGGCTCGAGGATCTGGCGATCTGGTATGCCGGTTGGCGCGGCGATGCGCGGCCTGCGATCAATGCGCCGCAGGTCATTGTCTTTGCCGGAAATCACGGGGTCGCGGCGCGCGGCGTGTCCGCTTTCCCACCCGAAGTCACCGCGCAGATGGTGGCCAACTTCGAACAGGGCGGGGCGGCGATCAACCAGTTGGCGCACGCCTTTGGGGCACGTATGGACGTGGTCGCGCTGGAGCTTGAGACCCCGACGGCGGATTTCACCACTGGCCCGGCAATGCGCGAGACCGAAGTTGTATCGGCCTTGCGCGCGGGCTGGGACGCGGTTGATGCAAGCACCGACCTGCTGGTCGTCGGAGAGATGGGCATCGGCAACACGACATCGGCGGCGGCCATCGCGGCGCGCCTGTTCGGCGGGGACGGGGCCGACTGGACCGGGCGCGGCACGGGTGTCGAGGGCGACGCATTGGCGCTGAAAACCCAGGTGGTGGACGACGCGCTGGCCGCCCATGGCGATGCGGGCGATGGCCTTGATGTGCTGATGCGTCTTGGCGGGCGGGAGTTGGCGGGCATGGCCGGTGCCATCGCGCGGGCGCGGTTCTTGCGCATTCCGGTGATCATGGACGGATTCATCTGCACGGCGGCGGCGGCTTGTCTTGAGCATACGGTGGCAGGCGCGCTTGATCATGTGGTTGCGGGTCATGAAAGCGACGAGGGGGCGCATCCGCGCATGCTTGCAACGCTGGGCAAATCCCCGCTGCTGTCGCTGGGCCTGCGCCTTGGCGAAGGGTCGGGGGCCGCGCTGGCCATCGGCGTGCTGAAAGGGGCGGTCTCGTGCCATTCGGGCATGGCCACCTTTGGCGAGGCGGGTGTGGCTGACGGCTGAGGGTGCCGGGCGGCTCTGTTTCCCCCCTCGCCCTGCGGCGCGGCGGAAAATGCGCCCGCCCGCCGACCCGAAACGCGCTCAGGCCCGTTTTTGCTCTTCCTGGCGGGCCGACAGGGACACTTCGAGGTCTTTTTCGAGTTCGCGTGCCCGCGCCACATAGGCATCATTCTTGGACGTCGGGATATTCGGATCCCACAACTCGGCCAGCTGGCGCACCGCGTCGCGGTCATGGGCATAGAACAGGTGTTCGGCCTCGGCGGCCTCGTATTCGCTGAGCCCGAGGTTTTCCAGCGCATAGCGCCCGGCGCGCAGGGATGAATCGAACATCTCGCGCACGATATCGTTCGCCCCCGCCTTGTAGAGGTTGTAGACATGCACCCGGTCATAGGCCCGCGCGATGATATGGATGTCGGGGCGCACCTTGCGGGCATAGGCCACCAGCCGCGTTGCGGCCTTTGGGTCATCCAGCGCGACCACCAGAATGCTGGCCGTGTCGATGCCAGCGGCGTGCAGGATGTCGGGGCGGCTGGGATCGCCCAGAAAGCTCTTGAACCCGAAACGACGCATCAGCGCGATGGTTTCGATGTCGTGATCCAGCACCACGGTGTTGAATCCCGACCCCTGCACCAGCCGGTTCACGATCTGGCCGAACCGCCCGATGCCAGCAATGATCACCGGGCCCTGTTCGTCGATCTCGTCGGCTTCGAGTTCGCCGTGGCTTTCGGCCATGCGGCGCGAGATCACCTCGTAGAGGATGAAAAGCAATGGCGTGATCAGCATCGTCAGCGCAATCACCAGCAGAAGGGTTTGCGCGACGTCCTGCGGGATGACCCCCTGACCCAACGAAAACGCCGCGATGACGAAGCCGAATTCACCCGCTTGTGCAAGGCCAAGGGTGAACAGCCAGCGATCCCGTCCCCTGATCTTGAAGGCAAAAGCAAGGCAATAGAGCACAATGCCCTTGAGCAGAATGACAAGCAGCGCCATCGACAGTAGCGCAGGCCAGTCCGCGAACAGCAGTGCAAAGTTGATGCCTGCCCCCACGGTGATGAAGAACAGGCCAAGCAGCAGCCCCTTGAACGGTTCGAGGTCGGTTTCCAGTTCGTGGCGGAATTCGGAACTGGCCAGCACCACACCGGCAAGAAACGCACCGAGCGCGGGCGACAACCCTACCAGCATCATCAGGAACGAGATCGACACAACGATCAGCAGGGCAAGGGCGGTATACATTTCGCGCAAGCGCGCGGCATGGATAAATCGGAACACCGGCCGGGTGAGGAAGATCCCCGCCAGAATGACCGCCGCCACCGCGCCGATGGTCACAAGGGTCACGCCCCACGCTGGCAGCCCGTCGACAAGGCTGAGCGTTGACCCATACTCCCCCTTTTCTTCACCGGTGAGATTGATCGACCCGTCGGGCGAAATCTGGGCAGGCAGTGTGACCGCAATCAGGGGCAAAAAGGCGAGTATCGGGATCACCGCGATGTCCTGCGTCAGCAGCACCGAAAAGACCGAGCGCCCGCCACCGGTCTTCATCAACCCCTTTTCTGACAGGGTCTGCAGCACGATTGCCGTCGATGACAGTGCCAGCGTCAGCCCGATCGCCAGCGCGACGCCCCAGGGCTGGTCATAGGCCATGGCCACGCCCATCAGGACCAGTGTCGACAACACCACCTGTGCACCGCCCAATCCAAGCAGCTTGTGCCGCATGTCCCAGAGTGCCTTGGGTTCCAGTTCGAGCCCGATCAGGAACAGCATCATCACTACGCCAAACTCGGCAAAGTGTTGCAAATCGTCCGTTTCGGCACCCACCAGACCCAGAACCGGCCCGATCAGGATGCCCGCAGCCAGATAGCCCAGCACCGAACCGAGCCCGAGGCGCGCGGCGATGGGTACCGCAAGCACGGCGGCCGCCAGATAGATCGATGCCTGATAGAGAAAGCTTTCCATGATCGTAACCTTTGAAGATGGCGCAAGGATGTGAGGCTTTGGCCGGGAGTACAACCGGCAACACGCACAAAGCGTGTGAAAGCCGCGCGATAGGCGCGGTGCTGCGCGAAATTGCGCGCCTGGTCGGCTCAGGTCGGCAAGGGACCGTCCCGTTTCAGCTGATCCAGCACGATCTGGCTGTGGACCCGCGCCACGGCGGGGTGCGGCAGCAACACATCATGGATCAGCCGGTTGAGCGCGCTCAGATCGGGGCAATAGACCCGCAAGAGGTAATCGGCATCCCCCGTCATCGCCCAGGCGCTGGTGATTTCGGGCCGTGTGTCCAGCAAACGTGCAAAGCTGGCTGAATGTTCAGGGCCGTGGGTGCTGAGGTGGACCTGGACAAATCCCTGCACACTCAGCCCCAGCCGGGGGGCGTCAAGGCGCGCGACATAGCCTTGGATGTACCCTTCGGCCTCGAGCCGTTGGCGGCGCCGTCCGATCTGGCTGGCCGACAGGTTCAGCCGGTCGCTCAGATCCTGTGCTGTGAGGTGGGCATCCTGCTGGAGAGCGGCCAGAAGGCGGGAATCGATGGAATCAAGCATGTGCGCTGCACCTCGCATATTTTCCGGAAATTATGCGGAAAATGCGCGTGAAATGGAAGGTTTTGGCTGTGGTTTGCGCAAACACTGCGCCGCGCCCGGTGTAGGATCTGCCAATCAGCCTTGTCAGGAGACGCAGCATGGGTCCTTTCCCGCACGATGCGCCGAAATCAGAAATCACCGAAGCAAATCCAATGGGCACAGACGGGTTCGAGTTCGTCGAATTCGCGCATCCCGACCCTGATCAGTTGCGTACGCTGTTTGCGCGCATGGGCTACAGGAAGGTGGCGCGCCACAAGACAAAGGCCATGGAGCTTTGGCAGCAGGGCGACATCACCTATGTGCTCAACGCTGAACCCGACAGCTTTGGCGCGCGCTTTGTCGATGCGCACGGGCCATGCGCGCCGTCGATGGGCTGGCGGATCGTGGATGCGCAGGCCGCCTTTGAGCGCGCGCTGTCGCTCGGCGCTGAGGCTTACGAGGGTGATGACAAGGTGCTGGACGTGCCCGCGATCTACGGAATTGGGGGCAGCCTGATCTATTTCGTGGATCAGTATTATGACACCTCGCCCTATAACGCCGAATACGAATGGCTTGAGCAATCCAAGCCGCGTGGCGTCGGATTCTTCTACCTCGATCACCTCACCCACAACGTCCACAAGGGCAATATGGACACCTGGTTCCGTTTTTACGGAGACCTGTTCAATTTCAAGGAAATCCGCTTTTTCGACATCGAGGGCAAGTTCACCGGCCTGCTCAGCCGGGCGCTGACCTCGCCGTGCGGACGCATTCGCATTCCGATAAACGAGGACCGGGGCGATACCGGGCAGATCGTGGCTTATCTCAACAAGTACAAGGGCGAGGGCATCCAGCACATCGCGGTGGGGACAACATCTATGACAGCACGGATGCGATTGCCGAGAACGGGTTGAAGTTCATGCCCGGCCCGCCGGATGCCTATTACGAATTGAGCAAGTCCCGCGTTGTCGGCCACGACGAACCGCTGGACCGGATGCGCAAACATGGCATCCTGATCGACGGTGAAGGGGTCGTGGATGGGGGCGAGACCAAGATCCTGTTGCAGATTTTCTCGAAAACCGTGATCGGGCCGATCTTTTTCGAATTCATCCAGCGCAAGGGGGATGACGGGTTCGGAGAGGGGAATTTCAAGGCGCTGTTCGAAAGCATCGAGCAGGAGCAGATCGACAGCGGAGAACTGGTCGGCGAGTGATGCGGCGTTTTCTGGCATCAGAAAACGGGGCGGAAACCGTTTCGGTTTCCGTTCAGCCCTACGGCATCTTCAACACCAGGCTGCGCCCGCTTTTCTGATAGCGCAGTTCGGCATCGCCGATGGCCGACACGCGGCCCCCGTCGAAACGATCACCCACTTCGACCTTTTGGTAGCGCCCGTTGGGCAAGCGCACCAGCGCACGCCGGTTGGACGGTGTGCCATACACTCCGATCAGATTGACACGATGCAATTTGATTGCATTGCGCACTGTGGCTTCACGCACCACGGAGGCGGACGACGGGATCGAAGGCGTCACCGTGCGCGGCGCAACCGAGGCAACGCGCGCGGGTTCCGCTTGTGGCGCAGGGGGCGGAGCCGCGCGCGCCACCAGTCGGTCAAAATTGCGCGGGCGGGTTTCCGGGCGCAGCGATACGGCGGCGGCCAGCGGCGAGGGCGGGGCCTCTTCCTCGATCTCTTCCTGCTGCAACTCCTGCACTTCTTGGGGCGCTTGCGGGCGCAGGCGCGGCCGCAACCCGGCCAGTTCGATACGCGACAGCCCGCCCAGCGTGGCCCGTTCGTTCTGTTCGACCAGATCTGTGGGCCGGATCTGTGGACGCACTTGTGTCAGCGCGTTCACGTTCGGGTTCACCGCCTCGCCGGGGTCGAGCCGCGCGAGCGTTGCGGGCGGTTCCGCTGGCGGACGCCCGAGATAGACGGTGAATCCATCCGGGCTGAGTGCACCTTCGATTGTGGGGATGATCCGCCCCTGCGCGTCGCGTGCGAAATTTGTGCCCGCCGCCGCCGGAGAGGTGACAATCGCCAGCTGCCGGTCGGTCTGGAACGAGGCCGCACCGGGCAAGGCCACCGCATCCAGCGCAGGGCTGACGGGATCAATTCCGGTGACATAGAGGTCTTCGATTTCGATCAGGCCTGTGGGGGCGGCAATCTCAGGTGCTTTCGGCCAGATGCCGGTCACCGCATAACGCGCCTCAAGGGCTGCGGCATCCAGTTCTTCGGGGGCGACCGGGTCAGGCAGGGGGTCGCGCAGCGCGTCGAGCACGGCGGCGTCCTCCGCACTCAGCCCGTCCTCGCTGAGACTGTCGTTGAGCGCGGCCACCACGACGTCGTCGGCCTCTTCTTCGAAATCCGGTTCTAGATTGGTGGTGGCTCCGACATCTTCGACCAGAGAAGCGCGCGTGCCGTCCGGAAGTGTCGAGGCCAGCGTACGTTCCTGGCGCGGGAACAGGCGCGCGAGGCCGTCTTCGAGGAACACCGAGGCCCAGGCCGCCACACCGGCCAGAAACACGACCAGGACCGCCATCAGGATCAGGCCCAGATAGCGGGGTTTGCCGCCCACAGTGCCGTCGCTGCGCGCTCCGAACACGGTCATCCGTTCGGTTTCGAGCGTCGCCTTGCCGGACCGTTCGGCGTTCGCAACCACACGGGCGGCGGCCCTTGGGGAGGGCTCTTTCGGGGCGGGCGGCACCTTGCGCCGTGACAGGAACCTTCCCGGCCGAGGTTTGGGTGGTGCCACCAGCGGGGGCGGGGCAACTGGCGGAATAGTGCTTGGGCGCAAGCTGTCCGTTGCCGATTTGGGCGGCGCGGTCAGGCTGATTTCGTCCGATGATTTGCGCGGCGGTCGCGGTGTATCTTTTGTCGCAGTGACCTCTGGCGAGGTATTGGCAACGGGTGGCGCTTGGTGCGCCGTGTCCGTGCCGCGCGACACGCCGCCAAGGCGCAAGGGCCCCTGAGTCGAGGATGGATCCTGCCGCCGCCGGGTCGCGAACCCCAGGAGGGGCGGCGTTGTCGGCTCTGCGGATTCATTCGCGTCCGTATGGGACGCGGCATTGACATCGACTTCGGCGGAAGTTTCGGGATCGTCTACAACCTCAACCTCAACCTCAACCTCAACCTCAACCTCAGGCTCGGGCGCGGTTTCGGCTGCGGAAAGGTTGTCGGCGAGGTTGTCGGCGAGGTCGGGCGCGGCGACGGCCCGGTCCGGCGAAGCATCGACAGGCGCGGCACTGGCTGCCTCGCCAGGGATGGGGTCGGACGACGAGTCTGGGGCGGCCTGCTCGGGGGCGGGCTCCGGATTGGCCTGTGCGACGCTTTCCTCTGCCACATCTTGGACGGGTTTTTCCACGATGACGACGCGCACACCGTCCGGTTCGACCTGGCTGCCGGCGGGCAACAGGGTCTTTGCATGGGCGGTGGGGCCAAAGAACGGTTCGCCGAGAAACTCCGCACCTCTGCCTGCGGCAACAAAGCTGACGGGGGCAAAGCCGTGCTGCAGGGCGAACGCTTCGGCCTCTTGCAGGGTCTCGCGGGCGACGGCGGCCACATGCGTCGCATCGCCATCTGGCGAGATGTCAAATGCCAGTGCATCGACCGGATAGGGCGTCGCGCCGTCCAGCGCTGCGCGGGCGGCCTCGCGCCGGGCGGCCTCGTCCAGTCCGCGGGTGTCGATTGTCAGGTATTTGATCTGCTCGTCGGGAATGATCAGCTTGGTGGTGAGTACGCCGGTGGCGACCGCCTCTCCGCTCTCGCGCAGGGCGGCGAGGGCCGCGGGCAGGGCCGGGTCGGCCACCGACACCTCGCCCAAGCGATACCACCCGCCCGCAGCGCGTTGCAGCAGGCGGATCCCGTCGAAGGACAAGGACAGCGCAAAATTCGGCTTCATGGTCGGCCTTTAGCAAGTTTGGCGCGCGGATGAAACGCACCTCTCTGTCCTGCGCAGGATAAAGCAGGACTCTGCCCATGCAAAGCAAAAGCCGTAAGGGTCGCGCGCGCCCGGCGAGGGCACGCGCAAGGAGGGCGTGACGGGGTCAGCTCACCGCCTTTGACAGCGCCTGATCCAGATCGGCAATCAGGTCGTTCACATCCTCGGTCCCGATCGAGACGCGGACCACTTCGGGGGCGGCCCCGGCGGCGCGTTGCTGGTCTGCGGTCAACTGGCGGTGCGTGGTCGAAGCCGAGTGGATGATGAGCGAGCGCGCATCCCCGAGGTTCGCCACATGGCTGAAGATTTCAAGCGCATTGACCAGTTTGATACAGGCGTCGTAACCGCCCTTGACGGCGAAGGTGAACAGGCCACTCGCGCCGCGCGGGCAGATCTTGGCCACACGGTCATAGTAGGGCGAGGATTTGAGGCCCGCATAGGTCACATAATCCACCCGAGGGTCCGCCTCCAGCCAATTGGCGATCTTGACCGCGTTTTCCACGTGCCGGTCCATCCGCAGGGACAGGGTCTCGGTGCCCATCAGCGTGTAATGCGCCGCCTGTGGATTCATCGTCATGCCCAGATCGCGCAGACCGATCGCGATGCCGTGGAAGGTAAAAGCGAGCGGGCCGAAGGTTTCGTGAAATTTGAGCCCGTGATAGGCGGCCTCGGGTTGCGACAGGGCCGGGAACTTGTCGTTGGCCGACCAGTCGAATTTACCAGAATCGACAACGCAGCCACCGGTGACGGTGCCGTTGCCGGTGAGGTATTTCGTCGTCGAGTGCACCACCAGCGTCGCGCCGTGTTCTATGGGGCGGCACAGGTACGGAGTGGCGGTCGTATTGTCCACGATCAGCGGGATTTCGGCGGCGTCCGCGATCTTGGCGATTGCGTCCAGATCGGTGATGTAGCCGCCCGGATTGGCAATCGATTCGCAGAACACCGCGCGGGTGTTGTCGTCGATGGCTGCCTTGACCGCGTCCAGATCGTCAAAGTCGACGAACGTTGCCGACCATCCGAAGCGTTTGATGGTGTGGCTGAACTGCGTGACCGTGCCGCCGTAGAGGCGGGTCGAGACGACCACGTTCTTGCCGGGGGACATCAGCGGATACAGCGCCATGATCTGTGCCGCATGACCGGAGGAACAGCACACGCCGCCAGCGCCGCCTTCGAGCGTGGCGATGCGTTCCTGCAGGACGGCGACCGTGGGGTTGGTGAGACGCGAATAGATGGATCCGACCTCTTGCAGGGTGAACAGGGCGGCCGCGTGCGCGGCGTCGCCGAACACACAGGCCGTTGC
>CAZITF010000091.1:0-9766 GCA_964542095.1 uncultured Rhodobacterales bacterium
GCCGAAGGGCGGCTGGTGCTGGCAGATGCACTTGCGCTGGCGGACGAAGGCAAGCCCGATCTGATCATCTCGATGGCGACGCTGACCGGGGCGGCGCGCGTCGCCGTCGGCCCTGATCTCGCACCCTATTTCACCGACGACACGCGCCTGTCCAAAGCGCTGGACGCGGCGGCGGATGCGCAGGCCGATCCGGTCTGGCGCCTGCCCTTTCACGCGCCCTATGAATCGATGATCGAACCTGGCATCGCCGATCTCGACAACGCGCCCAAGGGCGGCTTTGCCGGATCGATCACAGCGGCCCTGTTCCTGCGCCGCTTTGTCGAACACAGCCCCTACATGCATTTCGACATCTACGGCTGGCAACCCGGCGACGCGCCCGCGCGGCCCAAGGGCGGGGTCGGACAGGCCACGCGGGCGCTGCTGGCGGCCCTGCCAGGTATCCTCAAGCTGTGAGCGATCCGCGCCTGACACCCAACACCGACTATCTCGGTGTCGACCGCCCCGGTCGGATCATCTGGCCCCATGTCGATCTGTGCCGCACCGCCTCGGGCGCGCGGGACCGCCAGTTGCTGGCCGGGGCCGAGGTGACCGTGATGGGCGAGGATGACACCCACGCCTATGTGCGCGCGCAGCATGACGGCTATATCGGATTTGTCCCCTCCCGCAGCGTCGGCGGCCCGGCCAAGGCCACCCATGTGGTCAGCCGCCCCGCCGCACACGCCTATAGAAAGGCGTCGATCAAGGCGCCCGAGGTCGCCGCGCTCAGCTTTGGCGCACGACTTTCGGCCCGTCGCGACAGCGACGACTTCATCGAGACCGAACTGGGCCATGTACCCAAGGCGCAACTGACCCCCTTGCCCGCACCCGCCGCCGACGCGATCACAACCGCACGCCTGTTTCTGGGCACACCCTATCTCTGGGGCGGCAACACACGCGCCGGGATCGACTGCTCTGGCCTGATCCAGATCGCGCTGCTGAGCGCAGGCCACGCCTGCCCCGGTGACAGCGACATGCAGGAGGCCGACACCGGGCACAGCCTGCCGGAGGGCAGCGCATATGAACCCGCAGACCTGCTGTTCTGGAAAGGCCACGTGGCGCTGATCACGAGCCCGACTGCAATGATCCACGCCAATGCCCACCACATGTCGGTGGTCGAGGAAGACATCCTACCCGCCCTCGACCGCATTGCAGCGACGGACACCGGGTTCGTGACCAGTCACAAACGTCTCTAGGTCAGACCCTTGCGCCTGCGGCGAGCGGGGCAAGGGGGGCTGTCTGCCCCCCGTCGCCTGAACGGCGACTCCCCCCGAGGATTTTTTTTAAAACAGAGAATTCGGACGCGTGCGGACTCCCGCTTCTTCTGGCCAGAAATACTGTGGGGAAGTTTGAAGGGGCAAAGCCCCTTCATCAGCAAAAAATGAATCGCGCCCGCGTCAGCGGACAATCAGGTCAGTCCACCGCGCGGATCAGCTTGCGCTCCAGCATCCGCAGCACGGTTTTCAGATCGTGACCCCGGCGCAGGATTTGCCCGTCAATCCCGATCACCGCATACATTCCCTGCCGATCGCGCAGCTTGGGGCGCTTCTCGATCCGGTACAGCGGGTTCTCCGCCGTCCGGCGAAACACCGAAAATACGGCCACTTCGCGCAGACAGGAAATGCCATAGTCGCGCCACTCCCCCGCCGCCACCATGCGCCCGTACAGCGACAGGATCACCGCCAGCTCGGTGCGGTGAAAGGCCACCTGCTGGCCGGGCATCTGGGCCGAATTGGATGGAGGTGGAATATGGAGCGTCATTGGCTCAACAGTTGCGCGGGTCGGGCGCAAATTCAAGGGCCACGTTCCTTCGGCAGTTGAATGCCCCGAAAATCCGGGCAACACTGCCCGAAATCGCAACGAAAAAGAGGCCTTGATGACGCCCCAGGAACGGGCCCGGACCTGTGCAGAGCGGATGTGGGCCAAGGATCGCGCCAGTCAGGCGCTTGGCATGACCCTCACCGCGATCGGCCCCGGCACTGCCACGCTGACCATGCAAGTGCGCGACGATATGCTCAACGGGCACGGCATCTGCCATGGCGGCATCATTTTCACCCTCGCCGACAGCGCCTTTGCCTTTGCCTGCAACACCTACAACGCGCTGACCGTCGCCCAGTCCAACCAGATCACCTATCTCGCCCCCGGCCCCGCAGGCGACACCCTGACCGCCACTGCCACCGAAGTGGCACGGCAAGGCCGCTCGGGAACCTACGACGTGGTGGTCACCACCTCGACCGGCCAGCAGATCGCCCTGTTCCGGGGCCTGTCGCGCACCATCGCAGGCCAGCATTTCGACGAGGATGCGCCATGAAAGACCTCACCCCCGACCGCAGCACACTCGACCCGATCGAGATCGCCAGCCGCGACGAGATCGAGGCGCTCCAGCTTGACCGGATGCGCTGGTCGCTGGCCCATGCCTATGACAACGTCCCCCATTACCGGGCAGCCTTTGACGCCGCAGGCGTTCGCCCGGACGACCTCAAATCCCTGTCCGATCTGGCCAGGTTCCCCTTCACCACCAAGCAGCACCTGCGCGACAGCTACCCGTTCGGCATGTTCGCCGTACCCCGCGACCAGGTCGCGCGCATCCATGCCTCCTCCGGCACCACCGGCCAGCCCACGGTGGTCGGCTATACCGCGAACGACCTTGCCAACTGGGGCCATGTGGTTGCGCGCTCCTTGCGAGCGGCCGGGCTGCAACCGGGCGACCTGCTGCACAACGCCTATGGCTACGGGCTGTTCACCGGGGGCCTGGGCATCCATCTCGGGGCCGACGCGCTGGGGCTGACAACCGTTCCCGTCTCGGGTGGCATGACCCCGCGACAAGTGCGCCTGATTACCGATTTCCAGCCCAAGGGGATCACGGTGACACCGTCATATGCGCTTTCGATTCTGGACGAGTTCGCGGCCCAGGGCATCGACCCGCGCGCCACCTCCCTTGCCGTGGGCATCTTCGGCGCCGAACCCTGGACCAATGCCATGCGCCACGAGATCGAAGCGGCCTTTGATATGCATGCGGTCGACATCTATGGCCTGAGCGAGGTCATCGGCCCCGGCGTGTCGATGGAATGCGTGGAAACCAAGGACGGGCTGCACATCTGGGAGGACCACTTTTATCCCGAAATCATCAACCCCGACACCGGCGCACCGGTCGCGGATGGAGAGTTCGGCGAACTCGTCTTCACCTCGCTCACAAAGGAGGCGTTTCCCATCATCCGCTACCGCACCCGCGACCTCACCCGGCTGCTGCCGGGCACCGCCCGCACGATGCGGCGGATGGAAAAGGTGACGGGGCGCAGCGACGACATGATCGTCCTGCGGGGCGTCAACGTCTTTCCCACCCAGATCGAAGAGGCGATCATGGCCACCAAGGGCCTCGCCCCCCACTTCCAGATCGAACTGACCAGACCCGAGCGTATGGACCAGATGCGGGTGCTGTGCGAGGTGGCGGATACCACCTGCGACCGGGTCGCGGCCGGTCAGGCACTGGCGGTGCAGATCAAGCAGACGGTGGGCATATCGGTAGAGGTGGACGTGGCCGAAATCGGCGGCGTCGCGCGTTCCGAAGGCAAGGCCGTGCGGATTCTGGATCGCCGGTAGTCGAGCGATCGCGAACACATGCAAAGCTTGTCTTCAAGACTTTACAAAACACCCGCGTCATACAAAGAAAATCCGGATTTCTTTATATGAGCGCGTGCACGTTACAAGAGACGTGCAACATCCCCAACCTGCCGCCCAAGTTTGACTTTGAAACAATCGAAATACTTGAGGCGGGTTGGTTGAACTCTTGGCACAGGCAAAGACCTGACGTCGTGGTACTGACATGCCGAACCCCCGTTAATCTTCTGTTCACAAACCCCACCGCACGCTGCGTTAACCCTGTCAAATCGCCCCAATCGTATGCCGGGCGGTGTACGGGGGGTGTACAGGGGGTGCATGGGGGGTGATACGCTCAATCCCCTTGTTTTCATGGCGTTAACGCTTGTCTGTTCCACAAGGGGGGCACACCCGTTCAACCCGTTGCGCGGTTCAGGCGAAACTGCCCTGACAGAACCAGCCCGGCGACATCGCCCCGCCGTGCCCGTAAAACAGCCACAGCCGCGCGCCGCAGGCCGTGTCCGTCACCCAATAGTCCCGCGTGCCCGACCGCCAGTTGGGGTCGTCCAGCCACCATTCCGGGGCCAGCCGCTCGGGGCCGATGGCACGCAGGCGGGTCAGCTCGCGCCCGCGCCAGCGAAAGGTCTCGGGCAGGCGCGGGGTGGCCGGGGCGTGTACCGGCTCGGGCGGCCACAACAGCAGCGGGCGCGGGTTGTTCGGGGCAGGCCATTGCCCCTCATGCGGTTCGGACCAGGCGGCGGCCAGGATTTGATGTGACTTTTCAGGGATATGGCTCTCGGCCGGATGATAGCGGCGGATCGCATCCAGCCCCACCCGCGCGCCCAGCCGTCCGACCAGATCGTCCAGCGCATTGGCCTTGTTCAGCCGCGCCTGCACCGCATCCCCGGCCTGCAAGTGGCCCACCACCACCGCGTCATGCAGCGGCTCGACCTGCACCGCCACAAGGCGCAGCATGTCGATGCCGAACCCTGCGTCGATCTCGTCGAGCTTGAGTTCCAGCAGCGGGCGGATGCGCGCGGGGTCAAAGCTCGGGCGGGCAAGGCCCACCTCGATCACCTCGACCCCGTGGTCACTGCGATAGGCCTGCAAGGCCACGCGGCGCACGCCTTTTCCCTTGTCTTCCAGGGCCTTGCACAAACGCGGCAGCAACCGGTCGATACCGGCCATGACGTCTTCGGCAAGGCCGATGGGGTCCGGCAGGGTCATGCGCACGGCGAAATGGTCAGGTGGCTTGGCGGGCGACACAGGCTCGGGCGCGCTGCCCATGGCCTGATCGAGGCGCATCACCAGCCCCCGCCCGAACCGGCGCGCCAGCCCCGCGCGCGGCTGGCCCAAAAGGTCGCCCACCCGGCGCAGGCCCAGACGGCCCAGCTGCGCCGTCACCTCGGGCTCAAGGCGCAGGGCCGCGATGGGCAGGGGGCTCAGCGCGCCATAGGTCTGGCCCGGGGGCGCGATGCGCTGCGTGTTGCCCGTGCTGGTGCGCACCGCAGGGGCCGCGCCCCCCCTGGTCCAGTGCCGCCGCTTGCCCGCGCGCGCGCGGGTGGCGCGCGCCTCCTGATCGATGGCATCACCGGTCCGGTCCGACCCGGTCGCCCGGCCCGCATAACGCGCCAGCGCCCAGGCCGCACCGCGCGTGTCGGCCAGCCCCATCAGCACGCTCAGGCCCAGATCGGTGCAGTCATCCTGCACCACCTGCATCAGTTGCGCCTCGCCGCCAAACAGATGGGCACAACCCGTCAGGTCCACCACCAGCGCGTCCCCCGCTTCGGGGGCGACCCAGGGGGAAAACTTGCCCGCCCAGCGCTGCAACGCCTCCAGAAACCGCGCCTCGCCCGCCACGCTGCGCGGAAAGGTCAGCAGGCCGGGGCACATCGCATGAGCATCGCGCACCGGCTGACCGACCTGTAAACCCCGACTTTGCGCAACAGCGTTCAGGCTCGTGATAAGCTGCATGTTGTTCTGCTCCTGCACCACGGCCAGCGGTTGATCCCCCAGCACCGGCTGGCGCCGGATCAGACGTTCGGCCCCCAGCCGGGGGAACCACAGGGACAGGATGCGGCGGTCGGACATTGCAAAATGTTCTCTTTATGTTCTCATTCTGAATACGCCGAGTCGCCCCCGCGAGTCGAGGCTGCTTCAGTGTTCCGAACATATGCAAATTCCGGCGTCAGGTGCCGTAGCGGGCCATGAACGTCTCGACCGCGCCGTCCACCACCCGGTCGATGTCGGCCTCATCCACGTGGGTGATCACCCCGAACATCAGGCGCGGCCAGATATCGGCCTTGCACAGCTCGCCGAACTGGTCCGAGGCAAGGGTCGGATCCTCGATTCGCAACTCGCCCCGCGCCATGGCCCCGGTGAAATATTCGGTCATCACCGCGCGCATTCGTGCGGGCCCCGACTGGTAAAAGGCCCGCCCGATCTCGGGGAACCGATCCGATTCGGCGACACAGATGCGAAACACCTGCTGCCCGAATTTCGACGTGATGAAGCGCACGAAATGCCGCCCCACCTGCGCCAGAACCGCCCGCGGCGCGGCACTCATATCGATGGTGTCGATGGCGGCCCGGCTTTGGCGGGCGCATTCCTGATTGGCCACTTCCATGAACAAAAGCCGCTTGTCGGGAAAATAGCTGTAAAGCGTCGCCTTGCTGACCTCGGCCTGTCTGGCGATGTCATCGACGCTGGCCCCTTCGAACCCGTCCGCCATGAACACTGTACGTGCGCCTTCGAGGACCTGGTCGAATTTCCGGCCCTTGCGGACCATGGGGGCGACGTCGTTCATGGGCATCCTTCACTCCGAGACAAATGGCAATATAAACCGATCCGTTCAGTTCTGACAGAAAAATCCGCACTGGCGCTGTTGCAACTTGCGCCAGACACTCCATCATAGTTTGGAACGGTTCTAATCCAGTGGCGACCACATGCGATTTACATTCCAGCGCAAACGCTTTGACGACCTGAGCGAACAGGAGGTTCTGGCCCTCGCCATCTCCTCCGAGGAGGACGACGCCAGCATCTATCGCGGCTATGGCGAGCGGTTGCGCGCCGAGTACCCCGCCAGTGCCGCCATCTTCGACGGGATGGCCGCCGAGGAAGACACCCACCGCCAGCGCCTGATCGAGTTGCACCGCACCCGCTTTGGCGAGGTGATCCCGCTGATCCGGCGTGAACATGTGTCGGGCTTTTATGCCCGCCGCCCCGTCTGGCTGATGAAAAACCTGTCCCTCGATCGCATCCGCTCCGAAGCCGAGGCGATGGAGCGCGATGCCGAGCGGTTCTATATCGCGGCCGCCGCACGCACTTCCGACGCAGCCACCCGGAAATTGCTGGGCGATCTGGCGGCGGCCGAGGCCGGGCACGAACACAAGGCGGGTGCGCTCAACGACAAGCACCTCGATGACGACACCCGCTCCGAAGAGGACGACAAACACCATCGCCAGTTCATCCTGACCTATGTGCAGCCGGGTCTGGCCGGGCTGATGGACGGGTCTGTATCGACCCTCGCGCCGATCTTCGCCGTCGCCTTTGCCACGCAGGATACGTGGACAACCTTCCTTGTCGGCCTTGCCGCCTCGGTCGGGGCGGGCATCTCGATGGGCTTCACCGAAGCGGCGTCGGATGACGGGCAACTTTCCGGTCGCGGATCGCCGGTCAAGCGCGGCTTTGCCTCGGGGATCATGACCACGGTGGGCGGTCTGGGCCACGCATTACCCTACCTGATCGCGGATTTCTGGACGGCCACTGTTATCGCCATCGCCGTCGTGTTTGTCGAATTGTGGGCCATTGCATGGATCCAGAACAAATACATGGACACACCCTTCTGGCGGGCAACCCTGCAGGTTGTGGTGGGCGGCGCACTGGTTTTTGCAACCGGAGTGCTGATCGGCAGTGGCTAGCGGCGTGTCCGCGCGCTAAAGCTGATCCCATGCTGGCGATCCTGTTCAAAACCTTGCCCTTTTTCGCGCTGATCGGCCTTGGATACTGGGCCGGGCGCACCCGCTTCTTTTCGCAGGAAGCGACGGCGTACCTGACCAAGTTCGTGTTCTACTTCGCGCTTTCGGCGATGATCTTTCGATTCACGTCAAATCTCGAACTCTCCGACATCTGGAACACGAACCTTGCACTTGGGTACCTGGCTGGCACGGTCGCGGTCTACATGCTGGCCACGGTCGTGGCGCTGCTGCGCGGTCAGAACATGGAAACTACCGCGGTCGAGGCGCAATGCGCAGTGATCGGCAATGTCGGATTTCTGGGCATCCCGATGCTGACCCTTCTGCTGGGCGAGGCGGCCATCGGCCCGATCGTCATGGCCGTCAGCCTGGATCTGGTCCTGTTTTCGGCGCTCATCGTGATCCTCATCACCATTTCGCGCGAAGGTCGGTTCACGACTGGCCTGTTGCGCATTGTCGGCCTGGGGCTGGTCAAGAACCCGATGATCGTCTCCGTAGTCGCGGGCCTGTCCTGGGCGGGCCTTGAACTGCCCATTCCCGCGCCCATGGCCGACTTTCTGACCCTGCTCGGGGCGGCGGCGACGCCGGGCGCGCTGTTTGCCATCGGCGCGTCATTGGCCAGCAAATCCGCCGAGCGCCTACAGGTCGCAGGTTGGCTCAGCCTGTGCAAACTGATCCTGCACCCCGCAGCGGTCGCTGTGGCGCTGATCTACGTATTTCCGGTTGACCCTTATGTCGCAACGGTCGTCATCTCGGCCGCCGCCCTGCCCGTCGCCGGCAACGTCTATATCCTCGCACAGCATTATGGTGTGGCACCGCAACGGGTCTCCGCCGCGATCCTCGTCTCCACCGCGCTCAGCGTCATCACCCTCACGGGGATTATCGCGTGGATCAGCTGAGCGTCTTGTGACCGGAAATACCACCGCCGACCGCGCCAAAAACTTGCCGTACACCTCACCGCCCGATAGCGATGCAGGAAACGAAAGGAAAAAGCCCGATGAAAACCCAATCCGAAAACGCCTGCTTTGGCGGCACCCAAGGCGTCTATACCCACGCTTCGTCTGTGTGCGCCTGTGACATGACGTTCGGGCTGTTCCTTCCCGCCGAGGCGCGCGAGGGGCCTGTGCCTTTGCTGTGGTATCTTTCCGGGCTGACCTGCACCCACGAAAACGCGATGACCAAGGCGGGCGCGCAGGGCTGGGCCGCCGAACAGGGGATCGCGCTGGTCTTTCCCGACACCTCGCCGCGCGGTGACGAGGTGGCCGATGATGACGCCTATGATCTGGGCAAGGGGGCCGGGTTCTATGTCAACGCGACCGAAAAACCGTGGGCTCCGCATTACCGGATGTGGGATTACGTGATGGACGAATTGCCGACCTTGCTCGAACGCAACTTTGCCCTCGATATGGAGCGTCAATCGATCACCGGCCATTCCATGGGGGGGCACGGGGCGCTGACCATGGCAATGTCCGCACCCGGGCGGTTCAAATCGGTTTCGGCCTTTGCACCCATCGCCAACCCCTGTGCCAGCGACTGGGGGCGCAAGCAGCTCGGAGCATATCTGGGGAGCGATGAAGGCGCCTGGTCGCCCCATGATGCAACGCATCTGATGCGCGCGAACGGCTTTGACGGGCCCATGCTGATCGACACCGGCACGTCCGATCAGTTCCTCGACCTGCTCAAACCCGAAGCGCTGGCCGAGGCCGCCGCCGCCCGTCGCCAGCAGATGACCTTCCGGATGCAACCGGGCTATGACCATTCCTATTTCTTCATCTCGACCTTCATGGAAGACCACGTGACCTTTCACGCAGAGGCGCTTTGGGCGTGACGACACTTTTCATCGATGCGGACGCCTGCCCGGTCAAGGCCGAGGCAGAGCGGGTGGCGACCCGGCACAAGGTGGCGATGAAAGTGGTCAGCAACGGCGGATTGCGCCCCTCGCAAAACCCGCTGGTCGAAAACGTGATCGTCGATGCGGGCCCCGATGTCGCCGATATGTGGATCGCGGAGCGTGCTGGCCCCGGTGACGTGGTGGTCACCGGGGATATTCCGCTCGCCGCCAAATGCGTCGAGGCGGGCGCGCGTGTGCTCAAACACAACGGCGAGGCGCTGACCGCCTCCAATATCGGCGACGTGCTGGCCACGCGCGATCTGATGAC
>CAZITF010000092.1:0-9716 GCA_964542095.1 uncultured Rhodobacterales bacterium
CTCGCCGGTGAAATCCTTGTCGAGGCCGGCCATGATCTTCATCAGCGTCGATTTACCCGCGCCGTTGACCCCGACCACGCCGATTTTCACGCCGGGCAGGAAGTTGAGGTGGATGTTTTCAAAGCATTTCTTGCCGCCCGGATAGGTCTTGGAGACGCCGGACATGCGATAGACGTATTGGTAGGCGGCCATGGCACGCTCCTTTTTGGGCAGAGGAAGGACTGGTTTTGCCCGTCAGATACAGGTGCGCCGTGCAGGGTGCAATGGCGGCTGGTATTTGTCCGTGGCCGGGTGGTCGGTCCGGTTGATTGACAAACGCGCCGCCCTGCTGTCGGGTCCGGCGTAGCGACCCTTAGCGTTCAGGACTGTGTATTGATGTGTCACGGATTTCCCATTGCCCGCCCCGGCCAGACCATCGGCCTGCTGGGTGGGTCGTTCGATCCCGCCCATGAGGGGCATGTGCATATCACGCGCGAGGCAATGAAGCGGTTCGGGTTGTCCCGCGTGTGGTGGCTGGTCAGCCCCGGCAATCCCTTGAAGCACCGCGGGCCTGCGCCGTTGCAGCAGCGGATGGCCCGCGCCCGCGAGGTCATGCGGGACCCGCGTGTGACAGTGACGGATATCGAGGCGCGTCTGGGCACCCGCTATACGGCGCAGACGCTGGCCGCCCTCAAGGACCGCTATCGCGGTGTGCGGTTCGTCTGGCTGATGGGGGCCGACAATCTGGCGCAACTGCATCTGTGGCAGGATTGGGAATGGCTCATGGAGAACGTACCTGTCGGTGTCATTGCCCGTCCCGGAGACCGCATTTCCGCGCGGATGAGCGTGGCTGCGCGACTTTATCGACAGTATCGAATTGCGGGCCGGGCAAGCCACATGCTGGCGCGGGTGGACGCGCCTGCATGGTGCTTTGTCAACGTTGCCTTGTCCGGTCAATCCTCCAGCGCCATCCGCGCTGCGGGTGCCTGGGGCGGGGATGAAAAAACGTGATGAGGTGAGTGCTTGTTTGCCCCGCAAAGCTGAGGTTACATGAGCCTATGTTCAACACGGTTTCCAGACGGGTTTTCCTGAGTTTCCTCGCCAGCGGAGCGGCCACGGCCGCTTTGTCCGCCCCACCTGCCGCGTCGCTACGCCCGGTTGTGCGCGGTGCCGAACGTGCCGGGAAAACGGTGCCGGGGGCGCAGGCCATCGTGGCCGCTGCCAAGCTGGGCGGACAGGTCAGTTATGTGGTGGCCGATGCGCGTACCGGAACCCGTCTTGAAAGCGGCAATGCCAGGACCGGCACGCCGCCTGCGAGTGTCGCCAAGGCGGTTACGGCCTTGTATGCGCTGAATGTTCTTGGTCCCTCCCATCGCTTTGTCACGCAATTGGTGGCGACGGGATCGGTGTCGGGCGGCGTGGTGTCGGGCGATCTGATCCTTGTGGGCGGCGGCGATCCGACGCTGGATACCAACGGTTTGGTGGCCTTGGCCGCGTCCCTCAAGGCGCGCGGCATCCGCGAGGTGCGCGGGAGCTTCAAGGTGGCCGAAGGCGCGTTGCCCTACATCAGGACCATCGACGACGGACAGCCCGATCACGTCGGCTATTCCCCTGCGATCAGCGGTGTGGCGTTGAATTACAACCGGGTGCATTTCGAATGGAAGCGGTCTGGCGGGTCGTATGGTGTGACAATGGATGCCCGTTCGGATCGGTATCGCCCGGAAGTCTACATCGCCAAGATGCAGATCGTGGATCGCCGTTTGCCGGTTTACACCTATGCGGATGTCGGGGGCCGCGACAACTGGACCGTTGCCAAAAGTGCCCTCGGCAATGGCGGGGCGCGCTGGTTGCCGGTGCGCAAGCCCGCGCTGTATGCGGGCGACGTGTTTCAGACCCTCGCCCGGTCACATGGCATTGTGCTGAAGAACCCCGGCGCGACCGACCGGGCCCCGCGCGGCACTGTGCTGGCGACCCACCAAAGCGAGGACTTACGCACCATCCTGCGCGATATGCTGCGCTATTCCACCAATGTCACCGCCGAGATGGTTGGCATGTCGGCCACGGCCAAGCGCACCGGCAAGGTGCCTGCGAACCTGCGCGCCTCTGCGGCCGAGATGAACCGCTGGGCCAATGCGACGCTGGGCACCACTGGCATGCGGCTGGTCGATCATTCGGGTCTAGGTGGCAACAGCAGGATGACGGCGGATGACATGGTGCAGGCGCTGGTGCGGGCCCATGACAGCGCGGTGTTGCGCCCGATCCTGAAGCCCGTCGCGATGCGTGATGAAAAGCGGCGTGTGATCAGGAACCATCCGATCACGGTCGATGCCAAGACCGGCACGCTGAATTTCGTATCGGGTCTGGCCGGGTACATGACGGCGCGGGACGGTCGGGTGATGGCATTCGCCATCTTTGCCGCGGACGAGGCGACGCGGTCGCGCCTGTCCAGGGCCAACCGCGAAGCGCCGCAAGGCGCACGCGGCTGGAACGGGCGCGCCAAGGTCATGCAGCAACGGTTGATCGACCGCTGGGGCGCGATTTACGGCAGTTGAGCGGTGGGAGGCGGCGCACCGTCCGGTGCGCCTGACCCGGTCAGGCCGCGTTTTTCATCCGGGCCGCGTCGATGCAATCCGCAACCCCCTGAGCGGTGGCCGCTGCCAGGGTCCAGCCCAGATGCCCGTGCCCTGTGTTGTAGAACACGCCGGGTTTCTTGCTGGGGCCGACCTTTGGCAGCATCGAGGGCAGCATCGGGCGAAGCCCCGCCCATGGCACACAGTGTTCGGTCGAGACCGCCGGAAAGAACGTCTCGCACCAGTCGCGCAGCGGTTTGATCCGGTCGTCGCGGATGTCGAGGTTGTAGCCGTTGAATTCCGCCGTGCCCGCGATGCGCAGGCGGTTCTTGCCCAGACGCGAGGAGACCACCTTGGCCTGATCATCGAGCAGACTGACCCATGGGGCGGCGGCCTGGCTGGCCGCGTCGTCGAGGTTCACGGTGATCGAGTAGCCTTTGACCGGGTAAATGTTCACCCGATCCCCAAGTTGTGCGGCGATGGCGCGGCTGGCCACGCCCGCGCAGACCACGATACCGTCAAAGATCTCGCTGTTTTTGTCCTTGCCCTCTTTCCAGTCCAGCCGGACGTCAGTGCCGGTGTGTTCGATTTCGGTGACGATGGATTTGTAGTGGAATTTCACCCCCATCTTTTCGCACCCGTCGCTGAGCTTGCGGGTGAAGCTGTGGATGTCGCCGGTGAAATCGCTTTCGGTGTAGAAGCCGCCCAGTGTCTCCGTCTGTAGTGCGGGTTCGAGTTTGCGGACGTCTTCTGCCGATACTTCGCGCCGTTCCAGCCCTGCCTTTTCCAAGAGGACGTTCACCCGCCGGGCGTGGTCGAATTCGGACTGTTTCTTGTACACATGCAGGATGCCGCGCTGTTCCATGTCGAAGTCGACGCCGACTTCGCTGGCGAAATCCAGCAGGTGCTGGCGTGCGGCGATGGCCAGACGCGCGGTGGCGATGGTGTTGGCCTCGTAATCGGGAATGTTGCCGATGAACTGCGCCATCCATGACAGCTTGTGCCAGCTTGGGCGCGGGTTCACGAGCAGGGGGGCTTCGGGGTGGAACATCCACTTGAGCCCCTTCATCACGGTGCCCCAGCGGGTCCAGACTTCGGCGTTGGAGGCCGAGAGTTGCCCGCCGTTGGCAAAGGAGGTTTCCATTGCCGCATAGCGATTGCGGTCGAACACGGAGACGTCATAGCCGCGGCGGGCCAGGGCGTAGGCGGTGGTGATACCGGTGATGCCGGCGCCGATCACGGCGATATGGGTCATGGTTGGGTTCCCCCGAAGTTGCGACGCAATGGACGTGGACGCCTCCGGCAACATGCGCGGCAAGCGTCCCCATCTGTTGCGTGACCTGAGAGTTTGACGCCAAGTTCGCGGCGCTTTCTCCTTCGGTGGGTCGGGGGCGTCTGCACCCGGCCGCTCTCCAGATCGTCGGTGTGCCCGGTTTTCGGGCGCGGCTGGCACGGTTCTTTGTACCTGAGAGTTTGTCGGGGCGTTTGCTCCTTCGGCGGCAGGTGATTCGACCTGCGCTCTCCCATGTCAGCCTTGGCGACTGGGCGCGATATAGGGGGTCAGATGCCGTTCGGTCAATGGGTTTGATTGCAGGATTGTGTGCGGTTTCGGGCGCGTGTCCGGGCCGACACGATGTGCCTAGTGCGGGATGCGTCAAGGCCGTGGCCTTTGCCAATGGGTTGCGGTATCACTCACGGGTTGCCCTGCGATTGCCACTGATCCATCTGCCGGATTGAACCCTGATGACTGCCCCGACCCTCACATTTGACGAGTCAAATGGTACGCCCGAACTGCGGCTCGCGGGGCGTCTGGCCATCGAGTATCTCGAAGATATCGAACCGGAATTTCACAAGATATCCACCAGCGCCAAGCGTCTGCGTGTGGATCTGGACGAGCTTGAGGCGCTGGACACCAGCGGCGCCTGGCTGATCGCCGTTCTCAAGGTGCGCCTTGAGGCGCAGGGGGTCGAGGTTGCGCTGGTCGACTCTTCGACCAATCGCAAGGCGTTGATCGACACCGTGGAGGACGCTCTGCCTGCCGAAGACGGGATCGAAGCGCCGCCGCGCGGGATTGTCCCCTGGGTAGCTGGCGTCGGCAAGGGCACTGCTGCCATGGGCGCGTCGGCCGTTTCTCTGATCAGTTTTCTGGGTGAGGTTCTGTCGCGTTTTGCCTACGGCGTCGTCCGCCCGCGTCGATGGCGCACGGCGGCCCTTGTCAGCCAGATGGAAGAGACCGGGTTTCACGCCATTCCCATTGTCATGCTGATGAGTTTCCTGATCGGGATCGTTCTGGCCTTTCAGGGCGCGTCGCAATTGCGCCAGTTCGGGGCCGAGGTGTTCGTGGTCGATCTGATCGCCATTTCGATCCTGCGCGAGTTGGGTATTCTGCTGACCTCGATCATCGTGGCGGGCCGGTCGGGATCGGCCTTTACCGCCTCCATCGGGTCGATGAAGGTGCGCGAAGAGCTGGACGCGATGCGCACCCTTGGCCTTGACCCGATCGAAGTGCTGGTGCTGCCGCGCGTCATCGCCCTTGTCATCATGCTGCCCATCCTCGGCTTTATCGCCAACATTTCGGGCCTGTTCGGCGGCGCGCTGATGAGTTGGATCGAACTGGGTGTGAGCCCGAGCATGTTCATTACGCGCCTTCAGGAAAACACCGATATCTGGCATCTGGCCATCGGCATGATCAAGGCGCCGTTCTTTGCCGCCATCATCGCCACTGTGTCCTGCTGGCAGGCAATGCAGGTGCAGGGATCTGCGGATAGTGTGGGGCGCCACACAACCACCTCGGTGGTGCAGGCGATTTTTCTTGTTATCGTGGCCGACGCCGTCTTTTCCATCTTTTTTGCGGAACTGGGCGTATGAGCGACAGCCCCGCAACCCGCCCCGACCGCGAGGCCGTGATCACCGTGCGCGGCTTGAAGAACCAGTTTGGTCCGCAGGTCGTGCATGAAAACCTCGATCTGGATGTCTGGAAGGGCGAGGTGCTGGGCATCGTTGGCGGGTCGGGCACCGGCAAGTCGGTGCTGCTGCGCACCATTGTGGGCCTGAACCGTCCTGCCGCGGGGTCGATCCACGTGCTGGGATCGGATGTGCTGAACGGCACGCGCGAAGAGCGGCTGCGGGCGGAAAAGCAGTGGGGCGTCGCCTTTCAGGACGGGGCGCTGTTTTCCTCGCTTACCGTGTTGCAGAACGTCGAGGCGCCGATGCGCGAGCACCTCAAGCTGAGCCCGGCGCTGATGAAGGCGTTGGGGGAATTGAAGATCAGTCTTGTGGGCCTGCCGCCTCTGGCCTGTGGCAAGCTGCCCTCGGAGTTGTCCGGGGGCATGCGCAAGCGCGCATCCCTGGCCCGCGCGCTGGCGCTGGACCCGGCCATCGTGTTTCTGGACGAGCCGACCGCCGGCCTCGATCCCATCGGTGCCGCGGCCTATGACGAGCTGATCAACGAACTCAAGCGGTCGCTGGGTCTGACGGTGTTCATGGTGACCCACGATCTCGACTCTCTTTATGCAATCTGCGACAGAATTGCGGTACTTGCCGAAAAGCGGGTGCTGTTCGAGGGGCCGATCGAGGGGATGACAGAAATCGACCACCCTTGGGTGAAGGAATACTTTACCGGTCCGCGCGCCCGTGCGGCTCAAGAGAAAACCTGAGGAAGGTTGCCCTAGACTATGGAAACCAAGGCCAATTACGTTCTGATCGGGTTGTTTACCCTGGCTGGCATCCTGGGTGCGCTGGGCCTTTTGCTGTGGCTGGCCAAGGTCGAGGTCGACCGCCAATACGCCTATTACGACATCCTGTTCGACGATGTTTCGGGCCTCGGGTCGGCCAGCGACGTGCGGTATAACGGGTTGCCCGTCGGGCAGGTGGTGGATCTGAACCTCGACGAGGTCGATTCGTCGAAAGTTCGTGTGCGCATCGAAATCGCCGCAGATACGCCCGTGAACACCGAAACTGTCGCGCAATTGCAGTCGCAAGGTGTCACCGGTGTCAGTTTTGTCGGCCTTTCTGGCGGGTCGGAAACCTCTGCGGCGTTGCCGAGCGGCAGCGAAATTCCGTCCGAGCGCACCGCGTTGCAGACCGTGTTCGAAGGGGCGCCCGTCGTGCTGGATCGTGCGGTTGTTCTGTTGGAAAACATCAACGAAGTCTTTGATCCGCAAAACCGCGCAGCCGTGTCCGAGATGCTGGCCAACCTGTCCTCGGCCTCGGCCCGCATCGATACGGTGCTGAGCGATTTCGAGAACCTGTCGGGCGATCTGGGATCAGCGGCGCGCGAAATCGCGGCCTTTACCGATCGGTTGGATTCGCTGTCCAAAACGGCGGAAACCACACTGGAAGCCGCCACAGGCACGCTGGAGACGGCCAATACCACCGTGGCGCAGATCGGCACGTTTACCGCCGAAGACCTCAAGCCGCTGGCCGACGAATTGCGCACCGCCACCCAGTCTGCCACAGCCGTGATCGACGATGTCGGCGGGCAGGCCCGCGAGATCGCAGGGCGCATCAATGCGCTGGCCGAGCGTGGCGGCACCGTGCTGGACGGGGCGACCCAGACGCTGGACGCCGCGAACCGGACCTTTGCCTCGGCCAATGTGGCCATCGAAGGGATCACGACGTTCACCAGCACGAACCTTGTGCCGTTGTCGGACGATCTGCGCACGACGACACAGAATGCCAACCGCGTCATTACCCAGGCCGGCAGCGAAGTGGAACGCATCGCGGGCCGTATTGATGACCTTGCCGACCGGGGGGGCAGTGCTCTCGATTTCGCCAATGTCGCGCTGGACGATGCGCAGCTCACGATCCGCGATGCCCGCACCACGGTGGCCCGCGCCAACACCTATATCGACACGCAGTTGACGCCGCTGACAAGCGACCTGCGCACGACCACGCAGACCGCAAATCGCGTGATCGACGAGGTCGGTACGCGCGCCAGCGTCGTCGCCGACAGGTTCATCACCTTTGCCGATGATGGCACCGCGTTGATCGCGACGGCGGACCAGACCTTTACCAACGCGGATGTGACGCTGGCGGCGGTGTTTACAGCGATGGAGGATGCATCGGCGACGCTGGCCTCGGCCAACAAGACATTTGATATGGCCAACGCCATCATCCAGGAAGATATTCAGGGTGTGATCGGCGATCTGAGCGGGGCGGCGACGGCACTGACAACAACGGTGAACAAGGCCGCCGAGAGTTTCGACACGGTCACCAATCAGGTTCTTGCCGCGTCCACGTCCGCTGCCAACCTCACCGCATCGCTGGAGCGTGTGGTGCGTGATAACCAGCGCCAGGTCTCGGACTTTCTGCGGCTGGGCCTTCCGTCCGCCCTCAGCTTTACCGAGGAGGCGCGCAGTCTGGTCGTGAACATCGAGCGGCTGGTCAACAAAATCGAACGAGACCCGGCACGTTTCCTGCTGGGCACCCAAAATTCAAGGTTCAGCCGATGAAGATGATTTCGAAACCGTGGCCGCTGGCGTTGGTGTTGTTGATATCCCTGCCGGGCTGTGCCGCGCTGTCCGGTCTGACGGCGGCCAGTATTCCGAACGAGCTATACGTGCTGACACCCAAGAGCACCTTTGACCCGGACCTGCCGAACCTGCGCTATCAGATCGCGGTGCAGGAGCCGACCGCCACGGCCTCGGTGGATACCGACCAGATCGCGGTGCAACCGACGCCGCTGCGGGTGCAATACCTGCCCGAAGCGCGCTGGGTCAACCGTGCGCCGCTGATCGTGCAATCCCTGATGATCGAGAGTTTCGAGAATTCCGGCCGTGTGCCTGCGGTCGGCAGTTCGGCTATCGGTTTGCGCGCGGATTTCCTGATCGTCACCGATATCCGCGAGTTTCAGGCGATTGTGCCGCCCGGCAATTCCGATGCCCCGTTGCAAGTGGATGTGCGCCTGAACATCAAGGTGATCGACGCATTTTCGGATCGCATCATCGCGTCACGTTCGTTCGAGGAATTCGCGCAATCGGCATCCGATGCGCCCAGCGACGTCACGCTGGCCTTTGACGAGGCCCTTGGGGGGACGCTGCGGGACGCTGTGGAGTGGAGCATTCGCGAGATCGCATCTTATGGTGCGCCCCGGTTCTGAGCGTCAGGCGCTGACGCCGACGTTTTCCAGCAGTTGCACACCGTTTATTTTCCACCCGTTTGGGGTTTTCAGCATCCGGTAGTCGAGCACGTGTAGTCGCCCTTCGCCGTCCACGATCTGCACCTTTTGCCAGAAGCTGCCGTTTTCCTTGCGCAGTTCGAGATAGGTCACCTCGCCCGGGCGCCAGACCATGGGGTAGCCTTGGGTGACCATCCGCCCGAAGTTTTCGGGTGTGCGGAAGATGCCGCGGATGTTCGGGGAGGCGAATTCAAAGGCCCGGGCGAAATTGTCGGCCTTGAACGCCTCTAGCTGGTCGGAAATCACCCCTTCGATTTCGGTGCCTTGTGCCCAGGCCACGCCCGTCATGCTGGCGGCAAGTGCGATGCCCATAATCCATTTGCGCATGTGTCATCTCCCTTTGTGCAAGGAGGATGGTAGTGCAACCGGGCGCGTCGCCAAGCCCTGGCCCTTGCAGCACCGTCAGTCGACGAGGGCACCGTCCAGCGCCTGATCGATCAGGGCGATGGTTTCCTTGATCCCGTAAAGCGCGATGAACCCGCCGAAGCGCGGTCCCTGGCTTGCGCCCAGGAGCACTTCGTAGAGCGCGGCGAACCAGCCCCGCAGCGGGTCGAACCGGTCGCGCCCGACAGCATAGACCACGGATTGCAGCGCCTCGTCGTCCACTTCGCCGTCATAGGAGGCAAGTGCGTCGCGCAGTGCCACGAGGGCTTCGCGTTCGGGATCGGTGGGCAGGCGGTAGGTCTTGGCCGGTTTGACGAAGTCGTTGTAGTATCGCACGGCAAAGCCGACGGCCTTGTCCATTCCCGGATGGCTGTTAGGCCCGGTGTCAGGTGCGTAGCGCTGGATGAACCCCCAGAGCGTATCCCTGGTTTCCGCGCCCGAGACCGAGGCGAGGTTGAGCAGCATCGAGAACGGCACCACCATGTCGCTGGTCGGCACGTCGCCGCCATGGATGTGCCAGACCGGGTTGTTGAGCCGTTGGGCATCGTCCTGCCCCGGATAGGCGCGCAGCTGCTGGTGGTATTCGTCCACGGCCTTGGGGATCA
>CAZITF010000093.1:0-9603 GCA_964542095.1 uncultured Rhodobacterales bacterium
GCTGAAGCGGGTCCGACTGGAAGTCGGAGGGTTTGCTCCAAGACGTGGATACTAACACCTCAATGGCCGGTTTTATGGGGGCTGGGTCAGTGACAGAAAAACATCTGGCGCACCCGTCGCCTCGACGTAAATGCTGCAAGATAGGAGCCTATAGATTTGCCCTCTCAGCCCATCTCGCAAGCTCGATCAGTCGCGCTCTAGGAGACCCATAGGTGCTCTCAGCGATGGCCGTTGACGAGTGCCCTAGGAAGCCGTGACGGACCTCTGCAGGTGCTCCTGCGTCTCTCAGCTTGTCCGACACTCGGTGTCTCAGTCCGTGCACAGTGAGCCGCTTGTCTTTAGTCTCCGCACGAACGGCCTTCATCAATACGGCGGAGGCCGCGTCAGCGCCCCTATCACGGGCGTATCTAGTGAAGACAGGTTCTCTAGTGCCAATACCCTTAAGGGCTTCTTCAGCGGCTGACAGGGCGTCTCCCGAAAGGGGAACAGAGCGGTTGCTCGAGGCTGTCTTTAGATCGCGGATTCCGTTTGGGCGAACAAGGATGTGAGGAGTTTGTGCGTTGAGTACTATGTCTTCTTGTGAAAGACCAGCGACTTCACCGAGACGCATGCCTGTGCCTTTCAGCAACCGCCACATCAATGGCAGCTCCTCGGTTCGCCCATCCTTGAGCCGCTCTTCGACGCGCTCGATCAGATCATCTGGCAAAGGCAGCTTCTTGTTCACCTTCGGGCCAGTATCTTTGGGCCATGGAAGACCGATGAACGGGTTCTTCGTCTCGATGTCACCTTCTCGCATAGCATGGTTGACCATCGCCGCGATGATCTTACTCTCCTTAGCGCATGTAGCGACGGAAAGGGGCTGACCGTCCAACTTGGTCGTCTTGAGCATCAGGTCCATGTAGCGCCTGCCGTGATCTCTTCGCAGACCTTCGAGGGTCACCTTATCGAGCGGTCCCAAGGCTTCCTCAAGGCGGCGTGTAATCCGGTCAAGACGGACCAACTCATTGTCAGGCATGCGCTTTTCCCGAGCATACATATTCTTGGCGTCTTGCAGTGATAGTTTAGGAGCATCGGCGTCTGGGTTCACCAAGGCCTTCAATAACAGTGGGTTCGTATTGGGCAGATCAGCGAGACCCTTGGCGATCTCTCTAGCGGCGAACTCTGGGTCGTCTTCGAGGCCTATGGTCTCAGACACCAACTCTTCGCGCTTGAGGAGTGCTTCATGCCATCTTTCGACTGGTGATCTGGTATCATTGCCGTTGATACGGCTGCGCACCTCGGACACCATCCGGTCGAACTCTTGCATGATGGCCTGATACTCTCGGTGAACGGCGAGGCCTTCGCGATTTTTGATGTGAACCTGTAGGGCTGGCTCGCCAATCACATCAACAACATCTTTTGGAAATCGTCTTCTAAACCTCAGAACCCCGTTAGGCCGCTTATCCACATGTTTGATTTTTGTGCTCAGGGCCATGTTTGTGTCCTCGATGTGTGTCGCATTGTGTGTCGTGATAGACAGCAGAGCGCGCCACAAGCAAGGAAATAGAAGGTTTTTTAGAGTGAAATGGTGCCCCCACACGGACTCGAACCGCGGACCTACTGATTACAAATCGCCTTTAGGTTGTTTCGCCAACTTTCGCCGCACAACGCTCACATGGCATAAATATCTGTTTTATAACAATTATTGTTGACGCGTCGCACGCTGAACTTGCATCACCTAACCCATGAAACGCTGCACGAGGCTTCCGATAAGCTTCCGGATTTGGGTGGGGACAATGGCAAAACTGACGAAACGATATGTCGAAAGCCTAACGGCACCGGATACAGAAAGCATCCTTTGGGATGATGAATTGAGCGGCTTCGGCCTGCGCATCTATCCAACGGGTCGCAAGGTCTATGTCGTCCAATACAAGCTGCACGGTCGCACCCGCCGCAAGACGCTTGGCAAGCATGGTGTCGTCACAGCCGACGAGGCGCGCAAGGACGCCAAACTGGTACAAGCGGACGTTGCACGTGGGGCAGACCCGTCCGCAGATCGTAAGGCCCGCCTACGCAGCCCGACGATTGCGGAACTGGGCAAACGGTTCTTGAAAGAACATGTCACCCTTCATTGTAAGCCGACGACCCATTACGACTATTCCAACCTTCTCAGAAACGTCGTGAACCCGATTTTGGGTGGCATCAAAACGTCCGAAATCACATTTGCCGATATTCAGGCGTTCCATCTCAAACGCAAAGAGACCCCTTATCAAGCCAATCGCGGCGTTATGATGCTGTCCAAGATGCTGAACTTGGCCGAAGACTGGGGATTGCGGGCGATGAACACGAACCCCACCCGCCGGATCAAGCGCTATCCGGAGGTCGAGAAAAAACGATACTTGGACGAAGGCGAACAAGAACGGCTAGGCGAAGTTCTAACCGACATGTTGCGCGGCGGTGAAATCAGTCGTTATGTCTTTGCCGCGTTTTACCTACTGTTGCTGACAGGTTGCCGCTTGGGTGAAATCCAAAAGCTGAAATGGGACTATGTGACCCGAACCCACTTAGAACTGCCCGACAGCAAGACCGGACGCCGTCGCATCCCCCTACCCCGCGCCGCCCGCAACTTACTGGACACACTGGACCGGCGAGAGGGCAATCCCTACGTGATTTTGGGCGACCATGGTACGGGTCACTACCATGACCTGCAAAAGCCATGGCGCAAGATTAGGGCGCGGGCTGGCCTTGAAGATGTGCGTGTCCATGACCTGCGCCACACCTATGCGTCAGTTGCAGTGATCAACGGGATCGACCCGTTCATGTTGAAAGAGATTTTGGGTCATAAGAACCTGTCCACGACGTTGCGGTATGCGCATCTGTCAGACGACGCTGTGCAAAAAGCGGCGGGGCAGATTGCCAATCGGCTTGCAGCCACGTTGGGAAGTGTGGCGTAATAAGCAAGAGTTTTTGGATAGAGGGAACCGCTTTGGAGCTATCACCTTTGCTCAAATCGTGGCACTACGGTACATCCCTACGTTCATACCTTCTTGCGCAGTCAACATCTGCTGAGAAAACAGCCATCATCAACGAGGAGCCAAATATTGGAATGGCGCTCTTGAAAGGCTTGGCCGAGACAAAAATCCTCGCTGACAAACAACAGTTGTCCTTCGCAGAAGCGACCGAATTGATGCAAGCTAAGGTCCAGCAAGAAATGGCGCTGATAGCCGCCTCGAAAGAGCGGTTGTTTGCACAGGTGTCATCTGGACATCTGCATGCACTCGGCTTTGAACCACCGCGCAGACTCAAGTCCGAACCAGTCGTCATTCCACCAGAATTTCTCAGAGCGGGCGTAAATTGGGAGAAAGATACGATTAAGGTTGGGGAACTAAGTTTCGTTGAGGTGCGCCTCGCAAAACCGCAAACCGAACAAAATGCCTTGCCGACACAAACCAAGCTCGGCCGCAAATCCCGTAAAGAATACTATTTCGAGTGTTTCTCGGCACTTGAAAGCGCTGGGAACTTAGACCCGACGATTTCCATCAAGAGTGTCTTTCCACGTATTCGAGATTGGCTTGCCCAAAACCACCCAGATGAATTCCCCAACAGAAACGTTGGCAGTGACAAAACAATTTATAAATATTTCAATGAGTTCAAGCCCACACTTAAGCCGAAGTCTTAGAATATTTGTCGGCGTCTCAGTTCTATAAATCCCATCGAGATTTAGAGAAATAGCCAATGAGAAAACGCCGACATACGTTGACGCCATCAAGGCAAAAAACGTTGAGGAATAAACAAAATGACTGACTGTCTTTCACCATCCACCCTAGTCGATGAACGCGAAGCCGCGTCCATCCTATGCTATTCCGTCCGCGCCTTGCAGAACTGGCGGCATCGTGGGGGCGGCCCGGATTTCGTCAAGGTCTCGTCGCGCTCGGTACGTTACCGCCGTGCCGACCTGGACAAGTGGATTGCGGATCGCACGGTCAGCAACACAAGCCAAACCACCTGACACATCGGTTTTGCCTCTGAGGGCTTGGCAGCACCTCTGAGGATTTTGGGGCCGGAAGGCTTTCAAACGGGCGCGGGGTCTCGCGACGTCGCGCCCTTTCCATGTCTGCCGTCAACTCGAAATCCGAAAGGAATATCAATGGCTAACAAACCAGCCTTCAAGTTCAAACTTGGACTAATCACCGCAACCATCTGGGACAACGACGGATTCTACTCCGTTGATTTTGCACGATCTTACAAGGACAGTGACGGAAATTGGAAAAACACCACCAGCTTTGCCCATGCCGACCTGCTGAACCTGGCCAAGTCGTCGGAACGGGCTGAAAACTGGATCGCGAGGCAGTCCAATGCAACCCAATAAATCCCCCAAACGAAACCCGACCCGGCCCCAAAACAAAAGCTGCCCCGCCGGAGGCACCAATCAGCCCCAACACAAACCGAACCAGCCCGCAAATCGGGCGAAAAGGGGGGTGGTAATGGCATCCCCCGCTGGAAATACAGGAGACATTCAAGACATGACCATACTGCACAAAGGCTTTGACACGATTGCACTGTCGATCAAGGCCGCGCTCACACCCGAATTCCAGTCCTATCTGGACGGCGAACAAACCCGCGCAAAGGCTGAAAACGCATCCGTGCTATGCGAATATGGCGGCGTCGCATTCCACCTCAAGCACCACGGCGGCTCAGGCTATCAATTCCTCTTGGACGGCGGGCCGGACGGGGCATCGTGGGCCTTCAAACGCCCGCACCCCAAAGACCCTTGGGGCATCCGGATCAACATCGGCTCACGCTTTCTGGCCCTGAACGGACTGGGCCGCGCCAAGGCGCATGTAGAAGATACCCTTGCCGCGTGGGGCATCCGGTTTCAGGCCGAGGACGTGAGCATTGCCCGTGTCGATTTCTGCGTCGATGTGCTGGCACCGTCCTTCACCTTGAACCCCGACCACTTCGTCATGCACAGCGGCACCGGGCGACGCGACCATATCGCCAATCCCGATATGGGTGTGAACGGGAAATCCGGGCGCGTGACCTCTGTGACCGTCGGCAAAATGCCAAACCGCCAAGTGATCGTTTACGACAAACGGGCCGAGGTGATCGCGCGGTCCAAGACGTACTGGTGGGCGATCTGGAACGATACGTTACGGCGCGCGGGATTGCCGCTGCTACGGTACGTTACGGTACGAGGGGAACAGGAGCCGGAAAAAGGCAACGATACCTTACCTTACGTAGACGCGACCGACCCAACCGTCAGCCGCATCTGGCGGGTCGAGTTCCGGGCGGGCAAGGATTGCCTCAAGGACACATGGGGCATTCGCACCTGGGCGCACCTGTTTGACTTGTTCGGCGATCTGGTGCGGCACACGGGCGAGGTCGTAAGGTACACGAACCCCGACAGCGATCCCAACCGCAGCCGTTGGCCCAACCATCTGCTTTGGGAGATCGTCTGTGCCGAAATGAACGACGACCTGACCGAGATGCGCAGTGGGGCTGACCCGAACCCGATGAAGGAGGTCCACAAGGAGACTCACATCAGCCTGATCGCAAAGCAGGCGTTTGGGCTGCACATCACACTGGCCAGCTTGAACGGGGTCGCATTTGACGACCTGCCCGGTTTTGTGGACGGGGTGGCGAACGGGTTCAAAGAGGAAATCCAAAGAGAACCCGAGGATACGGCAAGAAAGCTGCAAGCCGCAAAGGACCGGTATGTGTTCCTGAGAAATCCAAGGAAGCGTGAGGCGTAGGACTTGCCCATGACCGGGCGCGCTGTTGTGTGCGCCCGGTCCACTCAGGCGGCGAACCTGTTCCCGGCCACCTGTTCGGCCTGTCCCAACGCGGCAAGGCTTTCCAACAGGGGTTGCACCGTGGTTGTCCGCGCCCGCAGGAAGCGGCGGGCGATCTGGTCGGGGGTGGCTTCGCCCATTTCGGCAAGCGCCTCGCGGACGGCGGCGATCTGGTCGGGGAGGGTTTTGGGCCAAGGGGCTTTTTCGACCTTGGCGGTGATGCCGAGGTCCATGTCCTTGGTCTTGCCTTTTGCCGCCACGCGGCCTTCTGGGTTCTGGTAGTCGGGGCGGAGCCAGCGGATGTGGCCGCGCGCTTCCTCCTCGGCGCGTTCCTTATTCAGCGCGACAAGGCGGAACAGGATGTCTTCGTCGCTCAGATCGACGGCCCAGCCATAGGCCTCGGCCACGCAGGTGTCGATCTGGTCGTGCAGGTCCTTGAGAATGCCGATCAGGCCCTGGTCGTAAATCTCGCGGTCCTTGCCCTCGATGGCCTCCCCTGCGCGGAGCTTTTCCAGCACATTGTACATCTGGGTCAGGGTCAGCTTGGGGTGGGCCGCCTGCTGGCGCTTGCGGTGGGCGTCGAGTTCTTCACCCAAGGCGCGGAGGTGGGTGCGTTGGTCGTCGGTGAGGTCGGGGAAGGGGAAGGGGTCGAAGCAGCGGGATTTTACGTAAACAGGATCGTTTCCTACGCCCAACCAACTGCCCAAACGCAGTGCCCAAGTTGTGTGAATACGGCCTGAGAGGACAGCAAGCCATTCCGAGTCCGCTAATCCAATGGCTACCAGTTTGTTGTCGGCCCTGGTGTTGCCCTCAAAAAAGCGAAAGACCCGATGCTTTGAGGTTTCGACGGTCCCGATGAAGCGAGGGAGGCCATCTACTGCATTGCGATAGGTCTCGTTAGTGCGGCCAAACCAATGCCAATTGTTGCGCCTGAAGTCTTCGCGATTTTGGTCCCTTTCGGGTTTCACGTTATCGAAAACATGCTGATAGAGCGTTGGAAATCGGGTCTTAACTTCTTCTTGAGTTAGCGGATACAAGTCGATTACTCGTAAGCCCCTGGCATTCGCCATTACATCCCGACCATTGAAGTATTTTAGGACATGCCGTTCCATCCCCGGCACGGTATTGAGACCAAGTGACTGTGCTTGTCCTTCATCTACGAGAAAGCCAAGGCCATGAAGAGCAACACCGCGCGAGGCTATAGCTTCATTTGCAGCTAGCACTTTTGCGCTCGCCACATCCGCCCCGATTTGCAAGTTCGCAAAGACCTTCCCGACTTGATGGTCGAACATCACTTGCCGCCCATCCGCCTCATTCTTCTCCTTGCTTTCCGTCGCTACGGTCAGCAACCGCCCAGCCCGATTGCCCGCCGCCCCCACGGTCATGGCAATCCGCACGGCGGCCCCGTAGAGCGTATCGACCCAAGGGTGATCCGGGATCGCGAAGAGCAATGAGAGTGGCTTTTTCGGATCGTTCAGGTGCGGCTCCAGCACCCGGCGGTTAAACGTCTGGCGCAGGGAGTTCGTGGTGATCAGGCCAAACCGCCGCGTGCCTTTGCCCGTCCTGGCATTGTAGGCCCGCGCGGCCAGCGCCGCCTTTTCCCACCAGAACATGACCAGATCAGCGCTTTGCGGCATCTTCGGGTAGGCCTTCCAAAGTGCTTCGACATAGCCGTCGCCCAGATTGTCCCGCAGGCGCGAGGCCCCGATAAACGGCGGGTTGCCGACGATGAAATCGGCTTGTGGCCAGACGGTCGCCCTGGGCTTGGCATAGTCATAGACCTGCACGCGCGCGTCGGGGTCTGGCACCTCCTCCCCCGTGACGGGATGGCGCATGGTGGTCACGCCGTCCCAGCGGGTGACGGGCGTGCCGTCCTCGTCCATACGTTCAGACCGCGCGTCCCATTCCAGCACGGCATCGCCTTGGGCAATGTTCTTGAAGTCGCGCAAAACAGGTTCGGACGGGGCGGCGTTGCCGAAGGTCTTGAAGTGCCATTGCAGGTAGCCGATCCACAACACCAGCTCGGCCACGTTCGCGGCCCATGGGTTCAGCTCGATCCCAAGAAACTGGTGCGGGTCCACGGTGATCAGGGGCCGCGTGTCGCCCAGATCGTGCATCAGCGATGTGACCTCGCCCTCAAGCCGCTTCATCATTTCCAGCGCAACGTAAAGGAAGTTGCCCGATCCGCAGGCCGGGTCGAGCACGGTGGTTTCACACAGCCGCGCGTGGAAGTCGCGGACGAGCTTTTGCGCATCGTCCGTCTTGCCGTCCTCGGTCAGACGCTGCACGGCGGTCTGCACGTCGCGCCAATCCTCGCGCAACGGTTCGATGATGGTGGGCGTGACGAGCCGCTGCACATAGGCGCGCGGTGTGTAATGCGCGCCCAGCTTGTGGCGCTGGCGTTTGTCCAGCGCACGTTCGAGCAGCGTGCCGAAGATCGCGGGTTCGACCTGTTTCCAGTCGGCTTCGGCGGCTTCGATCAGCAGGCCCAATTGGAGGTTGTCGAGGGGCAGCGCGTCCGCCTCCTTGAACAAGCCGCCATTGAACTTTTTCAGGTCCTGGGTCAGGACGGTCGAAAATCCGCCTGTGTTCATTGTGTCCCACAGGCTTTTGAGCGTCGGTTGAGCGTGTTCCGGGTGGCCGCGCAGTTCCTTGAGCTTGTTGGTGAAGCTTTCACGCGGGATCAGGTCCACATCTTCCGCGAACATCGAGAAAAGGCAGCGCATGAGGAACCGGGCAACGGTTTCACTGTCATGGCCCTGACCTTCAAAGCTCTTGCCCAGTTCGGCCAGGTGGGCGGCTATGTCGCGTGTGACCTCGGCGGATTTCAGGGACGGATCGAGGCTGTAGGGGTCAGTCCAGATCGTGTGCAGCAGGTCGCGGGTTTCCTGCGCGCGCAGGTCTTGAAGGTGGATGCGAAACCGGTTCCCGTCCGGAAACTGGTTGTAGCCCTGACCCTGCCGCGAAAAGTCGGCGTAGAGTTCGATCAGGTTGCCCACATCGACCACCATCAGAAACGGGGGCCATCCGTCTTCCTTCGATATGGCACGCGCGTAACTGTCTGCCTGATTTCGCGCCTTGAGCATGGTGTCGTCAAACCGAGCGCCACCGCGCTTGCCATGGCCGACCTGCCGGGGCGCATCCGTTTCCAGAAACAGTTCCAATGTGCTCTTGTCCTTGGCGGCAGGCGCGGCGAATTGCTTGGCCTCAAGGATGAAGTGACCGCGTTTATAGAGGTCGATGCGTCCGTTCCGTTTGCGCCCGGTATGGGTCAGGGTCACCGGACGCTCAAAGCGATAGTCGAGAAAATCGCCGTCCCGGTCGGACACATGTGGGCGGTCTACGCCAAGCAGGTCCGTCAACTCTATTGCGAACGACTGCGCTGTCGCCATCTCGCTCCCACCGGAACCAGTCCAGCGTTCGATGAATTGCTCTACGTCCAATGCCATGCCCAACCATTTTCCCGTGGGCTACAGTGCGGCGTTGCCGATCCAAGTTCAATCAGAAGCTGGATTTAAGGTAGGACATTACCATACGCATTTCGACTTGCCGCCCTTGTCTGAACGGCCACCAGTCCTTTTCAACGCGATCCTGCCTTGATAGCAACTTTAGCCCAACTGCCATCAATTCATTTCCGCTCGGCGCTGTAGATTCGATCCGGCCTTGACCGTGTTGCCTGCGCAACATGCTCGAACCCGGCTTCCGATAAGCTTCCGGATTTTCGCCGCATGTTTTAGCTGCATCGCGGCATGGCGTAACTTACTGTTTTTATTGAAAAAATGGTGCCCCCACACGGACTCGAACCGCGGACCTACTGATTACAAATCAGTTG
>CAZITF010000094.1:0-9528 GCA_964542095.1 uncultured Rhodobacterales bacterium
TTGCGGCCCACGCGGGCCGACTTGTCGCGCACCGAGAATGTGCCAAACGAGGAAATCTTGACCTGCTCGCCGCGCGCCAGTGCGTCGGACATGTGATCGAGTACACTTTCCACAAGCTGTGCGCTTTCGTTCCGGGACAACCCGACCTCGCGAAATACCGCTTCGCTCAGGTCCATACGCGTCAAAGTCTTGTCAGTCATAATCGCTCCCCTTTGCCGAAGCATAAGTGGAGGGGAAATTCCGAGTCAATATCAATGGCTTGCGCAATGGCGGAAATCTGCAATCAAATCGGGCGTTTCTGCCGCCTGCACGATATTGCTTGCGCATTCACCAGCGCAAAACCACCGCACCCCAGGCCAAACCACCGCCGATGGCCTCCGTCACCACCAGATCGCCCTCTTTGATCTGGCCGCGTGCCCGCCCCACGGACAGGGCAAGGGGAATCGATGCAGCCGATGTGTTGCCGTGGTCCTGTACCGTCACCACCACGTGATCCATGGAGATCTGCATCTTTTTTGCGGTGCCCTGAATGATGCGGATATTGGCCTGATGTGGCACAACCCAGTCGATGTCGCCCGAGGTCACCCCTGCGCGGTCCATGGCCGTCTGTGCAGTCGAGGCCAGTTTTTCCACCGCGTGGCGGAATACCTGGTTGCCCTGCATGCGCAGATAACCCGTGGTCCCGGTGCTGACGCCACCATCCACATAAAGCAGATCGCGCAAACGCCCGTCGGAATTGAGGTCGGTGGCCAGAATCCCGCGATCCGCCGATGTGCCGGTGCCGGGCTGCGCCTCGAGAACAACAGCCCCCGCGCCATCCCCGAACAGCACGCAGGTGCCCCGGTCGGTCCAGTCCATGATCCTGGAAAAGGTCTCGGCCCCGATGACCAGCGCCCGTTTGGCCTGACCCGAGACGATCAGCGCATTGGCATTGGCCAGCGCATAGACGAACCCGGCACAGACCGCCTGCACGTCAAAGGCAAAGCCGCGGGTCATGCCCAGTTGCGCCTGCACCATCGTCGCCGCAGACGGAAAAGTCAGATCGGCGGTCGAAGTGGCCAGCACGATCACGTCGATATCGTCCGCCTCCAGCCCCGCATCTGCAAGGGCGGCCTGCGCGGCGGCGCAGGCCATCGACGAGGTGGTGTCGGTGTCGGTCGCGAAATGACGGCGTTCGATGCCGGAGCGGGATTTGATCCACTCGTCGGTGGTGTCCAGAGTCGCCTCGAATTCGGCGTTCTCGACCACGCGGGCAGGCAGATAGTGCCCGGCCCCCCGGATGACGGCGCGCAGGGTCATGTCTCGGTCTCTTCGCTGGCCGGGCCGGCGGCGGCCACGCGCGCGGCCAGCTTGTCGTTGAATCGCAACCCGGCCAGTTGTGCCGCCAGTTTCAGCGCAGAGGAAACACCCGTCGCATCGGCGCTGCCATGGGATTTCACCACCGTGCCGTTGAGGCCCAGAAACACACCACCATTGTTGCGGCGCGGGTCGATCCGCTTTTTCAGGCGATTCATCGAGGTATGGGCCAGCAGATAGGCAAGGCGGGACAGCGGGCTGAACCTGAACTCCTCGCGCAGCAGATCGCCGATCAGACTGGCCGTGCCTTCGCCGGTCTTGATGGCCACATTTCCGGTGAATCCGTCGGTCACGATGACGTCCGCCACACTGCCGGGAATGTCCCCGCCTTCGACAAAGCCGACAAAGTCGAAATCCGCCGCCTCTGCGTGATCGCCAATAAGCTCATAGGCTTCCTTCAATTCCGTGCGGCCCTTGTGCTCTTCGGTGCCGACATTCAGCAGGCCGATGCGCGGGCGGGCCAGATCCATCCCGTTGCGGGCATAGGATGCACCCATCAGCGCAAAGCGCAACAGGTCATCGGCATCGGCACGCACATCCGCGCCCACATCCAGCATCACGTTGAAGCCTTGCGGATTGCGCGACGGCCACAGCACCGCGATGGCGGGACGGTTGACGCCGGGCAGCTTGCGCAGGCGGATCATCGACACCGCCATAAGCGCGCCGGTGTTGCCGCAACTGACCGCCACCGTGGCTTCGCCCGCGCGCACGGATTCGACGGCCGACCACATCGAGGTGTCCTTGCCGTTGCGCACGATATGGCTGGGTTTGTCGTCCATTGTCACAACGCCGGTGGCGTTGCGAATCTCGCAACGCTCGGCCAGCCCCTTGCGGCGCGCGACCAGCCGTTCAAGCTCGTCCGCCGGTCCGTGCAGGATAAAGCCGAGGTCGGGGTTTTTCCTGGCTGAAATGGCGCAGCCCGCAACAACAGCGGCGGGGCCCTGGTCCCCGCCCATGGTGTCGACAGAAAGAATGATGGGAAACGCAAGGGCGGCGCTCGTGTCGGCCTGTTTGGATATGGGGGCCGTCATGTGATGCTGTCTAGCCTGCCGCCTGCGATTGACCTTGCTTACGCCGCGTCGTCTTCCAGATCAACTTCTTCGGTCATCGCGACGATCTCGTTGTCGTCATAGTGACCGCAGGCCGCACAGATGTGGTGGGGGCGTTTCAGCTCGCCACAGTTGGGGCATTCGTTGGGATTCGCGGGCGTCAGGCTGTCGTGGGCGCGGCGGTTGTTGCGGCGCGATTTCGACACTTTGTTCTGTTGCACAGCCATTGGAATGGGCCTTTGCGTTTCGGGCAGAGCCGCAGGGCGGATGCGTGTTACAAGTCGCCCCGGGCGGGGCATGTTTCGCGCGCCCGGTCAGGGGCGCAAATTCGGTTGTCCTGTTTCAGGCGTGACGTGCGTTTAGGCAATGGCCTTGCCCATGTCCAACCCAAAATGACGTGAAGGGCGCAAAATACGCATATCTTTTCGCCCCGCAAGGCCAAATCACCGGGGACCCGATCAATCCTTTGAGCCCCTGTCGAGCCGGGCCTTGAGGTCGGCGAGCGAGGCAAAGGGGCGCACGTCCTGATCCGTCAGTGCGATCTTGCCCGGTTCGGTCAGTACCGTTTCCCCCAGCGCAGCGCCCGGCGCGCGCGGGTAATCGGGCACGGCAAGGCTCAGCGCCTCGATCAGCACCGCTTCGGGGTCGATCCAGGCCCCGAGGGGTTCAACCTCGTCGTCCTCGGGCATTTCCACTTCGGCGGCGTCGGTTTCTTCGGTGTAATCGCGCATGTAGACGCGGCGCACCGGCACATCAATGCGCGTGGTGACCGGGGCCAGCGTGACGGCGCAGGGTTGGGTCACCGTGGCGCCCAGCGTTGCGGTCAATATCCAGTCCGCAGACCCGTGGGCGCGCACGTCGCCCTCAAAGCGGACCTTGCGCAAGCCACTCAGGTCAAGCTCCTCGGCGATGGCGCGCATCGCGTCGGCATCGGGCACAACCTGAAAGGGTGTTTCCGCGTTCTGGGCCAGGTCGGCGACCCGCAAAGCGGAGCGTGAGGGCTTGGTCTTGGACATGGCTTTTGCTTTCGTTTCTTGAACAGCGGGCAAACCTTGAGTAAGTCGAGATAAAAGCACGAGCACCCGCAAGCAAGGGGTGGCGCAAAAAAGGGGGGCCGGTATGCGGACCTTTACAGTTCTGACGCTCTTGGCGGTCTCGCTGGCGGTTGCCGGGTGTACGGCGACCTACCGCAACCACGGCTATATTCCGCCCGAAGAGGAATTGCAGGAACTGGTGGTCGGCGTCGACACCCGCGCCAGCGTCGAGGACGTGGTGGGCTCGCCCACTGCGGGCGGCGTGCTGGAGGGCGGGAATTTCTACTATGTGCGCAGCACGGTCAAGACATTCGGACCCCGACGCCCCGAGGTGGTGGACCGCCAGGTGCTGGCGATCTCCTTTGACGAGGCGGGGGTGCTGCAAAATATCGAGAGCTTCGGTCTCGAGGACGGCCGCGTCGTGACCCTGTCGCGCCGGGTGACCGACAGCAATATCTCCAACGTCAGTTTCCTGCGCCAGCTCCTTGGCAATATCGGGCGGGTCGGTCCCGACTTTGGCGGCGGGTGAAGCGTCCCGATCCTGTCGCGGCATCGGTGATCCGTGGCCTTTGCGGCTGGAGGCCGCGCACATGATCGGATTGAAACGGGGCCGATACCGCGCCTGCCAGGCAACCACCCCGCAAGACATCGCCGCCGCTCAGGCCCTGCGCGCCCGCTGTTTCGGACTGGCGCGTGACACCGACGTCTTTGATTCGCTCTGCACCCATATCCTGATCCGTCGCGTCAGTGACGACGCCCTTGTCTGTTGTTTCCGGATGATGCCCTTGTCGGGGTCCGAAATCTCGCGCAGCTATTCGGCGCAGTATTACGAACTGGGCGCCCTGGCGGGGTTTGCCGGCAAGATGGTCGAAATGGGCCGCTTCTGTATTGACCCCGATCTGGGCGATCCTGACATCCTGCGCGTCGCCTGGGGGGCGATGACGGTCTATGTGGACGCAAACGGGGTCGAGTTGCTTTTTGGCTGTTCGTCTTTCGCGGGTACGGAAACGGCGGAGTATCTTGACGCCTTCGCCATGCTCAAGGCGCGCCACCTGGCCCCGAAACGCTGGCTGCCACGGGTCAAGGCCCCGCATGTGTTTCGCTTTGCCGCCCGATTGCGGCGCAAACCGGATGCGAAAAAGGCGATGATGCGCATGCCGCCCTTGCTGCGCACCTACCTGATGATGGGGGGCTGGGTCAGTGACCATGCGGTGGTGGACGATCAGATGAACACGCTGCATGTGTTCACGGGGGTCGAGATCGGGGCGATTCCGGCGGCGCGCAAGCGTCTGCTGCGGGCCGTGGCGGGGTAGGATCGCACCGGACCGGGGGTCAACCCCCGGACCCCCGCAGTATTTTTGGCCAAAAGAAGTTGTGGTCCCGCCGCCTGTGTCGCGCAGACCCATGGCGTATCAACGGCGACCTCTTGCGGGTTTTTGAAATCGGCCAGGGCGGAACGCCGCGTGCCGTTGCGTGCAGGGCGGGTGCTGCGTGCGGTGGGGGTGCATGGGGGGTGCATCGGGGGTGCATGCCCGGTGTGCGGGGGGTGACACCCCGTTTTGCCCTCCCGGTTGACGCCACCTGAACAAGTCACTAGCTCGCGTCCATGGCCCGTGTTCCCCTGCTCCAGCTCTCCGGCATTTCCCTCACCTTCGGGGGGGATCCGGTGTTTGATGACCTGTCCCTTGTGGTGCAGCCCGGCGACCGCGTCGCGTTGGTGGGGCGCAACGGGTCGGGCAAATCCACGCTGATGAAGGTCATGGCGGGGCTGGTCGAGGCCGATAAGGGCGAGGTGGTCGCAGGCCCCGGCATTTCCGTCGGATACATGGAGCAGGACCCGGATATGGCGGGCTTTGCCACGCTGGGCGATTTCGCGATGTATGGGCTGGATCCGTCCGACCTTTACAAGGTCGAGCGCGCGGGCGAGGGGTTGAAATTCGACCCCGCACGGCCTGTGTCCACCGCGTCGGGGGGCGAGCGTCGCCGTGCCGCCCTCGCGCGGCTGATGGCCGAATCCCCCGATCTGATGTTGCTGGACGAGCCGACCAACCACCTGGATATCGAGGCCATCGGCTGGCTCGAATCCGAACTGAAGGCGACACGCGCAGGCTTCGTTCTGATCAGCCACGACCGTGCATTCTTGCGTGAACTGGCCCGTGCAACCCTTTGGATCGACAGGGGAATGGTGAGGCGTCAGGACAAGGGGTTTGATGCGTTCGAGGCCTGGCGCGACGCCACCTGGGACGAAGAGGACACCCAACGCCACAAGCTCAATCGCAAGATCAAGGCCGAGGCCCGCTGGGCGGTCGAGGGCATTTCGGCACGCCGCAAGCGCAACCAGGGCCGCGTGCGCGCCCTTCAGGAATTGCGCGCCGAACGGTCGGCCCAGATCAACCGGCAGGGCACCGCCGCCATGGCGTTCGAGCAGGGCCCCAAGTCGGGGCGCAAGGTGATCGAGGTCAAGGGCATCACCAAGGCCTTTGGCGACAAGGTGATCGTCGAGCCGTTTTCCCTGACCATCCAGCGCGGCGACCGCATCGCCTTTGTCGGGCCCAACGGGGTGGGCAAGACGACGCTGCTCAACATCCTCATCGGGCGCGAGGAACCGGACAGCGGCACCGTGACCCTTGGCACCAACCTCGAAATCGCGCTGTTCGACCAGTCCCGTGCGGCGCTGGACCCGGACATGACCCTTTGGGACAGCCTGACGGGCGACCCCGACATGCGCGTCAGCGGCAAGGCCGATCAGGTCATGGTGCGCGGCGCGCCCAAGCACGTGGTCGGGTATCTCAAGGAGTTCCTGTTTGACGAGGCGCAGGCCCGCGCGCCGATCCGTTCGCTGTCGGGTGGGGAAAAGGCGCGCCTTTTGCTGGCCAAGATCATGGCCAAGCCAAGCAACCTGCTGGTGCTGGACGAACCGACCAACGATCTGGACGTGGAAACGCTGGATCTGTTGCAGGATCTGATCGATCAATATGACGGCACGGTGATGCTGGTCAGCCACGACCGGGATTTTCTGGACCGGGTGACCGTCACCACCATCGCCATGGAGGGCGATGGCAAGGCCACCGCCTATGCGGGCGGCTGGAGCGACTACCAATCCCAGCGACGTCCCAGGCCGACAAGGGAAGAGGCCGCAAAAGCAAAGGCTTCGGCGGCGAAGTCAAAGCAGCAGGCGGGCGCCAAAACTGCCCTTACCTTCACGGAAAAGCACCGCCTCGATGCGCTGCCGAGTGAGATTGAGCGTTTGGAGGCGGAGATCGTCAAGCTACAGGAATTGATGAGCGACCCGGACCTGTTTACCGAAAATCCGGTAAAGTTTCAGAAGGCCACGGATGCTCTGATCGAACGGCAGGCCCGGCTCGACGAGGCCGAGGAGGAATGGCTGAGCCTTGAGGAAAAGGCGAGCGCCTGAATGGTCAGCGCACCAGAGCGCGGGCCGGATTGCCTGCCACGGTCGAACCTGCCGGCACATCGCGGGTCACCACGCTCCCCGCTCCGACGATGACGCGATCTGCGATGCTGACGCCGGGCAATACGATTGCTCCCGCTCCGATCCATACATCCGTACCCAGCGTCACAGGCAGCGCCCGCTCGATCCCGGCGCGCCGTTTGACCGGATCGCGGTGGTGATCGGCGCACAGGATCTGCGCGCCCGTTCCGATCATCGTGCCGCTGCCGATCCGCACCGGTGCGCTGTCGAGGATCACGCAGCCTGCGTTGATGAACACCGCATCTCCCAGATGGATGTTGATGCCGTAGGAACAGTGGAACGGGGCCTCGATCAGGCAATCCGACCCGCCCGCCGCAAAGAGGCCGCGCAACGGCGCACTCAACGAACGCCGCGCGGTCGGGGGCAGATGGTTGTGCGCATGCACCGCCTCAAGCGCGGCCACCCGCAGGCTTTCGAGCCCGTCATCAAGGCAGGAATACCATTCACCTGCCTGCATTTTTTCCCGTTCAGTGGGCACTAGACCCGGTCCAGCCGGATCGCGTCTCCGGGCTGGATCGTACCGCCGGTAATGATCCGGCAGTTCAAACCCGAACGATGTTCGAGCAGATCGCAGACGGTCTTTTTCGTGATCATGTCGATGTAGCGGCAGGGATAGTTGAGCCGACCGCCTTCCAGCACCACATCACCGACACGGAACTGCCGCCCCACAAGGTGGTTGAGCGGCACGTCGCGTGTGGTGAGGTTGCGCCGATGTTCCTGCGGATCCAGCACGATGTCATGGTCGCGAAGAAGCGCCTCCAGTGTCTCCACCTCGATCAGGGTGACCTCGCGCACATCCGGTTGACCAGAGTAGGTGCCGGTGTCGATGCCCTTTGCATAGCGATCGCCTGCGATGCCGACCCCCGCGATCAATTCAGCCGCGTCATGGCCGATCATGGGCGCGCGCGCCTGCGGTGTCGTATGAATGCTCAGTAGTTTTCCCTGCCACATCGCCGCGGTCCTCTATCGCATGCGCAAGGCGCCATCCAAGCGGATCACCTCGCCGTTCAGATACCCCATTTCGACGATGAACCCGGCAAGCCGTGCGTATTCGGATGGATCGCCCAGCCGCGCCGGGTTGGGCACGTCCGCAGCGAGGCTTGCCTGCACATCCTCCGGCAGGCCAGCCAGCATCGGCGTCTTGAAAATGCCCGGCGCGATGGTCATCACCCGCACGCCACTGCTGGCCAGATCGCGCGCCATGGGCAGGGTCATGCCCACGATTCCCCCCTTGGAGGCCGCATAGGCCGCCTGTCCCTTTTGCCCGTCAAACGCCGCGACAGAGGCCGTATTGATGATCACCCCGCGCGCCCCGTCCGGTTCAGGATCGTTCGCGCCCATGGCCGCTGCGGCAAGGCGTGCGACGTTGAAGCTGCCCACCAGATTGATGTCGATGGTCTGCCGAAAGGCGGACAGAGGGTGGGGGCCGTCGCGGCCCACCGTCTTGATCGCCAAGGCGATGCCTGCGCAGTTCACCGCCGCGCTGATCCCACCCATCTTTTCGAGGGCCAGATCGATCGCCGCCTGCACCGAGTCCTCGTCCGTCACATCCGTCTGCGCGAAATGCCCGCCAATCTCCTTGGCGACCTGTGCCCCGCGCGCGGCATCGCGGTCCAGCAGGGTCACTTGCGCGCCCTGGCTGGCGAAATAGCGCGCCGTGGCCTCGCCGAGGCCCGATGCGCCCCCGGTTACGATGGCTTTGGTCGTGTCGAGTTTCATGGAGCACCTGCTGATTGGCTGAACGTGCCGATCAGATAAGCGCAAGCGGCCCGGCGAGGCAAGGCACGCGCCTCACCCCTTGTGGATCCACCCGCCGCCATAGATGCGGCTGCTCTCGCGGTCATAGAACACACAGGCCTGACCGGGCGACACGCCCGCCTCGGCGGCGACCAGTTCCACGGTGGCCTCGGTCGCGCTGATCGGGCGAATCACCGCATCCGTGGGCGGGCGGGTCGAGCGGACCTTGACCGCCACATGCCATTCGGGACGGGAATCAAAGGGCGCATCGCCCAGCCAGTTCACCTCGCGCACGGGCACCGTGCGGGTGGCCAGCATCTCCCTGGGGCCGACGATGACACGGGCGTTGTCGGCATCCAGCTTGACCACGTAAAGCGGGTCGGCCAGCCCGCCGATGCCAAGGCCGCGCCGCTGTCCGATGGTATAGTTGATCACCCCGTCATGGCGCGCCAGAACACGGCCCCCGGTGTCCACGATGTCAACCGGCGCCGCCGCATCCGGGCGCAGCTTGCGGATCACGGCGGCGTAGTTGCCGTTGGGCACGAAACAGATGTCCTGACTGTCGGGCTTGTCCGCCACGCTCAGCCCGTATTTTGCGGCCAGTGCGCGGGTGTCATCCTTGGACGGCAAATGGCCCAGGGGAAAGCGCAGGTAGTCGAGCTGCGCGGGCGTTGTCGAGAACAGGAAATAGCTCTGGTCGCGGCTGGCGTCCGCCGCGCTGTGCAACTCGGGGCCGGCATCGCCCATCTTGCGCTGGATGTAGTGGCCCGTGGCCATGCAATCGGCCTCCAGGTCCCTGGCCGTCTCCAGCAGGTCCTTGAACTTGACCCGTTCGTTGCAGCGGATACAGGGCACGGGG
>CAZITF010000095.1:0-9390 GCA_964542095.1 uncultured Rhodobacterales bacterium
GGATGGAATGACCGCCGATTACTACCCCTTCACCCACGACTTTCTTGGCGAGACCGCCACGCGGATCATCAACGAAGTGCCGGGTATCAACCGGGTGACCTACGACATCACCTCCAAACCTCCCGGCACGATCGAATGGGAGTGATTTTGCCCGCGCATGCGACTGTCTGACGTCAGCGTCAATGGAACAGTTTAGGTCGAATTGATAGGAGAGGTTTTCCGGCACATCGCAACCACCAAGGGGTGGAGAAGAGGCTGACCGATCCTATCGAAGTGCCCGCGATCTGATAGGGTTCTACGCCCAGGTCTTCAAAAGCGCGAAGCGCGTGGAGGTGAGCCAATCCACGCGCGCCGCCGGCCCCCAATACCAATGCGAACGTGTCCGTTCGGACGCCTCTTGGCTGTCGGGGTACCAGAAAGGAACGGCAGCCCTTTATTTTGCCGGAGCCGGGAAGCGGGCTTCGATCCGAAGCCCAGGTTTATTGTCTGATACCTCAAGCTCGGCATGATGAAGCTCCGCGATCGCCTTGCACAGGCTCAATCCCAGACCGTTGCCCCCTGTCGTCCGGCTTTTCTCGCCGCGGTAAAAGCGTCTGAACACCTTTTCACGGTCTTCGGGCGCAATCCCAGGCCCGGTGTCTGCAACGCACAGAACAGGAACATTATCTACGGACATGGCCTCCAGCGTTATCGTTGTGCCTTCCGGGGTGTGCCGCAGCGCGTTTTCGACAATATTGGAAATCAGCTGCATCAGAAGGTCGGGGTCGCCCAAAACGACGACGGGCCGATCCGGCATTTTCAGGTGAAGTTGCTGGCCCGCATCCTCTGCCGAAGGTTCAAACGCCTCGTGCACATTTGTCACGAGGTCACGCAGATCGGTGCGCTGAAATCTCTCGCGCCGGTCTCCCGCTTCTATCTGGGCGATGCGCAAGAGCGCATTGAAGGTGCCGATGATGTCCTCGGTCTGAGCCAGCGCGGCATCAGCTTCCTGCGGGTCGATGACCTGCTGACCGGCCATCTTCTCCAGGCGCTGGCGCAAGCGCTGCAACGGTGTGCGCAGATCATGTGCGATGTCGGTCGAAATTTGCACCTGACTTTCCATCAGGTTTTCGAGTTGTTCCAGCGTTGCATTGATACTGGTCGCAACACGGGACAAATCATCATTTGACAGATCATCCATCGGTATGCGCACCGAGAGATCGCCTTGCGATACATTTTCCATCGTTCCCGAGATCGATTCGATCCGGCGCTCCGTCAGACGGCCAACCCAGACACCTGCAAATGTGCCAAATGACATGATGAGAATGAAACCCGCAACCAGTGTGATGCCAAGTGCCTCCAGCACCTCGGCGATGACGTGGTTTCCGGTGCCCTGCAGCAGCGTATAGGGACCAACGGCATTTTGAGTGATCCAGTAGCCGGAAATCTCGTCGGCATGCTCTCCGTCAATCTCCACCCTGTCCGCCAAGATATATTTGTCGGAAACCGGCCCCACTATGCGGGAGACATTGCCTGCAAGCACATCGCCTTCTGGCCCCAGCAACTGGAAAATGCGGGCGTTCTCAAAATTCACTACGGCCATGACATCCACGCTCTTGGACAGTTCGTCGATTCCGGCCTTTTCATAGATTTCCTTGAGGATTGCAGTGTCGGAGGCCATCTGATCGTGGAGCCAGTCGCGGACCTCGTAGTTCGTGAACCAATAGGCGCCGACGAAAATCACGGCGGCCAGGACCGAATAAAGGAATGCAAACTGAAGCGACAGCCGCAGGGATGTCCGACCCAGCCTAAACATGCATGCTGTATCCGGATCCGCGCACAGTGTGGATCAATTGCCGGTCAAAGGATTTGTCGATCTTGTTCCTTAGACGGCTGATGTGCGTTTCAACGACATTGGTCTTGGGATCGAAGTGAAAATCCCACACGCCTTCCAGCAGCATCGTGCGCGTGACAACCCGTTCGGCATTGCGCATGAGATAGACCAGCAGCCGAAATTCACGAGGCTGAACCTGTATGGGAACCCCTGCCCTGACAACCGTGTGTTTGATCAGATCGACCTCGAGATCGGCAAGCTGCAATTTTGTCTCTTCAGCTTGCATCGGCGGCCTGCGGGCCAAGGCTGTAAGTCGGGCGGCGAGTTCCGAAAAAGCGAAGGGCTTGACCAGGTAATCGTCTGCGCCGGCTTCCAGTCCGTCGACCCGATCGTTGATTCCACCCATCGCGCTCAGGAAAATTATCGGCGTGGCAACGTCCGCACCGCGGATTGACTTGACCAGCGACAATCCGTCGAGACCCGGCAACATTCGATCGATGACCATGACGTCAAATTCGCTGTCGAGCGCACTGAGAAATCCTGTCTTGCCGTCTGCTGCGTGCTCGAACACATGCCCAAGCTCCCGCAGGCTTGAACAGATGTAGTCTGCTGTTTCTTGGTCGTCTTCCACGATCAGGACACGCATTGGGCTCACTTTCGAATGCTGTCACGAGATTACTTCCAAAACTCTCGATCCACCATGGGCGTAACATTACCAATCGGTATAGACGCGACCACCAGCAGGTCAGGTCGGGTGCCTTAATCAAACTCTTGAAGCTTCAAGAGGCAGAGATGGTCACGCTCGATACCAATATCCCAATTCGACCCAATTCAATTGGTACTCGAAGTCAGTTCAGGCTTTCGATTTCAGATCGCAGGTTCCTCATCGCCGCGCTGTGTACGCTGCTGGCCATTCGCATCCTGTTCATGTTGTGGATGCCCTTCACGGATACGACCGAGGCGCGATATGCCGAGATCGCCCGCAAGATGGTCGAGACGGGCGATTGGATCACGCCGCAGTTTGACTACGGCGTTCCGTTCTGGGGCAAACCGCCGCTGCACACTTGGCTTTCCGCTCTTGGGATGCAGATCTTTGGCGTTGGCGGGTTTGGGGCACGGATCTTCATCTTTCTGTCCGGGTTGACGGTTCTTGGCCTGACGGCTGCGTTCATGAAACGGCATGTCGGTGCTGATCAGGCGTTGGTGGCCGTTGTCACGCTGTTCTCGTCGATCCTGTTCTTCGGCGCCTCTGCCTTCGTCATGACAGATATGGTGATGACGCTTGGTATTACGCTGAGCATGGTCGCCTTTTACACGCAAGTGACCGGCCGCTCCGGCGTGGACATTTGGGGGTATCTGTTTTTCGTCGGGCTGGCCATCGGACTGCTGGCAAAGGGGCCTGTGGCGACCGTGTTGACGCTGATGCCAATCGGTTTCTGGATACTGATCGGTCGACGGTGGTCCCTTCTTTCGGCACTGCCCTGGCTTTCGGGAACAGCGTTGCTTCTGACGTTGACCCTGCCCTGGTACATCGCTGCAGAACTGAAGACGCCCGGCTTCCTTAGCTACTTCATCATCGGCGAACATTTTGAGCGGTTCACCGTGTCAGGCTGGCAAGGAGACCTTTACGGCTCAGGCCATGCGCGGGCGAAGGGCCTAATATGGCTTTACTGGCTTGGAGCGTTTTCGCCCTGGACCCTGTTTGCAGGTTTGCTGCTATTGCGCGCGAAAAAGGTGGTGACTGTCGTTCAGACAGACACGACTGGTTGGCACAGCTACCTCCTTCTCTGGGCGATCGCACCGATGCTGCTCTTTACGCCCTCCGCCAACATTCTCGGAGCCTATGTCTTGCCGGGCATTCCAGCATCCGTCCTCCTGTTGGTCTCCCTTTGGTCTGCGATCGAAGGATCGCCAGGCGGCGGTACCAAAGCGATCTTCGGATTGTGCGTCGGCGCGGCCACGGCATTGTACTTCACGCTTACGTTTCTTTCCAATTTCTCACCAGACACGTTGAACCTGAAGTCGCAAAAGGCGCTGGTCGAGCGGGCAGCGCAGATCGACGAGGACATGCGTCTGAACTATTGGGGCAAGCGCAGTTATTCCGCTGAATTCTACACAAGCGGTCAGGCACGGGCGATCACTGATCATGATGGCCTTGCTGCGCTTGCCTCCAATGGTGTCAGGGATGCCGTCGCGGTTCGTCCCGATGCCCTTGACGACGTCTCCGCACTGCTTGGCGAACGTTTCAAGAACCAGGGACAATTTGGGCGCAACTTCCTTCTTGTTGAAGTGGCTGCCACAGGAGCAAAGCCATGAAACTGGCCACCACGCCGATCCACCATATTCAATCAGTTACCGGTCTTTCAAAGGTGCCCGAGCTTTCCTTTGTCATCCCCGCGTTCAACGAGGAGGAAAACATCGCAGAGACGATCCGGCGCGTTGATGCCGAAGCGCGGACCCTGGTGCATTCCCACGAAATCATTGTTGTGGACGACGGGAGTTCGGACAGCACTTTCGAGCGCGCAAGGGAGACGGCAGGCGACGTGCCAATACGTGTCCTTCGCCTGTCGCGCAATTTCGGCAAGGAACAGGCGATAATGGCCGGGCTTGAAACCTCGATCGGTGCCGCAGTGGTCATTCTTGACGCTGATCTGCAAGAGCCGCTTTGCCATCTCGCAACCATGTTGCAGCACCGGGCCGAAGGATTCGAGGTGGTTTATGCGGTACGGGCGCACCGGGACGATGAACCATACCTGAAGCGCCTTTTTACCCGCGTTTTCTATAAGTTGCTGAATCTGGGGAGTGAAGCCGACATTCCGGCCGACGCGCGCGATTTCCGCTTGATGGATCGCCGCGTGGTCGATGCGCTGTGCAACCTGCCCGAACGAAACCGGTTCATGAAAGGGCTGTATGGTTGGGTTGGCTTCCGTTCCAAAGCCATTCCAATCGAGTTGGAGCAGCGCGCAGGCGGGACATCCAAGTTCGGCTTCCGAGGTCTTTTGAAGCTCGGACTGACCGGTATGACGTCATTCACCAGTTGGCCTTTGCGGGTCTGGACATTGATCGGCACAAGCGTCGCCGCGCTTTCCATCCTGTACGGGCTCTGGATTGTTGCGAAGACAATGATCTTCGGTATCGATGTGCCGGGTTGGTCGACGCTCGCGGTCGCCGTGTTCCTGCTGGGTGGTGTGCAGCTCATTTCCATCGGAGTGCTTGGCGAATATCTGGCCCGCGTCTTTACCGAGGTCAAAGGGCGTCCGGGGTTCATCATCGCGGAAACGCACAATCACACTGAGGCTCAAAAATGATGCTGAACCAGTTCCTGCGATTTGGATTTGTCGGGGCGATTGCAACGCTGGTGCATATGTTGATCGGTGCGATGCTTATTCACTCTGGCTGGACTGCACTGGTTGCCAACCCGATTTCCTTTCTGATTGCGTTTGTGGTCAGCTTCATGGGTCACTACGGATTTTCTTTCTCCGATCAGGAAAAGGAGATGGCGACGTCACTGAAACGTTTTGCTTTGGTGGCGTGTGCCGGTTTCGTCGTTAACGAAACGTTACTGGCTTTGCTGGTCTGGTTGACCCCCCTGCCCCAGATAGCATCGCTGATCATATCTACGGGCGCGGCGGCCATCGTGACCTTTGTTTCCAGCCGGAATTGGGCGTTCCGGCAGTTGCCGAAAGACTGCTCCCCGAGAACAAGTTTCGGGCAATGGACGGTTCGACTTACCGGGCACGCTTGGCGACAGCCTCGGTGACCTCAACTTAGGATCAAGGCATGGCCTATCTGGCGGCGACCTGGCAATTCTGGGCGGTTCTGGCAGCCGTATTCGCGGCCCTCACTGCGGTGTTTGCCAAGATTGGCGTCTCGACGATCGATCCGGATCTCGCAACATTCATCAGAACGATCGTGATCGTTGTTCTTCTGGGCCTCATCGTCTTGTGGAAAAACAGCGCGGCAGGGCTTTCGGAACTCAGTCCGCGCGCCCTGATATTTCTCGTGGCATCAGGGATTGCGACAGGGGCATCGTGGCTTTGTTACTTTCGTGCGCTGCACATCGGTGACGCATCGAGGGTTGCCCCGGTTGACAAGCTGAGTGTTGTTTTCGTCGCGGTCATAGCAGCGATCTTTCTGGGTGAGCAGCTGTCGGTCTCGGGCTGGGCCGGCGTCGCATTGATTGCGATCGGGTCTGTTCTGGTTGCCGTCAGCTGAAGTCTGCTGGTCCTCAATGGCTTTTCGACCAAGTCTTTCGTCGCATTTCGAGCACAGTCAGATAAATCACAGCCAAGTCGATTGCTGTCAGCACCAGAAGCATGGTGCCGCCGACGGAGAACCATTCGAAAACCTGATAGACGACAAAGGCGGCCAGGACGCCGATAGCCGCGATGTCGGCCCATTTCGCACCGTAAAGCAAGGCAGCCACAACGCCGATGTGCAGGGCACCATGTGCGGAAAAATACACGGCATAAAACGACAGGTCGGCCTGGGGGATCGATCCCGCCAAGGCCATGATCTTGGTCGCCAGGAAGTCCTTCGGGTCCTGGCTGAGCTCAGCCCTGAAAATCCACTCGGCGAATTTGGGCAACTGTTGCGTAGCGCCAAAGACGATTGCTGCGGCCGTGGCAAGCTGCACGAGGCCAAGCAGGCCTTTTGCCACGATGGTCAGAAGAAACAGCTGGTGAGATGTTGCCCGGGGTTGCTTGTTCAAAATTGCCACGTAGCCGCTCCGGGTTCTCTTGTCGAATTTCTCGGAAGATCGGCCTGGTGCCGAATTCGATAGGGTCGCTTATGGCGGTGATCAAACTGGTAAAGGCTGCTGGCCTTGCTGCGCGGCATCGTCGTCTGATGCGTCTGCCGCAGCCGCATTTGCATCAGCACCGTTGGACGTCACCGTCACGCTCCGTTTCGCGAACTCGATACCGTTCTCGGCAAACGCCTGCTGAAGACGCCGCAGCATCTCTCGGCGCATGACGAACTGTTCGCCGGGAACGGCCATGAATTTGAGCCGGACCATCAGCCCGAACAGATCGACATCGTCGATCCCCTGAAACTTCAACGGTTCCAGGATGTAGGGTCCGAACTCCGGTTCCTCCATGATCGAGGCCGAGACCTGTTTGACGATCTTTTTCACTTTCAGCACATCGGTGTCGAGCGGCAGCTGGAACTGGAATTTCACGATGACCCAATCCCGGCTGTAATTCGTGATGGAAGGAACAGCACCATAAGGGATTGTGTGCAACGCGCCGCGATGATGGCGCACCTGCATGGACCTCAGCGAAAGCCGTTCGACAGTACCTCGCAGAGTCCCAACTTCGACATACTCCCCGATCCGAAAGGCGTCATCGATCACATAGAAGATACCGGCGAGTATATCCTTGAGCAGGCTCTGTGCCCCAAGCCCGATCACAAGCCCGACAACGCCGGCCCCCGCCAGCATGGGACCAAGGTCAACCCCAGCCTGTGACAAGGCAATCAGGCCTGCAAGCAGTATCAATGCACCCCAAAGGACTCCCTGGACAAGCGAAATGACACTGATCGCCCGGGACGCCTTGGCGGGCCGACCTGTCCCGGCAGAGGCCGTTTGGCTCTCCTTCGCAAGCTGGCGCTTCAGGAGCATCGAAAACGTAATTATGCCGGTTCCGCCGATGATCAGAACCAGAAGCACTTTCGTCAGTGGCGTCAGCACCTTGGTCTGGCTGTCCAGCAACAGGTCGCCGAATTGAAACTCAAGGACAGCAACGGCGACCAAAGCGACGAAAAGGCTGATCCAGCGTGTGCGACGGCTCATAACTCTGAAATCCCAGTTCTACATTTAGTTGCGCGGTCTACGGCAAGGAAACGCCGGATGACCAAAAAGTTCTCTTCGGTCTCAAGGGAAACTATCACGTCAACGCAAAGATGACCCAAGAAACTTCAGACCTTACCAAACGGTAATCCCGTGGCAATGCGCAGCAGCGGGTGTTGTGCTAGTGGCGTCTTCGATCCCAACGGGATGTAGCGTGTTTTTATTGGAGCCGAACGTGTCATCAACCTCAAACTCTACCCTGAACAAGATCGCCGAAGTCACGATCTTCTTCTGGATCATCAAGATTATCGCAACGACTCTGGGCGAGATGTCCGGCGACATGCTCGCCCAGACGCTCAACCTCGGTTACGTCGTCGGTCTCGGGATTACGGGCGCGTTTCTTGTCACGGTCCTGGTGTTCCAGATCCGTGCGGATCGCTATCATCCGCCGCTGTTCTGGGCCGCGATTGTCGGCACAACGATGGTCGGAACCGAGATTTCGGACATGATGGACCGGACGTTCGGGCTGGGCTATGTCTGGGGGTCCGCGATCCTGCTGACCGGCCTGCTTGTCACCCTGGCGGTCTGGTACAAGCGTGACGGCGACCTGAGTGTCGATCCGATCATCCGAAAGGACGCCGAGATCACTTTCTGGATCGCCGTTCTGTTCTCGAACAGCCTGGGCACCGCCTTTGGTGACTTCCTCGTCGACGTGGTCAACCTGAGCTACGTTCAGGGTGCGATGGTCACCATGGGCGTGATCGCCGTGGTTTTGGTCCTGCACTACACGAAAGCGATGAACGATATCGCCCTGTTCTGGATCGCCTTTGTCTTCACCCGCCCGTTTGGCGCAACCTTTGGCGACCTGCTGACCAAGCCACTGGACAAGGGCGGTCTGGACCTCGGCACCCACTGGGCGTCGCTGGTTTCCCTGGTGCTGATAATTGGCTTTGTCTTCTGGTCCCATAAATCAGATCAACGGCAACAAACTACATGAGCTATGCGGCACCGGTGTTTGCTTCGCATTTGTCGGTGCTGCTAGATAAAACACCAATGCTGTCTGCACCCAATTCACGGAGCCAGCATAGTTACTGGCTTTTCACGCCGGTGTTCTTGATGACGATGTTGGCAGTAAACCTCTACCTGGGTGTGCCAGGCGGGAAGCTTTCGAAATCGGATTTGGCAGAGCTTGGCGTCAGCCTGACCAGCTTGGCGCAGGGCGAATGGCTTCGTTTGTTCACGGGCTCCTTCATCTCCCACGATGCAGATATGCTGGTTCGTCAGCTCCTGCTCGCTGCATTTGCCATCGGATGGTTTGAATGGCGGTACGGGCCACTGCGCGCAGCGGCGATGTTCTTTTTTCTCGATGTTCTCGGCACGCTGCTCTTGATGTTTGGCGTTGTCATGTTGATCGAATTTCTCGAAGTAAATGGGCTCTCAGGGCTTCCAGATACCTATGATGTTGGCATGTCCGCCGGTGGATTCGGTTTGATCGGTGCAAGCCTCTACCATCTGAACTGGCGGGGTTGGGCGATGGCGGCTGGCCTCTCGGCCCTGGCTGTCAAGGCGTTGCTATTTCCGGAGCCGATTGCGGATCTGGCGCACCTGATGATGCTGCCGACAGGGTTTCTTGTCGAAGCGCTGGCTTCACGTTTCATCATCCGGCGATCGGAGGAAACCGAGTGAACCGCCGCTCATTTCATGTGTCGCCTTTCGATATGACCTATCTCAAGCTAGGACTCATACCCATCAAGGTCTTGCGCTGATTGATTGGCTCTGACTCATTGCT
>CAZITF010000096.1:0-9222 GCA_964542095.1 uncultured Rhodobacterales bacterium
GCGGGATGCCCGCCGCCGCCGCCGCCGCACAGGCCGACGGCACGCCGGGGATGATTTCATACGCGATTCCGGCGGCCCTGAGCGCGTCCAGTTCTTCCTCCAGCCGCCCGAAGGTGCCGCCATCGCCCGATTTCAACCGCACGATCCGCTGCCCGGTCTGTGCGTAATCGACCAGCAACTGGCTGACATGGTTCTGCTTGGGCGAGGGGCGGCCTGCCCGTTTGCCCACGCCGACAAGGTCTGCGCCGTTGCGCGCGTGGGTCAGGATCGGCCCTGCGGAGAGGTCATCGAACAACACCGCGTCGGCCCGTTTCAGACGGTCGACCGCCTTGAGGGTCAGCAGTTCCGGATCGCCGGGGCCGGACCCGACAAAGCTCACGAACCCGCTCATGCGCCCTCTGCCGCGATGAGGTGAAAGAAGGTGCCGGTAACGTGGCCCATGTGCGACCCGGTCTGGGTCACCGGGTTGCCGTCGGCGTCAGAGACGGCGGCCAGCGGGGCGTCGGGTTGGTCGAGGATCGAGGAGTAGTGGAATTCGTGCCCGCGCAGCGCGGCACCCTTGTCAAAACCGGGCATGGCCCGTTCCAGCACGGCGCGGCGGTAGCCAAGGTTGAACTTGCGTTTTTCGTAAGAGGTGACAAGGCCGAGCAGACCGGCCATCTCGTGGCGGCCGCCGTCCTTGTCGATCAGGGCCGTTCCCAGCGCCATGTAGCCGCCGCATTCGCCATGGACGGGCCTGGTTTCGGCATGTTTGCGCAAGCCCGCCCTGAAGGTGGTCGCCGCCGCCAGGGTGCCCGCGTGCAGTTCGGGGTAGCCGCCGGGCAGCCAGACGAGGTCGGCGCTCGGGTCCGGGGCCTGGTCCGCCAGCGGTGAAAAGGGCAGGATGTCAGCCCCCGCCGCGCGCCAGCCGGTCAGAAGGTGCGGATAGGTAAAGGAAAACGCCGCGTCCCGCGCCAGTGCGATGCGTTGTGCGGGGGGCGTGGGCAGAGGGCCCGCAGGCCGTGCGGCCCCTGCGCGCGCCGCCTGTTTCAGAGCATCCAGATCGACGTTGTCGCGCAGGAATTCCGCATAGCCTGCAATCGCCGCCTCGAGGTCGGGATGTTCGACCGCCTGGATCAGGCCCAGATGGCGTTCGGGCAGCTTGAGGTCGCCGCGCCGGGGCAGGCTTCCCAGCACCGTGACCCCCGCGCGCTCCATTCCCAGCCGGGTCAGCCGTTCGTGGCGCGGGCTGGCGACGCGGTTCAGGATCACCCCGGCAAAGGGCAGGTCCGGGTTGTACAACCTGAACCCCAGCGCCGTGGCGGCGGCCGATTGCGCCTGCCCGCCGACGTCGATGACCAGCACCACGGGCCAGCCCATGGCCAGCGCCGTTTCCGCACTGGAGCCGAACCCGGATTGCCCGCGCGTGGCGACCCCGTCGAACAGGCCCATCGACCCTTCGGCCACACAGATGTCGGCCCCGTCCCGTTGCGCGGCGATGCCGCCCAGCAGGTTGCCGTCCATCGCCCAGGTGTCGAAGTTGAACGAGGGACGGCCCGCGGCGGCAAGGTGAAAGGCCGGGTCGATATAGTCGGGGCCGGATTTATAGGGCTGCACCACCAGCCCATCATCCCGCAATGCGCGCAGCAGGCCCAGCATCACCGTCGTCTTGCCTGTACCCGAGGCGGGGGCAGAGATCATCAGGCCGGGCGGGTTAGTCATCGTTGTGGCTCCAGCTGGCCCAGGGGCTGTCGGCGCTTTGCGGCCGATAGCGGCGGTCGTAGTCGGGGGCGTAAAGGCAGCTGTCGTCAAAGCCTTCAGCCCCGATGGCGCGGCCGACGAGGATCAGGGCGGTGCGCGAGATGCCTGCGTCCATCGCCTCTTCCAGCGTCGCCAGCGTCGCGTGGATCACCTGCTGGTCGGGCCAGCTGGCGCGGTAGACAACGGCGACGGGGCAATCGGCCCCATAGGCGGGGGCAAGGTCCGTGATGACCTGCGCGAGGTTCCCGATGGACAGATGGATTGCCAGCGTCGCGCCCGTGGCGGCGAAATTGCTCAGCGTCTCGCCCGGCGGCATCGACGATGCCCGCCCCGCTGTGCGCGTCAGCACCACGGATTGGGCGATGCCCGGCAGGGTCAGTTCCGCGCCCAAGGCGGCGGCGGCGGCAGCGAAGGATGGCACGCCGGGGGTCACGGTGAACGGGATGCCCGCCGCCTTGATCCGTCGCAATTGTTCACCCATGGCCGACCAGACCGACAGATCGCCCGAATGCAGGCGCGCGATGTCGTGCCCCCCGGCATGGGCCGTCGTGATTTCGGCCATGATCTGGTCGAGGTCCATGGCGGCGGTGTTCACCACGCGCGCGTCGGGCGGGCAATGGCCGAGGATCGCCTCGGGCACCAGCGACCCGGCATAAAGGCAGACCGGGCTGGCCGCGATCAGATCGCGCCCGCGCAGGGTAAGCAGGTCGGGCGCGCCGGGGCCTGCACCGATGAAATGGACGGTCATGTGTCGCCTCCTTTGGCAATGGCGCAGGTGGCCATGCGGTCATGCGAGATGTGGCGTGTGCTCAGCAGCGTGGCGCCGGGGCCTGCGGCGGCAAGGGCGGCGGCCTCGGCCACGGACCCGGTGCGTCGCACTTGATGGCTGAGTGCAGAGTGGGTGGCGGTTTGCGCCGCTTCGAGATCGGCGGCATCGACGGCCCTGATGGTCACTCGCATCTTTGTGGACAGATCAAGCAGGGCGGGCTGGCTGGCCTTGTCCGAGGGAGCGGCGAGCAAAGTCACCCCGTCCCGATGCCCGGTGGCGGCAAGCGCCGTGGCGAGGCTGTCTGCCGTGGCGCGGCTGCTGAACCCGAAGCCCGCGACGATCATGGCACAAGGCTCCATTGCACGACCGGGTAGGACGCGGACCAGCCGCGTTTCGGCCCCAGTGCTTTGGCGCTTGCCAGTTCGATCCGCATCAACTCGCCGCCAAGGCGGGCGTGCCACCGGGCCAGCAGCGCCTCGCCTTCGAGCGTTACTGCGTTGACGACAAGCCGCGCGCCCGTCGCGCTGACCTCTTCGATCAGGGCGTGATCCAGTCCGCCGCCGACAAAGATCGCATCCGGAGTGTCGCGCCCCGCAAGTGCGCCGGGGGCGACACCCGTCACCACCACCAGGCGATGGGCGACGCCGAGGTCCTCGGCGTTCTGCGCGATCCGCGCGGCGCGGTCATCGCGCATCTCGATACAGGTGGCGCGGGTGGTGGGGTGGGCCAGCAGCCATTCCAGCGCGATGGACCCCGACCCGCCGCCGATGTCCCAGAGGTGCTCGTGCGGTCTGGGCGCAAGGGTGGACAGGGTGATGGCGCGCACGGGCCGCTTGGTCATCTGCCCGTCGCTGGCAAAGGTGGCGTCGGCCTGCCCGGTGGCAACGGTCAGCGCCGCGCCTTGGCCGGCAAACGCGATGGCGGCGCAGACCGGGTGGTCAAAGGTGCCGTGCAGGCTGCTGGCCGTGCCGGAGGTGATCCGCTCGTGCGGGCCGCCCAAGTGTTCGAACAGGGTGAGCATGCTGTCGCCAAAGCCCTGAGCGGACAGGTATGTGGTGAGCTCAGCGACCGATTTCCCGTCGCGCAGGGTGACGATCGCGCGCGTTCCGCGAGCCAGGTGGCGGCGCAGCCGCGTCATCGGGGCGGCGTGCAGGCCAAGGCAAGCGGTATCTTCGAGCGCCCAGCCCAGATGGTTCGCGGCCAGCGAAAAGCAGGAGGCACCGGGCAGGGCTATCCATTCGTGGCTGTCAAATTGCCGCGCGATGGCCGACCCGGCCCCGAACCAGAACGGATCGCCCGAGGCCAGCACCACCACGCCTTGCCCGCGCAGGGTCTTCAGCACGTCGAGGCCGTCGCGATAGGGCACCGGCCACGGAATCCTGCGCGCCGATGTCTCGCCCAGCAGATCGAGGTGCCGGGGCGGGGCCATGATGACTTTGGCGGCGCTCAGTGCGGCTTGACTTCGCGCATTCAGGCCTGCAACCCCGTCCTCGCCGATGCCGATGATGGTCAACCAGGGGGAATCAGACATGGGCGTAAACCTCCTGATCCTCGGGGGTACGAGCGAAGCGACCGCTTTGGGCGCGGCCGTGGCCGAGACCGGGCTGACCGGTGTGGTCAGTTTCGCCGGTCGCGTGGAACGTCCCAAGCGCCAGCCGTTGCCCCAGCGGGTGGGCGGTTTTGGCGGGGTGGACGGGTTGCGCGCCTATCTGCGTCGGCATGGCGTGAGCCATGTGGTCGATGCCACCCACCCGTTCGCCGTGCAGATGAGCCGCAATGCCGTGGCCGCCTGTGCGGCCGAGGATGTGCCCCTGATCGCCCTGACCCGCGCGCCATGGGTTGCGCAGGCGGGGGATGACTGGACGCACGTTCGGGATGTTGCGGGCGCGGTCGCCGCTCTCGATCGCCCGGCGTGTCGCGTCATGCTGGCCGTGGGCCGCATGCATCTGGACGAATTTGCCCCCAATCCGCAACATTTCCATCTGCTGCGGCTGGTGGATCCGCCAAGCACCCCGCCGCCCTTTCCCGACCATCACGTGCTGGTATCGCGAGGCCCGTTCAGGGCGGAGGATGACCGGGCGCTGATGCGGGCGCATCGCATCGATCTGGTCGTTTCCAAGAACGCGGGCGGGACCGGGGCCTATGCCAAGATCGAGGCCGCGCGCGATCTGGCCCTGCCGGTGATCATGATCGACCGCCCCGCGATTCCTGATCGCGACGAGGCCTGTGACGTGGCCGACGTTATGGCGTGGCTGTCTCATGGAGCGGACCGTGGGGTATAGACGATCGGCGCGCCCTGCGTCTCGATGATCCGCGTCTGGCTGGACCCGACAATGACCAGGGTGCGCATGTCGGCCATGTCCGCATCCGTCTTCTGAAGCGGAACCACCCGGATCTGTTCATCACTGCGCGAGACGTTGCGCGCAAAGATCACGGGGCGGTTGTCGCCGCAGGCCTCTTTCAGCACGGCCAGCGTGCGCACGAATCCTTCGGGGCGCGATCTGGAACGGGGATTGTAGAACGCCATTGCGAAATCGGCCTGTACCGCAAGTCTGAGGCGCTGTTCGATCAGGTCCCAGGGTTTGAGATTGTCGCTCAGGTTGATCGCGCAGAAGTCGTGGCCCAGGGGCGCACCGGCGCGCGCCGCCGCCGCCAGCATCGCGGTGATGCCGGGCAACACGCGGATGTCGAGGGCGCGCCACTCTGCCGGGCCAGCCTCGACCGCCTCGAACACCGCCGAGGCCATCGCAAACACGCCCGGATCGCCCGAAGACACGACAACCACGTGCCGCCCGGCGCTGGCCATCTCGAGCGCGTGGCGCGACCGGTCCAGTTCGACCCGGTTGTCCGATGGGTGCAGGGTCAGGCCGGGGCGTTCGGGGATACGCGCGACGTAGGGAATGTAGCCGACGATGTCGGTGGCACGGGCCAGTGCCGCTGTGACCTCGGGTGTGACCAGCGCGTCATCGCCCGGTCCCAGCCCCGCAATCACCAGCGTCCCGGTCATGGCCTGCGCCCCTGTCCGTGGACCACGATGATCGAGAAATAGGGGGTCACCTTGCCCTCGGTCTGCGCCAGTTTCTGCACCGACTGGTTCGGCATCGTGGCGTATTCCACCAACCATGCGGCGTCGTATTTTCCAGACGCGCGCAGGGCGCGGCGCACCTTGTCGATGTTGCGCCCGATCTTCATCACCACCAGCGCGTCGGCACTGGCCATGTTCCGTGCCAGCGTGTCTTCGTCCAGCGTGCCCATCAGCACGGTCAGGATGTCATCGCCCCACGTGATCGGCGCGCCCGTGGCCGTCCACGCCCCGGACATGCCGGTGATGGCGGGCACGACCTGTACCGGGACATCGTCCTTCAGCCGGGTGTGGAGATGCATGAACGAGCCGTAAAAGAACGGATCGCCTTCGCAGAGCACCACCACGTCCTCACCCGCGTCCGTCAGCATACGAAGGCGTTTGGTGCAGTCGGCATAAAAGCCGCTGAGCGTGTCGTTATAGGCCGGATCCGTCAGAGGGATTTCGGTGGTGACGGGGTATTCCATCGCATGTTCCACGGCTCCGTCGGGCAGCAGGTCATTGGCCAGAGTGCGGGCCTGACCCGGACGGCCCGCCTTGCGGAAATAGGCGATATGGCGCGCGTTTCGCACCAACCGGTCGGCGCGTACGCTCAGCAGGTCGGGATCGCCCGGACCGAGGCCGACGCCATATATGGTGCCCGTTCTCACTCTTTCCGGCTCGCGATGGCGTTGACGGCGGCGACGGTGATCGCACTGCCCCCCAGGCGGCCCTGCACGATGCAACATGGCACCGGCTGATCGGCCCACAACGCATCCTTGGATTCGACCGCACCGACAAAGCCGACGGGGCAGCCGATGATGGCCGCCGGGCGCGGGCAAGCGGGGTCTTCGAGCATGTTCAGCAGATGGAACAGGGCGGTGGGCGCGTTGCCGATGGCGACGAGCGCGCCCGCAAGGTGGGGCCGCCAGAGTTCCAGCGCCGCCGCCGAGCGGGTGTTGCCCATTTCGGCGGCCAGCGGGCGCACGGCCTCGTCATGCAGGGTGCAGATCACCGGGTTGTCGGCGGGCAGCCGGGTGCGCGTGATCCCTTCGGACACCATGCGCGCATCGCACAGGATCGGCGCGCCGCTTTCAAGCGCCGCCCGCGCGGCGGGCACGAAACCCGGCGAAAAACGGCAGTGCTGTTCCAGCCCCACCATGCCTGCGGCGTGGATCATGCGCACGGCGACCTGTTCCTCGTCCGGATCGAAGCGGGCAAGATCCGCCTCCGCCCGGATGGTGGCAAAGCTTTGCAGGTAGATGGCCGCGCCATCGGTCTGGTATTCATAGGGCATGAGGTCAGGCCTTGAGCATCAAAAGGTCGTCGGGTGAGAGCCCGCTTTGGCGCGGCTGATCCCATGGATGGCCCTGTTCCACAAGGTCGAAGGCGCCGTTTCGCCCCACAAGCGTGGTAGCACAGGGTTTGGGGAATGCGCAGCCCTTGGTACAGCCCGAAACGTGCAGGCCGTCGCGGTGAAAAGGCGCAAGCGCGCGCGCCAGTGCGCGGGTGTCGACGGTGGCCTGCGCGCAGGCGGGCGCTCCGGGGCAGGCATGGGCGCGCAGGATCGGATCGTCAGGGTCGGTGACAAAGCCGTGGGCGTCGCGGGCGTGCGCGCCTTCCAGCAGGAACACGCGCCATGGGGTGAGGCGCAGGGCGTCGGATCGGGCCTCGGTGATGAGGCTGGCAAGCGCCGCAGCGTCCATGCTGCCGAAGGGCGCGCCGTATGCCATGCCGGTGCCGGCAGGGCCGGGTTGCAGCGGCGCGCCTGGCATGGCCGGGGCCTGATCTGTCCAGTGTGGGGGGGGTACGGCGGTTTCGATGTGGCGGGCCATGCGCCTGGTCTCCGGGCTGCGCGTGTCGAAGAACCAGTGCGCAGCTTCGATCAGCGCATCGATCGCCGTTTCCGGCGAAACGGCGCGCCCGGCGTGCACGCCGTCGAGGCGCAGCATGAGGGGTCCGCTGGCCGCGGTCTCGAAACGGAAGTCGGCCGAGGTCTCTTGCAGGAGCGGGTGAGCCCCTGCGTCAATGGCGATGCCCATCTTTGCGGGCAAGTCTGGCAGGTCGCTCAGGCGGGTGCAGAGGGCGTCATGCAGGTGCTGGTTGATGTCCCCGGCCTGCCAAAGCGGCGTGATCACGATGTTGCGGCGGCTTTCCAGCGTCGGTGTGGCGTCGAGCAGATCAAGCGCCACAAGCGAGTCGAGCACCTGCTGATGTTCGCCCGGGTGCAGGCCGCGCAATTGCAGGTTGGCCCGGCTGGTCAGGTCGATGAGGCCGTTGCCGAAGTTTTGCGCGATCCGGCACAGGCCAAGGGCTTGCCCGGCGCTCAATTGCGCCAGCCGGGGCCGGACCCGCACGATCATCCCGTCGCCGGACATCATCGGGTGATATGCGCCCGGGCACCATCCCTTGATGTGGTCCTTGACGCTCATGGTGTGGCCTCAAGGGCGGCGCGGATCGAGTTGCGGCGCGTCTGCCACAGGCCCGCTGCATCGAGGGCCGCGAACTGGTCCACCATCGCGCGATAGGCCCCCGGATTGGCATCGCGCAAAAAGGCGGCCACGTCCGGATCGCCGACGGTCGCCGCATGATAAAGGTCGAACAGATGCGGCTGCACCACGCCAGCGAGATGGGCAAAGGCGGCCATGTGATCGAGCGTCGCCGCGATCTCGGCCCCGCCGCGAAAGCCGTGGCGCATCATGCCTGCCAGCCATCCGGGCTGGGTCGCGCGGGCCTGTACGACGCGCGCGATCTCTTCGGGCAGGGCGCGTGCGCGGGGGCGGTCGGGGTTGGTGCTGTCGAGGTGATAAAGCGCGGCATGGCCGCCCGTGATCGCCTGGGCGGCGGCAAACCCGGCCTCGTGCGCGGCATAGTCCGAGGCGAGCAGTATGTCGGTTTCGGGCAGGTCCTGGAGGTGTACGAAACTGTCGGCCTGCGCCACACGGGTGCGTATGCCATCGGCATCCCTCGTCGCGCTCTCCCCATCCAGCGCATAGGCGCTGGCCGCCAGCCACGCCTGCCCGGCGGCGGCGCGGCTTTCTTCGGTGAATGTTTCAAGATCGGCGCCCATGCCAAGGCCAAAGCTGCCCGGTGCGGGGCCATAGACGCGCGCGGCGGCCTCTTGCCCGGCATAGGGGTTCCAGTCGGGCGCCTCGTCACGTGCCGCGAGCGCGCGGATGCTTTGCGCAAACAACGCCGACAGGGTCGGGAACACATCGCGAAACAGGCCCGACACGCGCAAGGTCACATCGAGGCGCGGGCGGTCGAGATCGGTGATGGGCAGAACTTCGATGCCCGACACCCGCTCTGACCCTTTGTCCCAGACCGGTTTCACGCCCAGAAGGTGCAGGGCCATGGCAAATTCCTCGCCAGCCGTGCGCATGGTGGCCGACCCCCAGAGGTCCACGATCAGGCCGCGCGGCCAGTCGCCATGGTCCTGCAGGTGGCGGCGGACCAGCTCTTCGGCGAGCTTGACGCCCTGGGCATGGGCGGCGCGGGTCGGGACCGCGCGCGGATCGGTGGTGAACAGGTTGCGACCCGTGGGCAGCACGTCGCGCCGCCCGCGATAGGGTGAACCGGACGGCCCCCCGGCGATGCGGCGACCGTCGAGGGCGTCGAGCAGCGCTTGCCGCTCCGACGCGGCATCTTGGCC
>CAZITF010000097.1:0-9187 GCA_964542095.1 uncultured Rhodobacterales bacterium
AGGACAGGGTCTTGCCCCAGTCACCCGGCCCGCTTGCAATGACAATATCGCCCGACGTTGCACGGTGATAATGCCCCGGCGGGCCAGGCACCACGTTGAATGGAACCATTGCCGCGCGCACATCGCGATCCGGCAGACCCGCTTGCAGGATGGATGCGGCATCCAGCCCGTTTTGCAGGCTGAAGACCGGCACATCCGGCGCACTGTGTCTGGCGATCAACTGTGCCATATCGGCGGTTGCACCGGATTTGACAGTGACCAGGATCAGATCCGCATCCGCCAGAACGGTGGGATCCTCCGACAGCACCTCGGGTGTGATATGCAGATCCAGCCCGGTGAAATCTGTCAGGCGCAAATCGGTGTCGCGCAAGGCCTCCAGAATGCGGGCGCGGCCCAGAAAACTGACAGAGTGGCCCGCATGCTGAAGCAGGCCACCGACGAAAAGACCGATGCTGCCTGCGCCTGCGATCACGATCCGGGTCATGTCAGTATCCTGTGGCAGGGTGTCGGAGCACGTTCCGGCTTACATCTGTTCCTGCGTGTATCGCTTCAGCTCGGCCCGCGCGACTTGGCGGCGGTGCACAGCGTCCGGGCCATCGGCCAGCCGCAGGGTGCGCACATGGGTCCAGGCGATGGCGAGCGGTGTGTCCTGGCTGACGCCCATGCCGCCATGCATCTGCACGGCCTCGTCAATCACCTTGAGTGCGACGCGCGGTGCGATGACCTTGATCTGGCTGATCCATGGTGCCGCAGCGCGGCCATCGCCTTGATCCATATACCAGGCCGCTTTCAGGCAGAGGAGACGCGCCATTTCGATCTCCATCCGGCATTCGGCGATGATGTCATAATTGGCGCCAAGCTGGGCGAGTGGTTTGCCAAACGCCTCGCGCCGGAGCGAGCGGCGGCAGAGCCGTTCCAGCGCGGCCTCGGCCTGGCCGATGGCGCGCATGCAGTGGTGGATGCGGCCGGGGCCAAGGCGGCCTTGCGAAATCTCGAATCCCCGCCCCTCGCCCAGCAGCAGGTTTTCGGCGGGCACGCGCACATCGGTGAACCGGATGTGCATGTGACCGTGCGGTGCGTCGTCGTGGCCATAGACCAGCATCGGGCGCAGCACCTCGATCCCCTCGGTCCCCGCCGGCACCACGATCATCGAATGGCGTTTGTGCCTGGGGGCGTTTTCGTCACCGGTGCGGACCATGACGATATAGACGCGGCAGCGCGGATCCCCGGCCCCGCTGGCCCAGTATTTCTCGCCATTGAGCACATAGTCATCGCCGTCCCGCACGCAGGACATCGAGATGTTGGTCGCATCGCTTGAGGCCACTTCGGGTTCGGTCATCAGGTAGGCCGAGCGGATTTCACCCTCGAGCAGCGGCGCGAGCCAGCGGCGTTTCATCGCCTCGGTGCCGTAGCGTTCGAACACCTCCATGTTGCCGGTGTCGGGGGCCGAGCAGTTGAACACCTCGGCACCCAGCGGCGTCTTGCCCATCTCTTCGGCGAAAAAGGCGTATTCGACGGTGCTGAGGCCATAGCCCTTGTCGCTGTCGGTCAGCCAGAAATTCCACAGGCCCGCCGCCTTGGCCCTGGCCTTGAGCCCTTCGAGGATTTCGGTCTGGCGGTCGGTATACTGCCAGCGGTCGCCCTTGCCGACTTCGGCGGCATAGTCTTCCTCCAGCGGCATGACCTCGTCGCGGATCATCGCAGACACGCGGGCCAGCAACTCGCGATTTTCCGGGCGCAGGGTGAATGACATGTCCATGGGCGGTGATCCTTTGGTGATTTGGCGCAGCGTGGCGGAACCCGGCGTCGGTGTCCAGCGCGTCAGGCCGCGCGCAGCCCGAGGATGGCGCGGGCCTGCGCCGGGGTGGCGACGGGCCGGTTGTGCTGCGCGCAGATGCCCGCCAGCCGTTCCACGAGGGCCGCGTTGGAGGGCGCAAGCGACGCCTTGTCCCAGCGCACGTTATCCTCGAGTCCGGTGCGCGCATGACCACCCGCCGCCACCGCCCATTCGTTCAGCACGATCTGGTTGGCGCCGATCCCGGCCGCGCACCACGGTGCGCCCGGAAACAGGCGCGCGACGGTTTCCACATAAAAATCAAAGACATGACGATCCACCGGCATCGCGTTCTTCACCCCCATCACGAATTGCACATAGGGGGTCGCCGGGATCTTGCCTGCCTTGTGCATCTGCGCGGCCACCAGGATATGGCTGAGGTCAAAGGCCTCGATCTCGGGTTTGACGTCGTATTTAACCATCTGCGATGCCAGCCATTCGACCAGGTCCGGCGGTTTTCATAGACGCGGGAGGGAAAGTTGTTCGACCCCACTGACAGCGACGCCATGTCGGGACGCAGGGGCAGCATACCGCCGCGTTCCTTGCCCGCTCCTGACCGCCCGCCGGTCGAAAGCTGGATGATCATGCCGGGGCAGTGTTTTTCCACGCCTTCCTTGAGCGCGGCGAACTTGTCGGGGTCCGAACTGGGGGTTTCATCGGCGTTGCGCACGTGCGCGTGGCAGATGCTGGCCCCAGCCTCGAAGGCGGCGTGGGTGCTTTCGATCTGTTCGGCGACGGTGACCGGCACCGCCGGGTTGTCGGCCTTGCGCGGGACAGAGCCGGTGATGGCGACGCAGATGATGCAGGGATCGGACATTGGGAGGCCTCGCGCGGTTGGTGCTTGGGGAACCTTCCTGCATTCTGTGGCGCAGGTCCAGTCCGGCATCCCGAGGGATGCGCCCACGTTTTCATGGCCCTTTGGCGAAGGCACGCCCGCGCACGTCGCGGTTTCGTCGGAAGGTTCGCGAGTCTGCTGCAGGCACATCGGTGCAGACGAAACGCAACTGCCTGCTTTCTAAGCAGAAAGACCGGATTGGCGGGCACCCGCCTTGCAAGCCGGTTGCAGGTGGTCACAGAATGTGCAGGCTGAACCCCATGGGGAACACGCAAACCTACTTCGACGAGATGTTCGGCGACGGCAGTGCGCCCCGTGCGCCCTATGACGCCTATTGCAAGTGGTTCGAGGGCGAGAACAACAACCGCCTGATTCAGAAATCCGAAGAGGCCGAGGCGCTGTTTCGCCTGATCGGGGTGACCTTCAACGTCTATGGAGACCCGGACGCCACTGAACGGCTGATCCCCTTCGATCTGGTGCCCCGCATCATTGCCGCGCGCGAATGGTCCATCCTGTCGCGCGGGATCGAACAACGGGTGCGCGCGCTCAACGCGTTTCTGCACGACATCTATCACCGACAGGAAATCGTGCGCGCGGGGCGATTGCCGGCCGAGATGATCGCGCGCAACGAGGCATTCCTGCCCCAGATGATCGGCGTCTCGCCGCCCGGTGACGTCTATACCCACATTGTCGGCACGGATCTGGTGCGCACGGGCGATGACGAGTTCTTTGTGCTCGAGGACAATGCGCGCACACCTTCGGGCGTCAGCTACATGCTCGAAAACCGCGAAACGATGCTGCACATGTTTCCGGAGCTGTTTTCACGCGTCAAGGTCCGCTCGGTCAGCCAGTACCAGCGCAGCCTGCGCCGGTCGTTGTCGGCCTGCGCGCCCGATGCGTGTGACGGGCGGCCGACGCTGGCGGTGCTGACGCCGGGCATCCACAACTCGGCCTATTGCGAGTAGGCCTGCCTCGCCGACCAGATGGGCGCCGAACTTGTCGAAGGCAGCGATTTACGGGTCGTCAATGGGCGCGTGCAGATGCGCACGACCCAAGGCTACAAGCCCATCGACGTGCTCTATCGCCGGGTCGATGACGAATACCTCGACCCGATGAATTTCAACCCCGACAGCCTGCTGGGCGTGCCGGGGATCATGGATGTCTATCGCGCAGGTGGGATCACCATCGCCAACGCGCCCGGCACCGGCATCGCGGACGACAAGGCGATCTACAGCTACATGCCTGATATTGTTGAGTTCTATACCGGCGAGAAGGCGATTCTGAAAAACGTGCCCACCCATCGCTGTTCGGATCCGCAGACACTGAAATACGTGCTCGACAACCTGGCCGAACTGGTGGTCAAGGAAGTCCACGGCTCGGGCGGCTATGGCATGCTTGTCGGGCCTGCCGCCTCGAAACAGGAAATCGAGGCGTTCCGCGCCAAGCTGAAGGCCAAGCCCGACAACTACATCGCCCAGCCGACGCTGGCGCTGTCGACGGTGCCGATCCTGACCGATGCGGGCCTTGCCCCGCGCCATGTCGATCTGCGCCCCTTTGCCTTGATGTCGCCCCAGGGGGTCGAAATCACGCCGGGCGGTCTGACCCGCGTGGCCCTGTCCGAAGGGTCGCTGATCGTCAATTCGTCGCAAGGTGGAGGCACCAAGGACACCTGGGTGCTGGAGGACTAGGGGATGCTGGGCAAAACCGCAGGCGGCCTGTTCTGGATGTTCCGCTATCTCGAGCGCGCCGAAAACACGGCCCGGATGATCGATGCGGGCCTGCGCATCTCGCTGACCCGGTCGAGTGCGGCCGAAAGCGAGTGGACGGCGATCCTGTCTTCGACCGGGCTGAACGACTCCTACACCGCGCTGCACGGGGAACCGAGTGGCCCCGCGATCATCGACTTTCTGCTGCGCGATCCGAACAATCCGGGCAGTATCATGGCCCAGATCGAGGCGGCGCGGGTCAATGCCCGCGTGGTGCGCACCGCCCTGACCCGCGAGGTCTGGGAGGCGGTCAACGAATGCTACATGGTGCTCAAGAAGTTGCTGGCCGAACCCGTCGATGACCGCGACCTGCCGCGGGTGTTGCAGATCATCCGCCAGCGCAGCGCCTTTGTGCGCGGTGCGCTGCACGGGTCGATGGTGCGCAACGACATGTATAATTTCAGCCGCATCGGCACCTTCTTTGAACGGGCCGACAACACGGCCCGCATTCTGGACCAGAAATACTACATCCTGCTGCCGTCGGTCCGGCTGGTCGGGTCGGCGTCGGACAATGTGCAATGGGACACGATCCTGCGCGCCACATCGACCACCCGCGCCTATCAGACCCTGCACGAGGGCGAGACCGACCCGATGGCCATCGCCAGTTTTCTGATCCTCGACGGGCGACTGCCGCGCAGCCTTGCCTTTTGCTATCGCAAGATCGGCGAAAACCTGGGATTTCTGGCCGAAGAGTACAACGCGCGCCACGACTCCCATGCGCTGGCCGACGATCTGTGCGCGCGATTCAGGACCAAAGACATGGCGGCCATATTCGAATATGGTCTGCACGAGTTCATCTCGGACTTCTTGCGCGACAGCGCGGCGCTCGGGCGTCAGATCGAGATCGACTATAGGTTCAGCGAGTGAAAAGATGCGCCTGAGAGTCGAGCACAAGACCCATTACACCTACAACGAACCGGTGCCCTATGCGCTGCAACAGGTGCGCCTGCGCCCCAAATCGCGCCCCGGCCAGACCATTGTGGCCTGGGACATCGAAGTGCGCGGGGGCCGTGTCGAGGTGGCATTCGAGGACGAGCACGCAAATGCGGTCGATCTGGTCAGCTTTACCCCCGGCGAGACCGAGATCGAGATCATCTGCCGCGGGACCGTGGATGTCGAGGACCAGGCGGGCGTCGTGGGCCCTCAGGGCGGCTATGTGCCGCTGTGGCTGTTTCAGCGCAGCACCGCCCTGACCCGGATCGGGCCGCAGGTGCAGGCGCTGGTGGACAGCGCCCCGCGCGAAGGCACCCCGCTTGACGTGCTGCACGCCCTGTCCGCGCATATCCTGACAGTGGTGCCCTATTCCACCGATCAGGCCGCCTCTGACCTCACGGCAGAAGACGTGCTGAGCGTCGGCCACGGGGTCTGTCAGGACCATGCGCACCTGTTCATCACCGCCGCCCGCGCGATGGGCTATCCGGCACGCTATGTGTCGGGCTATCTGATGATGAATGACCGGATCGAACAGGATGCAACCCACGCCTGGGCCGAAGTCCACGTGCCCGAACTGGGCTGGGTCGGTTTTGACGTGTCCAACGGGATCAGCCCGGATGCGCGCTATATCCGCGTGGCCACGGGGCTCGATTACCGCGGGGCGGCCCCGATTTCGGGCCTGCGCTTTGGCAGGGCGGGCGAAGCGATGTCGGTTGCCTTGCAGGTCCAGCAACAATAACGCAATAACTGCGTGGTATCCGGCGCACCGACTCGGTGGCACAAAAGGCACAGAACAAAATGACATATTGTGTGGGGATGCGGCTGAAGGCCGGACTGATCTTCATGTCGGACACCCGGACCAATGCGGGCGTCGACAATATTTCCACAGTCAAGAAGATGCACACCTGGGAAGTGACGGGCGAGCGGGCCATCGTCATCATGACGGCGGGCAACCTGGCCACGACCCAGTCGGTGATCAGTCTGCTGGACGAACGTGCCAAGGCTCCCGAGGACCGAAGCCCCTCGATCCTGAAAGCCCCGTCGATGTTCCAGATCGCGCGCGAGGTCGGGCGGACCATGCGCGAGGTGATCTCGGTCAATGCCACCAGCGGGCAAGAGGCCGACGGCGCATTCGGGGCCACGCTGATCGTGGGGGGGCAGATCGCGGGGGCACCGCCGCGCCTGTTCCTGATCTACCCCGAAGGCAACTTCATCGAAGCCTCGGATGACTCGCCCTTTTTCCAGATCGGCGAGGCGAAATACGGCAAACCGATCCTGGTGCGGGCGCATGATCCGGAGATGTCGTTCGAGGATGCGGTCAAACTGCTGATGGTCAGCTTTGATTCCACGATCAAGTCGAACCTGTCTGTCGGGTTGCCGCTGGATTACGTGACCTATGACGCCGACAGCATGCGGATCGGCCACGCCGCGCGGGTCGAGGCGGACGATCCCTATTACCAGACCGTGTCGAACGGGTGGGGTGAGGCGCTCAAGCTGGCCTTTCTGCAATTGCCCGCGTTCCGTTTCGGCGAGTAGGCCCGGTGCCGGGCACCTGCGCCGTGCCTAACGCGCGCAGGCCAGCAGGCCCTCCACATCCAGATGCGCCTCGAGGTGGTCGGCGAGCGCATCGAGGGTCGCCTCGACGCAGTGCGCATAACTGGCGGTTCCGGCCTTGACGTCGAATCCGGCCAGCCAGGTCCGGCGAAAGCCGTCATCGCGAAACATTCCGTGCAGATAGCTGCCCGCGACGCGCCCGTCGGCGCTGATCGCGCCCTCATCCTGCCCGTCGACACGGGCAAAGGCGCGCGCGCAGTCCGCCCCCGTGCTGCGCCCGATGTGGATTTCGTAGCCCTCGAAGGGCTGCCCCGACGGGACATGCACCGCATGAACTGTGGTCAGTCGCTTGGTCCCGGTCATCACGGTGTCCACGTCCAGCAGGCCGATGCCGCGCACCTCTCCGGGCGGTCCTTCGATCCCGTCCGGGTCCGCCACGCTTTGGCCGAGCATCTGAAAGCCGCCGCAAATGCCCAGCACATGACCACCGCGGCGATAATGCGCCCGCACGTCCTCGTCCCAGCCCTGTGCCTTGAGAAAGGCCAGATCGCCCATCGTCGATTTGGACCCCGGAATGATCACCACATCCGTATCGGCGGGCAGTGGCTGACCTGCGTGCAGCATCGTGACCCGCACACCGGGTTCCTGTGCGAGCGGGTCCAGATCGTCGAAATTGGCGATGCGTGTCAGTTTGAGGCAGACGATATGCAGCCCGCCCTCGCGCGCCGGAGTCGCGATATCCAGCGCATCCTCGGCAGGCAGTTTCCAGGCCTCGCCAAACCACGGCACCACGCCGAACCCGCGCCAGCCGGTATGCTGTTCGATCATGGCATACCCGTCGTCAAACAGGCTCGGATCACCGCGAAACCGGTTGATGAGGAACCCTGCGATCATCGCCGCATCGCCTGGATCGATCACCTCCCTCGTGCCGACCACTTGTGCAATCACACCGCCCCGGTCGATGTCACCGGCCAGGATCACCGGGCAGTCAGCGGCACGGGCAAAGCCCATATTGGCGATGTCGCCTGCACGCAGGTTGACCTCGGCCGGGCTGCCCGCCCCTTCGACCAGCACCAGATCGTGGCGCGATTTCAACCGGTTGAAACTGTCGAGCACCGCACCCATCAACTGCGGTTTCAGCGCGGCATAGTCGCGCGCCCTGACCGTTGCCACCCGCTTGCCCTGCACGACAACCTGACTGCCCACATCGGTCTCGGGCTTGAGCAGGACCGGGTTCATGTCGGTGTGCGGTTGCAATCCACAGGCCATCGCCTGCAACGCCTGCGCGCGCCCGATCTCTCCCCCGTCGGACGTCACCGCTGCATTGTTGGACATATTCTGCGGTTTGAACGGGGCGACAGACAGCCCTCGGCGCAAAGCCGCCCGGCACAGGCCCGCGACCAGCATGGACTTGCCGACATTGGAGCCGGTGCCTTGAACCATGAGGGCTTTCGCCATGATACCTCCATGCCGGCATCCAAGATTCGCCGGATTCGATGGCCAACGTGCCAAGGACGAGCACTTACATGACACCAAGCAAGAGAAACGGAAAGATCATGTTGGATTTCACGAACACACCCGAGCGGCGCAAACGGGCCGCCGAGGCACGCCAGCGCAAGACCCTGTGCCTGATCGGCCTCGCCATCGCGGTGCCCGCCGCGGCTTGGGCGATCGATTTGCAAAGTCTGAGCGCGTTGTTGCGCTAGGACCCAAGGGGCGGGATCAGAACTCCACGCCCTTCTGCGCCTTCACCCCGTCCCTGAACGGGTGTTTGATCAGCGCCATCTCCGTGACAAGGTCCGCCGCCTCGATCAATTCGGGCTTGGCGTTGCGTCCGGTCAGAACCACGTGGGTCATGCGCGGTTTCTGGTGCAGCAGGAAATCGACCACCTCGTCGATGTCCAGATAATCATAGCGCAGCGCGATGTTGATTTCGTCCAGCAGCACGAAGTCGACCTCGTCGTCCAGGATCTGTTCCTTGGCGATTTCCCAACCCTTTTTCGCCGCCATGATGTCGCGCTCGCGATCCTGCGTTTCCCATGTAAACCCCTCGCCGGAAACAAAAAACCGACACTCATCCGGAAAACGGTCGCGCAGGAACGTCTTTTCGCCGCTGTCCCAGTTGCCCTTGATGATCTGCACCACCGCGCAGGGGATGCCGTGGCTGATGCAGCGCATGATCATCCCGAACCCGGACGATGACTTGCCCTTGCCCGCGCCGGTATGGACGATGATCAGCCCCTTTTCCTCGGTCTTGGTTTCCAT
>CAZITF010000098.1:0-9084 GCA_964542095.1 uncultured Rhodobacterales bacterium
TGTCGACACACCCACGACGCGCCCACCGTCGCGGCGGATGCCTGTCACTTCGCATTTCTGGATCACGTCCATGCCCATGTCCGAACAGGCCCGGGCATAGCCCCACGCCACCGCGTCGTGGCGGGCCGTGCCGCCGCGTGCCTGCCAGAGCCCCCCAAGCACCGGATAGCGGGGGCCGTGGATGTTGATGATCGGCACCAGTTCCTTGACTTTGTCAGGGGTGATGAATTCGGTTGTGACCCCTTGCAGCGCATTGGCATGGGCCGTGCGCTGATAGCCGCGCACCTCGTGATGGGTCTGGGCCAGCATGATGACACCGCGGGGGGAGAACATCACGTTGTAGTTCAGATCCTGGCTCATCGTCTCATAGAGCGAGCGGGATTTTTCGTAGATCGCCGCCGACGGATCCTGCAAATAGTTGGAGCGGATGATCGTCGTGTTGCGCCCGGTGTTGCCCCCACCCAGCCAGCCCTTTTCGAGGATGGCGACATTGGTGATGCCGTAGTTCTTGCCCAGGTGATAGGCGGTGGCCAGACCATGCCCCCCCGCCCCGATGATGATCACATCGTATTTGGCCTTGGGCTCGGGCGCGCGCCAGGCACGTTCCCAGCCGCTGTGATAACGTGCGGCTTCACGCGCGATGGCAAAGGCGGAGTATCGTTTCATGGCGCGTATCGCTCCGGCACTGGAATCAAGGCATGTCCTTGGGTTGTAATGGCCGTTGTGGCAAAGAAAAAGGCCAGCGCGGGCGGCACTTTTTGTCAAATATGCGACACAGGCGATGCCGCAACTGTGTTGCGCGCATGTCCGGCTGCGCCGCTTTGCCTCTTTTGCTTGGGCGCGCCAGAGGTTAGATGGATCGCGATTGCGCAAGGAAAAGGACCTGCATGCTGTTCGGGCTGATCACGGGGGGACTGACGCTTGTGGTGGTGGCCACATTGGTGCTTGCGTTTGTGCGCGGCGGGCCAAGGTCGCGCCCGGCGGCCGCCAATGATCTTGATGTCCGCCGCGACCAGCAGAAAGACGTGGAGCGTGATGTGGAACGCGGTGTCGTCTCTCCCGCTGATGCCGAACGCACCGTGACAGAAGAATCGCGCCGCCTTCTGGCAACCGATGCCGCCCTTCAGCGCGCCCAGACCGGAACCGCGCGCGGGCGCACCACGCCGGTCATCGCAGGTTTGACGGCGGTGGTTCTGATCGGGGGTGCGCTTGCGATCTATCTGCAGCGTGGCGCGCCCGGCTATGGTGATCAGGCGCCAGCGGACCGGATCGATGCAGCGCAAATCCTGCGCAGCGAACGGCCCAGCCAGGACACCGCCGAGGCCAGCGTGCCGAACGCACCGCCCGTCGATGCAGACAGCGACTTTGTCGCCCTGGTCGAGCGCCTGCGCGAGGCCGTGCGGACCCGCCCTGACGATTTGCAGGGCTTTACCCTGCTCAGCCAGTCCGAGGCGCGACTTGGCAATTTCGCTGCCGCCCATGCCGCCAAGGCCCGCGTGATCGAGTTGAAAGGGGCTGAGGCGACGGCGCAGGATTATTCGGAATACGCTGACCTCATGATCTTGGCGGCGGGGGGTTATGTTTCCCCGCAAGCCGAGCAGGTGCTGGAACGCACGCTTGCGATGGACCCGCAGGACGGCGCGGCGCGCTATTACTTCGGGCTGATGATGGCCCAGACCGGGCGCCCGGACACCGCCTTGCTTGTCTGGGACCAGTTGCTGCGCGAAGGGCCAGTGGATGCGCCGTGGATCGAACCGATTGACGCCCAAGTGGACGATTTGGCGATGCGCGCGGGGATCGATTACACCCGCCCCGCGATCGGCACCGGGCGCGGACCGTCTGCGGAGCAGGTCGAGGCCGCCGCCGGGATGAGCCCAGCGGAGCAGATGGAGATGATCCGCGATATGGTCGCTGGCCTCAGCGACCGGCTGGCGACGGACGGCGGCCCGGTCGAGGACTGGGCGCAGCTGATCTCGGCCCTGGATGTGCTGGGCGAACGCGGACAGGCCGCCGCCATCTTTGAAAACGCGATGGAGGTGTTTGGCACCGATCCCGCCGCCGTTGACATCCTGAACCGCACCGCAGAGCGGGTCGGTCTGCAATGATCACCGACGACATCCATGATTTTGCCGCCGCCCTGCCCGCTATGCGCGCCCTGATGGGCCTTGATCTGGGCGACAAGACCATCGGTGTGGCGGTGTCGGACACATTCGGGTCGGTCGCTACGCCGCTTGAGACGGTGCGGCGCAGGAAGTTCGGGGTGGATGCCGCGCGCCTGCAAGAGGTGCTGACCGACCGCAACGTGGGCGGTCTGGTGCTGGGCCTGCCGCGCAACATGGACGGCTCGGAAGGGCCGCGCTGTCAGTCCACGCGGGCCTTCGCGCGCAACTTTGCGCAGCTTTGGGACGGGCCCATCACATTCTGGGATGAACGGCTGAGCACGGTGGCCGCCGAAAAGGCGCTGCTTGAGGCGGATACGACCCGCAAACGTCGCGCAGAGGTCATTGATCATGTGGCGGCAGGCTATATCCTGCAGGGGCTGCTGGACCGGCTTGCAGTGATCAAGAGGCAGGCATGAGCGACGACACCCCAGTCTGGAGGCGCAACGAGATCGAAAGCCCCTGTGTGCAGATCTGTGTGATCCATCCCGAAACGCGGTTGTGTACGGGTTGCGCGCGCTCCATCGATGAAATCGGCGCCTGGAGCCGGATGAGCGCCGAGGCCCGCCGCGCCATCATGGCAGAGCTGCCGACCCGTCAGGCCGCGCCCAAGACGCGCCGGGGCGGACGCAGCGCGCGCCTGAAACGCTAAGACGGAGACCGACGCGGTCTCCGATTGTTTTCCGACGCGGAAAACGGCGCAGGACCGCAGGGACATCGCGTCGATGTCCCACCGGTCTCTGCGTCAGAGACCGGTCAGGTAATCGAAGCCTGATGGATGACCGAAATATTGTGCCCGAGCGCGGCCTCGAACTCCGCATCCGACATGTCACGCCGCAACCCTTCGGTCAGGGCGCGCGAGAAGCTCGCGATCATCTTGTGGTTTTGCGCCAGTCGCGCACTGGCATCCGCCGTGGAATAGCCCCCCGACAGCGCCACCACCCGCACCAGGCGCGGATGATCGGCCAGTGCATCATAAAGGCCCGGTTGATCCGGCAGCGTCAGTTTCAGCATGATGTCCTGCCCCGCGCCCAAGGTGTCCACCTGGGCCATCAGTTCATCGGCCAGTATCGCCTCGGCCTCGGCCTTGGTGGCGGAATGGATGTTTACCTCGGGCTCCATGATCGGAACCATGCCGGCCGCGATGACCTCGCGGGCTACCTCCATCTGGTTGGCGACAATGGCCTTGATCCCTGCCGCGTTGGCCGCGTTGATGACAGAACGCTCCTTGGTGCCGTAGACGCCCAGGCCCTTGGCCTTGGCCAGCGTTTCTGCAAGCCCGGGAACGGGTTTGAGAAGCTGGACGTCATCGGCCTCGTCCCGGAGCCCCTTGTCTATCTTGAGAAACGGCACCACGCCGCGTTTTTCCCATAGGTAGGCAGGCACGGATTGGCCGTCGACTTCCTCGCCCAGCGTCTTTTCGAATAGGATCGCACCGATCACCTTGGCACTGGTGAAATCCGGTGCCGTCATGATCCGTGCGCGCATCTTCTGCATTTCGGCAAACATCGCCTCTTCGCCGTCATACTCATTCGCGTCTACCCCATAGAGCGCCAGCGCCTTGGGGGTAGACCCGCCGGACTGATCGAGGGCCGCAATGAACCCTGCCCCGTGTTCCATCTGGTCGCGCATCTTGGCAAAATCGGGCATCTGTCTCTCCGGAGTCTGGTTCATTCGGGATTACCCCTAAACCATTCGAAGGCTTCGGTTAATCCTGTTTGAGCGATGTTAGCGCTGCCGTTTGCGCAAATTCAGCCATATCCCTTCACGCGCGCGTACCGTGAGGTGTGCAACGGGGACGGGATCGCGCCCAGGAACGGTTTCCACCTCGAAGTCACGCAGGAGACGAGCCAGAATCAGCACCCCCTCGACCATGGCAAAACCGGCGCCGGAGCAGACGCGCGCGCCGGCCGAAAACGGGATAAAGGCGTCACGCTGGCACGATTTGCCGTTCTCTGTGTGCCAGCGGGCTGGGTCAAAGTGGTCGGGGCGCTCCCACAGCCGTTCGTGGCGGTGCAGATGCCAGGGGCTGATCACCAATTGGCTGCCGCGCCTTGCCACGCGGTCGCGAAAGGGTTCGTCCCTTGTGGCCTCGCGCACCATCATGGGCACGGGCGGATAAAGACGCAGGGTTTCGCGAAACACGTCGCGGGTTGCACCCAGCTTTGAAATCACCGCAAAATCACAGGTCTGCAACGCCTGCGCCTCGGCGGCGACCTTGTCCTGCCAATCCGGGTAAAGCGCCAACAGATACAACGCCCAGGCCAGTGCCGAGGCGCTGGTTTCGTGACCCGCCAGGAAGAAGATCGCCACCTGGTCCACCATCTCGTCTGGCAGGAACGTCTTGCCCGTGACCGGGTCGGCGGTCGCCATGATCTTGGTCGCCAGATCGTTCGGGGCGGTGCCTGCGGCAATCTCTTCGGCCCGTCTGGCCACCAGTTGCCCGATCAGGTCGCGGATGCGCGCCGCACTGGCGCGGGTGTCGGCGCGAAACAGGCGCGGCATCCAGCGCGGCAGTGGCAGAAAGGCGGCAATGTTCAGGATCGGCTGGCTGCGCTGGTAGGTTCGGAATTCTTCGAACACCGCGGCGGCCAGTTCGTTTTCGATAGGGATCGAGAACAGCGTGCGAAAGATGACATCCGCTGCCGCATGGCTGGTCTGGGCCTCGATTTCGCTCACCCCTTCGACCAGACGGCCCGCGGCGGCCTCAGAGGCATCCCACATCGCCGGGAAGGTTTCGCGCAGGCGTCCCCCTTCGAACGCCGGGTCGATGATGCGGCGCTGGCGTTTCCACGTCTCGCCATTGCTCAAAAACACCGAATTTCCCAGAAGCGGGCGCAACCCTTCGCCGATGCGGTCGGATTTTGGAAAATCTTCGGGGCGATCCTTGAGCACGGTTTTGACCAGATCGGGCTGGTTCATCAGGAAACTGCGAAAGAACGGCGTACGAAACTCGGCCATCCACGCGCGATAGAGGCGCTGGGGTTGAGCCGACAGGATGTCGGCGCGAAACAGCTGCATATAGCGCCACAGTGACACCCGATCCGGGCGGCTTGGGGGTTTCGGTGGGATCATGCCGCAATAGACGTGTATTTGGACACCGGCACGTCGATGCGCGATTTGGACGGCGGGCGGTCGGCGTAGCGGCCTGCCAGCGTCAGCGGGCCGGCGGTGATCTGGAAGTAGTCGTAATCCAGCGGGCGATCAAAGGCGCAGAGATACTGGAAATGCAGGCGAAAAAAGCGCCAGCGCAGTTCCGCCCAGCGTTCCGGACTGAGGCTTTTGGTGAACTGCGCCGAAAAGACCAGCGGCCAGCGTTTGGTGTCGGGGGCCACGCCGGAGACCGACACCGGGTCGCAAAGCGCAAAGGCGCAGCCATCGCCAGGGGCGGTCACGTCGATCCACGTCAGTTCCTCGCGATCCGACAGGAACCGCAGATCGGCCCGCAGGCGGTGCGCGTCCGGCAGGAACGACACCATCGGCACCACCTGCCCCAGCGACAGAAAGGACAGCGCGGGGCCTTCGCCGGGCAGCTGACCTGCGCGGATCAGATCGGCAAGGATAGACACCGCCAGATGTGCGCCCGAGGAATGGCCGACCACCAGAACTTCGTCGACATCCCCTGTCAGGGCCTCGGCAATGCTGGCACGAAATTCTCCCATGCGCGCCTCGAGCGGGGCCGGAATGGCCCCGCCCGCCGTCGCCGAATAGGCGTAATCGTGCATGAGGTAATAGGCAAAGAATTTGCCGTCCTTGGCCTTGAACCAGCGCAGCAGCGTCACAAAGGCCACCGCGCCCAACGCGCCACCGGCCCAAGCGCCGATCATGCCCAGCACCCCTGCCCCGATCCGCCACAGCGCATACCACAGGACGATCGCCAACAGCAACTGCACCAACAACATTCCGACCGGGTAAAGGGCGGCGATGACCGGCCCCTTGCGCAGGCGCATCAAACGTCGCAGCGCACCGGTCGAGATATAGGTCCACGCCGTGCGCACAAGCTGGAGGTAGGTCGCTGGGATCGAGGAGGCCATGCTGTCGCGTACGATATCGGACCAGACCAGCACGTCGATATCCGCATGCACATCTGCCCCGTCGATGCACGCATCCACCTGCCACCCGTAGTGTGGCTTGGTTGGTCCCGGTGTGAGCGTGATTTCATAGCCCGAGATCGCGGCCTGGGCGGCGCTTTCCTTGCGGTACAGCTCTCGATAGCGGCGGGGGTGAATCGGGTCGTAGCCAGGGATGTAGAACACCCGGCGGCGGCTGACGGTATGTGGATGCGATCTGCTCATGTGCTGCACCTCTGGTTCAGTACAGTCTAGCGGCATTCCTGGGCCAAAGTAAGGCGCAGGTGTCCTGCGCCCGACGTCAGGCGCGCAGCCAGTCCGCAGGGTTATCGAATTCGGGGCGGAAGAAGGCGATCATGCGCCCCGGCCCCACAGGCCCCTGCCACGGCGCAGTGCCATGCAGGGCAAAACGATGGATGAGATACGACTGACCCGGAGCGGCCCTGAGCGGAACGGGATCGCAGGTTTCGAAAACGCGACGGCGGGCATCGTGATAGGCCTCGGTCACATCAACTTCCTCGACCGGGCGGGTGCCGACGGCGTCGGCGATGGCGCTTTGCATGATCTGGTGACTGCCGGGCCAGACCAGCGTCGGCGCGGCACTCACTGCGTTCAGTGGCAGGCCGAGAATATAGGCATGAAATTCGCGCGCATGGCGCCGCCGTCCGGGCCCCTCGGGCAGCAGCCCGTCCACATGGGCCGCCGCGCGGGTGATCCGATAGCGGTGGTTGGCCTCGCTCTGCTCGGGATCGCGCCGGGGATAGCCGGGATAGATGATCGACAACTGTCCCTTGTGCAGCGGCATGACGGGCACGTGATCCTGCCACGGACCGGCAAAGGGGGCGCCGTTCACTGTGCCGTCCGGGTCGTTGGGCAGGACATCGACGCCCACAAACCACGTCTCGCCATGGCGCAGGTTCTGCGCGCGGGTGATCGGATCACTGGCCAGTTGTGTCGCCACCCTTTGCGCCGCCCGCGCCCAGGCGGCCACACGCGGGTCGCCGTCAAAGACGACAAATCCGTCGCGCGACAGGCTCACCCCAGCACAGCCTTGCGCAGCATATTGAGCGCGACAAGCACCAGAAACACCGCAAACACCCGCTTGAGCGGGCCGGGATCCATCGCATGAGCCAGCTTGACCCCCACAGGAGCGGTGATCAAGGTCATCGCGATGATCACCGCAAAGGCGATCAGGTTGACCGCTCCGATGGTGTAGGGCGGCACCGGACCCGCAATGTCGACCAACAGGAACCCGATCACGGCAGGCACGGCGATCAGCACTCCGAACCCCGCAGCGGTGGCCACGGCCCGGTGAATGGGCACGCCGAAAAGGCTCATCACCGGCACCCCGAAACTGCCCCCGCCAATGCCCATGAGGACGGACAGAAAGCCCATGGCGGGCGACAGTGCCGCGCGCGCCGCCCCCGTGGGCATTGCCTGACCCAGCCGCCAGTCCTTGCGCCCGAAACCCAGGTACAGGCCCACGATCAGCGCCAGAATGCCGAATATCGCCTGCAAGGTAGACGAGCGCAACTGTGCCACCAGCAACATGCCCAATATCGCCCCCACGACAATCCCCGGTGCCCAGGTGCGCAGGATATCCCAATCCACCGCGCCCTTCCTGTTGTGGCTCAACACCGAGCGGACAGAGGTCACCATGATTGTGGCCAGCGAAGTGGCGACACTCATCTGCATCAGATCCGGCCCGTCATAGCCAAGCGTCTGAAAGGCATAAAAGAACGCAGGCACCAGCACGATGCCCCCGCCCACACCCAGCAGCCCGGCGATGACACCGGCAAAGGCACCGATAACCGCCAGGAGGGCAAGCATCTGAAGGACGAGAGACGGTTCGGGCATGGGGCATACTTTTTGGACAGGCTGCGCGCCTGCTACACCGCTTTGGCACGAGGGGCCAGTGGGTGCACCAGGGCCAGTGCCGCCTCTACCAGTTCAGGGCCCGCACCGGGTCGGGTTGCACCTTCGCTCAGGGCGCGTCGCCAGGCCCGCGCGCCGGGACGGCCTGCAAACAGGCCCTGCATGTGGCGTGTAACCTGATGCAAACGGCCGCCTGCGCTCAGATGCGCCTCGATATAAGGCAGCATGGCTGCAACCGCGGCTTCGGCGCTACTATCGGTCCCACGGCCAAAGACGCGCCTGTCTGCCTGCGCGAGAATGTCGGCGGGCTGGTGATAGGCCGCCCGTCCGATCATCACGCCATCCAGCCCGGCGTCGAGCAGGTCAAGCGCCTGATCCAACGTCTCAATACCGCCGTTGATCGAGATGTGGAGATTGGGAAACAGCCCTTTCATCCGCATGACCAAATCGTAGTCGAGCGGCGGAATATCTCGGTTTTCCTTGGGGCTAAGGCCCTGCAACCACGCCTTGCGGGCATGGATCGTGACCCGTTCGCAACCCGCCGCGACGATACGCGCAAGGAATTCTGGCAGCACGAATTCGGGGGCCTGCTCGTCCACACCGATGCGGCATTTGACGGTGATAGGTACGTCGACGGCGGCCCGCATTTCTGCCACGCAATCCGCCACCAGGGCCGGGGTGCGCATCAGCACCGCCCCGAACGTGCCCGACTGCACCCGGTCCGACGGGCAGCCACAGTTGAGGTTGATTTCGTCATAGCCCGCCTGCACCCCAAGCCGCGCCGCTTGCGCCAGCTCGCGCGGATCCGAACCGCCCAGTTGCAACGCCAGGGGGTTCTCGTCGGGATGGTGATCCAACAAATGCAACGCCCCACCCCGCACAAGAGCCGGAGCAGTCACCATTTCGGTATGAAGCAACACCTCGCGGCTCAATTGCCGATGCAGATAGCGGCAATGGCGGTCAGTCCAGTCCATCATAGG
>CAZITF010000099.1:0-8956 GCA_964542095.1 uncultured Rhodobacterales bacterium
TCAGCTGTTTCTTGCGCTTGAGGTCCAACTCGGTCGGGGTCTCGAACGCCTCGTAAAAACGGCCATTGGCGCGCAGCCGATCGGCGGCGTCGTGATAGCGGTCCAGCCGCTCGGACTGGCGCTCGACCCGGTCCCAGTGCAGGCCCAGCCACGCGAGGTCCGCCTTCAGCCCATCGACATAATGCTCCTTCGATCGCTCCGGGTCGGTGTCATCGATGCGCAGAATGAACGTGCCGCCCGCCTTGCGCGCGATCATGTAGTTCATCAGCGCCGTGCGCAGGTTGCCGACGTGGATGTAACCGGTGGGGGACGGGGCGAAACGGGTGGTTGTCATGAATTGTGCTCTCCGGGCTCTTGGCCCTGCCTTGTCACAGGGGCCGCGCCTTGTCCAGTTTTGGCCACCTCAGGGGGCCGCGCGCACCGGCCAGCGGGTGCCCAGATCGGTCAGCCCCGCCACGATCAGCTCCGCCAACACCTCCAGGTCGACGCGGTCTAGGCGGGTGATATAGAGACAGGATTTTCCCGTGCTGTGCGGCCCCAGCCGGTCGAGGATCGGTGCGAAATCGGCATAACCCGGCATGATATAGACCGACAGTTTCGCCCTGCGCGGCGCAAACCCGGTCGCCATCCACGTCCCACCGTGGCCCGAGGCATAGGTGTAGTCATAAACGCCATAACCAACGATCCCACCCGTCCAGATTATGGGGTCAAAGCCCGTGGCCGCGCGAAACACCCCGTCCAGCACACCGGCCTCCGCGCGGCGGCGATCCGGCGCAACCCCGTCAACCCACTCTGAAAAGGGTATCTTTTCGATCCTCGTTTTCTGGCTCACCCCGCACCTTTCAAAAAGATCGATAATTTTCCCGTGAACGGCTGTGGCCGCGACAAAACGGCGCTAAGATAAAGGTACCTGACAACAAGGATAGCACCCATGTCGACATCTCCCAAATTCTCCCGCCGCACCGCCCTGATGGGGGCCGCCGCCCTGCCTCTGGCCGCCGCCACAGCCACCGCAACCCGCGCCGCAGCCCCGATGCTGGGCATCGCGCAGGAAAATTTCCGGCGCGTCAAGGTCGGCAGTTTCGAGGTCACGACGCTGCTCGCCGGCACCCGCCCCGTCGAGAACCCCCACGAAATCTTCGGCCTGAATGTGGATGCCGAGACGTTCAATTCCGTCTCCGCCGATGCGGGCCTGCCGACCACAGCTGCACAGTTCTTCTTTACCCCGACGCTTGTGAACAACGGCAGCGAACTGGTGCTGTTCGACACCGGCCTGCAAGGGGCCGCCACCGTGCAGGCCATCGAATCCGCAGGCTATACGGCAGATCAGGTGGACAAGGTGGTGATCACCCATATGCACGGCGACCATATCGGCGGCCTCTCGACCGATGGCACGCCGACATTCTCCAATGCGGCCTATGTCACGGGTGCCGTGGAATTCGACGCATGGTCCGGCACCGGCAACGAAAATTTCGACGGCAAGGTCGCCCCATTGGCCGAACAGATGACGATGCTCGACGACGGCGGCTCGCCCGCCTCCGGCATCACCGCGATGGCCGCCTTCGGTCACACGCCGGGCCACATGGTCTACATGGTCGAGGACGGCGGCACCCAGCTGGTCATCGGCGCGGATTTCGCCAACCACTATGTCTGGTCGCTGGCCCACCCCGACTGGGAGGTCCGCTTTGACATGGACAAGGCGGCGGCGGCGGCAACCCGCAAGCGCCTGCTCGACATGATGGCCACCGACCGCACCGCGTTCATCGGCTATCACATGCCATGGCCCGGCATCGGTTACGTGGAAAACAATGTTGAAGGCGGCTACCGCTATGTCGCGCACAGCTACCAGCTGATGCTTTGACCCAAGGTCATGGCGGCACCGGATCTTGATGCCTTTGCCGCCATGGCAGCCGACGCCGTGGACGCCTTTCCCGACCCGTTCCGCGCGCACGCCCTTCAGGTCACCGTGCAGGTCGCGGACTGGCCCCGCCCCGACATGCTGGCGGAATTGGGCGTCGATGATCCGCTCGACCTGACGGGCCTTTATGACGGCACGCCGCTGACGCTGAAATCGCCCACCGACCCGTCGCCCTATCCCGACATCGTGTGGCTGTTCCGCAGACCCATCCTCGCGGAATGGTCGGAACGGCCCGGCATCACCCTGCCCCAGCTGGTCACCCACGTGGTCGTACACGAATTCGCGCACCATTTCGGCTGGAGCGACGCGGACATCGCCGCCATCGATGCATGGTGGGAATGAAGCGCGCCTACAGCTTGCCCGCCGCCTCCAGCCGCCCCCAGGCATAGGCAAGATAGTCGCGGCGGAAACTGTGTCCGCCCTCAAAGGTGCAGAACTCCAGCACATCGCCGCGCGCATTGTCCTGCCGCGCGCAGCTCATGTCGTCCACTTCGACGCGGGTGACGGGACCGAAACCGCCCGCTTTGCGGTACATGTCCAGCACTTCCATGACATCGCCCTGCCTGGTCGGCCCGATCGGGCGCCCGCCCAGCGGCACGGTGCGGTCCTGAGTCCCGTGGATGTGGATCACGCTGGCAGGCCCGGCACAATTCGCGGGGGGGCCCTGCCAGAACGTGCCCGACATCGGCGCAAAGCCCGCGAACAGGTCCGGGCGCCGACAGGCCAGTTCCCAGGTCACCATGCCCCCGGCGGAAAACCCCGACATCATGATCCGGTCGGGATCAATCGCAAAACGGGCCGTCGCATCCGCGATCACCGCCTCGAAATAGGCCATCTCGGCGTCTCCGCTCGACCCCATCTCGCTGGGTGCGCCGGGAATGTCCCAATCGTCGCGCGCCGATTTCACGGCGATCAGCGCCAGACCCATATCCGACACCATCCGCCGCAATCCCGTATTGCGCATCACCCCGCGGGCCGAGCCGCGATAGCCATGGGCAAACACGATGGCCCCGACCGGGCCACTGACCCCCTCGGGCATCGCGATCCGGTAACTGCGCGCGCCGATCCGGCAATCGCTGTCCGGCCCGCAGGCCAGCGCAGGAGACGACAGGAACATCAAAGCCAGAACAACGAGAACACGCATGGAATGAACCTCAACCAAAAATGGGCAGCAGCATCCACCCATGGACAATGCCTTCGCCCCCCGGCACAAGTCACATCCCCGTGTGGGCGCCCGTCAGACCGGTTCGCGCCAGCGGTTCACGATGGGATAGCGGCGATCCAGCCAGAACGCGCCCTTGGTCAGCCGTGCACCGGGGGCGGACTGGAACCGTTTGTATTCACTGAGATAAACCAACCGCTCGATCTTGCGCGCCACCTCCGCCTCGAACCCGGCCGCGACGCAATCCGCGATCGATCCGTTGCGATCGACAAGGATTTCCAGCATCGCATCCAGATCGGGGTAATCGGGCAGGCTGTCGCTGTCCTTCTGATCGGCGCGCAACTCCGCACTCGGGGGCTTGGTGATGATGCGCTCGGGGATGACAGCACCGGAATTGCCCTTCATCCAGTCGCGATGGTTGGCATTGCGCCAGCGGCAGGTCTGAAACACGCGGGTCTTGTAGAGATCCTTGATCGGGTTGTAGCCGCCCGCCATGTCGCCATAGATCGTGGCATAGCCCACCGCCACTTCGGACTTGTTGCCGGTGGTCAGCAGCATCTCGCCGAACTTGTTGGACAGGGCCATGAGCAGCAAACCGCGAATGCGGCTCTGGATATTCTCTTCTGTCAGGTCCGGCGCCAGGCCCTCGAACAGCGGTGCAAGGGTGCCGGTCACGGCGGCGCGCACATCCGAAATCGGAACGTAATCATAGGAACAGCCCAGCGCCTTCGCACATGCCTCGGCATCCTCAAGAGAATGGGGCGAGGTATATTCCGACGGCAGCATGACACAGCGCACATTGTCCGGGCCCAGCGCGTCGGCGGCAATGGTCGCCACCAAGGCCGAATCCACGCCCCCCGACATGCCCAAAAGCACACGTTCGAACCCGGTCTTGGCGCAATAATCGCGCAAGGCGGTGACCATCACGCGGTAATCCTGCTCCCATTCATCAGGGTGATGGGCCTTTTCCCCCTCGACCACGCGCCAGCCCTCGGGGCCGCGCTCCAGATCGACATGGGCGACAAGCTCGTCAAAGACCGGCAGTTGCACGGCCAGCGCCCCGCCGGGGTTCAGCGCGAAACTGCCGCCGTCAAACACCTGATCATCCTGCCCGCCCACCATGTTGAGGTAGATCAGCGGCAATCCGGTCTCGACCACGCGGGCGACCATATGGTTGATGCGGGTCTCGAACTTGCCGCGGTAATAGGGCGACCCGTTGGGGACCAGCAGGAACTCCGCGCCGGTCTCCTCCAGCGTCTCGGCCACATCCGGATGCCAGGCATCCTCGCAGATCGGACTGCCCACACGGGTGTTGCCGACCGAATACGGACCGCCCAGCGGGCCGGAATCGAAAATGCGCACCTCGTCGAACACGGTCTCGTTGGGCAGATGATGCTTGAGGACACGGGACGCGATCTTGCCGCCCTTGCAGATCAGATAGGCGTTGAACAACTCCGCCCCTTCCGCCCAGGGACAACCGATGGCCAGCGCCGGGCCATCCGCGCACTCGGCCGCCAGCGCCTCGACGGCGCGCATGGCCGTGGCGTGAAACACCGCCTTCATCACCAGATCCTGCGCGTTGTATCCGGCGATGAACATCTCGGGCAGCGCCACAAGGTCCGCCCCCGCCTCCCGGCCCGCCTCCCACGCGGCACGCGCCTTGGCGGCATTGCCGGATATGTCGCCGACGGTCGGGTTCATCTGGCCCAGCGTGACGCGGAATCTATCTGGCATAAGGGCGCTCCTTCAAACTCGAGCGTGATGTAGCAGAATGCGGAGCCAAGGAAACCCACCCGCGACACCTGCGACGCGCCAACCCTTCTCTTGGCCCGAAATACTGCGGGGGGAGTCGCGGCACGCGACGGGGGGCAGCGCCCCCCTCTCCGCTCACAGCGGGCGGCACCGGCGCTCATTGATCCTTGACCATTGCCCATGGCCGCGCCCTGCCTTACCTTCACACCGCCCGACCCACCACGGTGCGGCACGAATCTGAAAGGTTGCCCATGTCCTTGCGCAGTTTGATCTTCTGCATCGCCCTTTTGCCAGCGGCAGCGCTTGCCCAGTCCGAAGCGGTGCTGACCAAGCAATATGACGATGGCGGCATCTACGAAGGCACCTTTCGCGGCGGGCTCCAGCACGGGCAGGGCACCTACCGCCTGCCCAACGGGTACGAGTACACCGGCGAGTGGGTCGACGGCGAGATCAAGGGCCAGGGCACGGCCCGCTTTCCCAACGGCTCGATCTACCAGGGCAGCTTTTCCAAGGGCAAACCCCACGGCTTCGGCAAGATCACCTTTGCCGATGGCGGCACCTATGAGGGCGACTGGGACACCGGGGCCATCGTCGGCAACGGCGTCGCGATCTATGCCAACGGCGTGCGCTACGAAGGGGAGTTCCGCAATGCCAAACACCACGGCAAGGGGGTCATGCAATCTCCGGGCGGGTACGAATACAAGGGCGACTGGGTCGACGGCGTCAAACAGGGGATGGGCGTGATCACGTACCCTGACGGGGCGGTCTATGACGGACAGATCGAAAACGGCGTCCGCCAGGGCACCGGCACACTGACCATGCCCGACGGCCTCGTCTATGTGGGCCTCTGGAAAGACGGCCAGATCGACGGCACGGGCACGCTGACCCAACCCAACGGCGACGTCTACGAAGGCGACCTCGTCTCGGGCCGCCGCGAGGGCAAGGGGCGGGTCACCTATTCCAACGGCGACGTCTACGAGGGCGACTTCGCCGACGACCGCCGCCACGGTCAGGGCACCTTCATCGGCAATGACGGCTATACCTATATCGGCCAATGGGTCGAGGGCCAGATCGAAGGGCAAGGGCGCGTGACCTATCCCGATGGCGCCGTCTACGAGGGCGCGTTCAAGGACGACCTCGCCGACGGCGTGGGCAAGATCACCTATACCGACGGCTCCACCTACGAAGGCGACTGGGTCGCGGGCGTGATCGAAGGCACCGGCAAGGCCACCTACCCCAACGGCGTGACCTACGAAGGCGGGTTCAAGAACGCGCGCAACCACGGACAGGGTGTGATGACCTATGCCGACGGCTACCGCTACGAAGGCACCTGGAGCGACGGGCAACGCGACGGCACCGGCACCGCCACCTATCCCGATGGCACCGTCTATACCGGCGCGTTCCTCGACGGGCAGCGCCACGGCAAGGGCCGGATCGTGATGGCCTCGGGCTTTGTCTACGAAGGCGACTGGGTGCGCGGCGAAATCGACGGTCAGGGCGTGGCCACCTATGCCAATGGCGACATCTACGAAGGCACCTTCAAGAACGGCAAGCGGCAGGGCAGCGGCACCATGCGCTATGCCACGGGCGAAGAGGCTTCGGGCGAATGGAACAGCGGCGCGCTGAACGACGAAGCGGCCCCCGAAAACGCCGGCCAGAGCGACACGCAGGACAGCGACGGGTGACACCCGACGTGCAGCGACGGATCATGCGCGCGCTCTGCTGTCTGATCCTGCTGGCCTCCGGCACCCCCGCATGGGCCGAGTGGCGGTTTCTGGAAAACTGGACCGACCCGATCCAGAACTTCGACACCCGTGCGGCCACGATCACCAACGATGACGGCTACCAACTGCACCTCTACCGCAACCCGGTGGGCCGGGTCTACGCGCTGATCACCCTGCCCGAGGGCACCCCCGATCTGGTGCGAACCGGCGCCGTGGCCACCCTGACGCCCGAAGGGTTCGCGGCCAAGGACGTAAAGGCGCAGGACGAACGCGGGCGCGTCGTCGAATACGCCATCAGCACCGGACGCGCCCTGCGCGACAGGCTCTGGCACGGCGAGGGGCAGGCCCCCGCCTTCGGCACCTTGCGCGACCTGCTCGACGCGCCGAGCCTCACCGCCACCCTGACGCTGGACACCGGCGACACCGCCACCACCACATGGCCCATGGAAGGGGCCGCCAAACCCGTCGCACAGGCGCTCGGCATCCCGATGGGCGGCATCCCGGCGGGCGAAGCGTGGGAAGAGGCCGCCTCGCAAGCCATGCTGGCCGCGATGACCGCCTGCCAGTTCCCCGGGCTCGACGTGATCTGCGTGCAAAAGGTGTCGACCTGTAGCGCACGTATCAGCGACGACCGCGACATCGACGCCTTCGAGGCCTGCGTGGCGCGGGGCGACTGACCGGCGCGCCTACAGCCGCGACAACTCGCGCAGCAGCCCCCGGCGGGCCGCGTCATTGGCGCGGAACGACCGGGCCTCCGCCCGCGCCTGCCGCACTGCACCTTCGTACAGCTGGCGGGCCGTGTTCACCTCGCGCGCGGCGGCATTCAACTCGCGCATCAGGCGCGGGGCCTCGCGCTGGTATTGCCGCATCATGTCGGCGATCACGCGGATATTGGACTGCGCCAGGGCCACCTCTTCGGTGTCCGACACAAGGCTGAAAATCCCGCCCGCCGCGCCCAGCAGACGGGCATTGGGCGTCGACATGGCCCCCGGCAGACTTGCGATGCCGGTGGCGGCGTTCACCGCAGTGCCCGACATGACAGGCCCGGAGGGGCCCAGCGCCGCATCCGCACCCGCCTGAATCGCAAAGATGCTCGCCGCAATCCCAAGGCCCAGACCAAAGGTCGTGACGGTGATGCACATGCTCACCGCGGTGATGGCCACGTTCAATACGCGCTGTGCCTGCGCCTCGGTCTCTTCGCGCCGGGCGCGGCGCAGTTCATTGTGCAGATTGTTCAGAAAGGCGATGTTGCGGCGCAATGCCTTGTGGACCCGCTTGGTCCGCCGCAGATAGATGCGGCCCAGACCCGCCCACAGCGTGAACGTCCGCGCCCGCGCAAAGGCGCCAAAGCGGGCGTTGTCGCGCTCCAGCACGCCAAGGGTCAGCACATAGCGGCTATAGGCCGTCATCGCCGCACGGCCATCGCGGGCCTGCGCGGTCTGGATCCGGTTCCATTCCAGGTTGAACGCATCCTGCGCGCGCTCCAGCGCGGTGGCATCGTTGTGATAGTCGCTCACATAGCGCCTGGGCAGCATGGACAGCGCACTGACGACACCGTTCTTTTCCTCAAGCGCGATGTCCGCGTCTTCGTCGATCTGGGCCAGGTACCGTTGAACCGTCCGGTTCGCCATGAATGCTTCGGCGGTCGCAAGATCCATGCAAATCTCTCAATCTTCAAATCGAACGTTCAAATTTCGGACCGGACAGTCCCCGCAAACAACCGGGGTGAAATGCACCCGGGCCGGACATAACCAGGTCATGCAGCCTAGGCATACACACGCGCATGGCGCAAGTATCCGCTGACGCCGCCTGCCCCATGCGCACTTTTCAGCCGAGCGTACCGGCGCGAACGAAGGGGGGTGGTCCTCTTGTGACCACCGCGCGCGGCGTTAACACCTGGCCCCGGATGCACGCCCGGTGCACGGGGGGTGTACGCATGGTGCACGAATTGTGCATCGCCTTTTCTGGCGTAAACCTTTCCAAACACTCGGTAAATTCTGCAAATGGCCGCCGGTTAACCCGTCGCAGCCCTCAGACGACCTCACCGGACGACATCCGTTCCAGAAAATCCTCCGCCTCGGCCAGAACCGTGGCGCGCTTGTCCGCGTCCATCCGGTCCCACGTCCGGTACATGTTGCCCATGCGGGCATTGTTCGAAAACCGGTCGCGATGGCGGTCCAGGAACTGCCAGTACAGCAGGTTGAACGGGCATGCGCCGTCGCCTGTCCTGACGCTGACCTTATAGTGGCAGCCCTTGCAGTAATCCGACATCCGGTTGATGTAAGCCCCTGAAGACACGTAAGGTTTCGACGCGATCACGCCGCCGTCCGCGAATTGCGACATGCCCACGACATTGGGCGCCTCGACCCATTCGAACGCATCCGCATAGACCGCCAGATA
>CAZITF010000100.1:0-8833 GCA_964542095.1 uncultured Rhodobacterales bacterium
GGTGGGGCCAAGTCGGCGCGGGAATCCGCCACCCGCTACCTTGCCAACGATCTGGGCCCCGAGGGCATCCGCGTGAACGCGATTTCGCCGGGCCCGATGAAGACGCTGGCCGGGGCCGCCATCGGCGGTGCGCGCAAGACCTACAAGCACACCGATCTAAACGCGCCGCTGCGGTCGAATGCGACGCTGGAGGCGGTGGGTGGCACGGCGGTCTATCTGTGTTCGGATGCCGGGGCCTGCACCACGGGCGAGATCATCCGCGTGGATGGCGGATTTCACGTGCTGGGCATGCCGCAGCCGGATTATCTTTAGGTTTTCCACCCTCTCGCCCAAAAATCGCCAAACTGCGCCGTTAGGTCATCTGTCATGGATATGGCTGAACTTGATCGCGCCCGGTCGTTGGAGCGCACTTACGCACGTCGCGCTGCGCGCACGCGCCGGGCCAAATGGCTGGGCGGCGCGCTGTTTTCGCTGACCGGCATGGGTTTGATGCTGGTACTGCGACTGAACCCCGATCTGGTCGAGGGCATCGCGGCGCTGACCCCCGGCACCCATGTGCCGGAGGATCTGCGCGTGATCGAGGAACCCGAAGAGATCCAAGTGCGCACCATGCCGCGCGACGTGGTGCCGGTGCGGCGCGGCAGTGCGCTGCCGGGCGGGGGAACGCGCCCGCCATAGGGACCCGCGCCGCACTTGGGCAGACGCGGCGCGCGGTGTTTATCCGGCTCGATGCAGGCCGCGCGGTCACCGTTTGACGGGAGAGGGAAAACCCGCCTCACCCGGCGCCGTCAATGCGGCCCCTACTCGGATTCGACCGAGACCACTTCGAAATCAAACACCAGGTCACGCCCTGCAAGCGGGTGGTTGGCATCCAGCATCACCTGTTCGTCGTCGATTCCCGTCACCGTGACCGGCATCGGCTGGCCCTGCGGCGTCTGCATCTGCAACTGCATGCCCACCTCGAGCGGGATGTCATCCGGGATCGCGTCGCGCGGCACGCCCTGGTGCAGGGCCGGGTTGATCGGGCCGTAGGCATCGGCGCAGTCGATGCTCACCGTCTTTTTCTCGCCCGCCTGCATCCCCGGCAGGGCCGCGTCGAGCCCCTTGATGATGTGCCCGGCGCCAACCACGAATTCGAGCGGGTCGCGTCCCTCGGAGCTGTCAAAGGTCGTCCCGTCCTTCAGCGCCCCGGTGTAGTGGATGCGCACTGTGTCGCCGTCCTTGATCTCGGCCATATGGCGTGCTCCCTTTGTTCGGGGGATACCCTGCCCCGATGCGGCGGCGCGGTAAACCCCACGCACCCCCCTTTTCGTCCCGGTGCGCCCGTGCCAGTCTGGCCCGATCAAGCGAAAGGTCCGGCCATGCCCATCACCACCTGCATCTTTGACGCCTATGGCACGCTGTTCGATGTGGCCGCCGCCGCCCGGCAGGCGGCGGGCGATCCGTCCTTCGCCGCGATCAGGGACGACTGGCCGACGCTGGCCGAACACTGGCGCGCCAAGCAGTTGCAATATACGTGGCTGCGCGCGGTGACCGGTGCCCACACGGATTTCTGGACGGTGACGCAGGAAGGTCTGGACTGGGCGCTGGAAAAGACCGGCCATGACGGCGATCCGGCTTTGCGCGAGCGGTTGCTGGCGCTCTATTGGGAATTGCAGGCCTATCCCGAAGTGCCGCTGATGCTGCACAGCCTCAAGGACGCCGGGCTGAACACCGCGATCCTGTCCAATGGGTCGCCCGACATGCTGGACGGTGCGGTGCAGTCGGCTGGGATTGCGGATGTGCTGGATGATTGCCTGTCGGTGCAGTCGGTCGGCATCTTCAAGCCCGACGCGCGGGTCTATGACCTTGTGGGGGCGCGCTTTGGCTGCGCGAAGGACGAGGTGCTGTTCGTCTCGTCCAACGGCTGGGATGCCGCCGCCGCAACCGGCTATGGGTTTACCACCGCCTGGGTCAATCGCGCGGGCGATCCGGTGGACCGCCTGCCGTGGGTGCCCCGGCATATCCTGTCCGATCTGACCGGCATTCCCGTTGTGGCAGGCGTCTGATGGCCGCGTTCACGACCTCGGACGGGCTGAAGCTGTTTTACACGGACGCGGGCGAGGGACTGCCGCTGCTGTGCCTGCCCGGCCTCACCCGCACGACGCAGGATTTTCAATACGTCACACCCCACCTGCCCCCGTGCCGGTTGATCACGCTGGACTATCGCGGACGCGGGCAGTCGCAGTTCGATCCGGACTGGCGGAACTATGCTCTGCCGATCGAGGTGCGCGACGTGATGGAGTTGATGGATCATCTGTCGATGGGCAGTGTCGCCATCCTTGGCACCTCGCGGGGCGGGTTGAATGCGATGGGCCTGGCCGCCGCAGCGCCGGAGCGTCTGTTGGGCGCGGCCCTCAACGATGTGGGGCCGGAGCTGGACCCGGCGGGCCTTGCCGGCATCATGACCTATCTGGGCCGCCGTCCCGCCGCGCGCAGCCATGCGGAGGCCGCGATGGCGATGCCCCATGTGCTGAAAGGGTTCGAGGATGTGCCGCCCGAACGCTGGATGCAGGAGGCGCGCACACATTTCGTGGAAACGCCCGGTGGCCTTGATATCACCTATGATCCGCATCTGCGCGACGCGGTCGAGGCGGGCGGAGACATCCACGACCTTTGGCCGTTCTTTGACGCGCTGGCAGGCAAGCCGACCTGCCTGATCCGGGGGGCCGGGTCGGATTTGCTGAGCGCGCAGACCGCGCAGAAGATGCAGGAGCGCCGCCCCGACATGATCTTTGCCGAAGTGCCAGGGCGCGGCCATGTGCCGTTTCTGGACGAACCCGAGGCGGTCGCCGCCCTGCGCATGTGGATGGAGCAGCTACAATGAACATCGAAATGATCCGCGCCGCCGCCAGGCGTCTTGAGGGGCATGCACGGGTGACCCCTTTGCTCAACTCGCCGTTTATCGACGAGATCGCGGGACGGCGCGTCTGGGTGAAACCCGAATGCCTGCAGCATACCGGCAGTTTCAAGTTTCGCGGCGGCTGGTCGGCGCTGTCCGCACTTGATCCCGAGACCCGCGCACGCGGGGTCATTGCCTATTCCAGCGGCAACCATGCCCAGGGGGTGGCCCATGCCGCCACCTTGCACGGGGTGGCGTCGGTGATCGTGATGCCCTCGGACGCCCCGGCGCTCAAGATCGCCAACACCAGGGCGCTGGGGGCCGAAGTGGTGCTCTATGATCGTGGCAGCGAAGACCGCGATGCCATCGGCGGCCGGATCGCCGAGGAGCGGGGGCTGACGCTGATCCGCCCCTATGACGAACCGCAGGTGATCGCGGGGCAAGGCACCACCGGCCTTGAGATCGCAGCGCAGGCCGCAGCACAGGGCGTGACCGAAGCCGACGTGCTGGTCTGTTGTGGTGGCGGCGGTCTGACCGGCGGCATCGCGCTGGCGCTGGAGGCGGACGCACCGGGAATGCGGGTGCGCCCGGTCGAGCCGGAGGGGTTTGACGATGTGGCACGCTCGCTGCGATCGGGCAGGATCGAGCGCAACGCCCGCACCTCGGGCAACATCTGCGATGCGATCATTTCGCCGCAGCCGGGCGACATCACCTTTCCCATCATGCTTCGCCTGTGCGGCCCCGGTCTGGTGGCAAGCGAGGTCGACGCGCTGAACGCCATGGCGCAGGCCTTTCTGCGCCTGAAACTGGTGGCCGAACCGGGGGGGGCCGTCGCCCTTGCTGCCGCCCTGTGTCGACAGGAGCAGATAGAGGGCGCGGACGTGATCTGCACCATATCGGGCGGCAATGTCGACCCGGACCTGTTTGCCCGGAGCCTTGCGACCCTGACATGACCGAATTTTCCATCGCCAGTTTCAACGTCAAGAACCTGATCGGGCCGGATCAGGAATATTACCGGTTTCAAAGTTACACCCCCGAGGAATACGCGTGGAAGGCCGACTGGCTGGCCGAACAGGTGCAGACGCTGGATGCCGATATCGTGGGCTTTCAGGAGATTTTCGAGGAAAGCGCGCTGCGCGATGTGCTGGCGCAGGCCGATGCCGGCGGGATCGAGGACAATGCGGTCCATATTCCGGGGGCCGACAAACGCTATCGGCGTCGCGCGATCTTTCGCAAGCTGGCCTATCGCCCCTATACCGACGCCGCCCTTGCCTTTGCGCCCAATGTGAATGACGGCGGCCCCGGCCAGCGCCGCCCCGGTGTCGCCATCCTGTCGCGCCCTGGCTTTGTCGGCGTGCCCGAGATCATCCAGGACCTTGCCGTACCACTCGACATCGATTTTGGTGCCATCGGCCCCGAGGGCGGCGGCGGTTTCCGCCTGACCCGCCTCAGCCGCCCCATCCTCAAGGCCCGCGTGCCCGTGGGCGGCCACGTGATCAGCGTGTTCAACTGCCACCTCAAGTCCAAACTGGGCGAATTCGTCGCCCCCGAGGGTGGCAGCGCACCGCCCGAGATCGACCTCACGCAGTATGATGCGGTGGGCCGCGCCCTTGGCGGATTGCGCGCCGCCCTGCGCCGCATGGCCGAGGCCTGGGTGCTGCGCCGCGCCATCATCGAGGACTTGCAGGCGGGGTATCCGGTGATGGTGCTGGGCGATTTCAACGATGGCGAACATGCTGTCAGCTCAGAGATCATCAGCGGGGAAAAGCCGTTCAAGAACTATGCCTGGATGCTGCGCCATGACGCACAAACCCCGCGCGACCGCTATTCCGAGGCCGAAGACGCGCAGATCCGCGAGGATATCGAGGCGGTCCGCCTGCATTCCGCCGAGCGCCAGTTCGTGCGCAAATCGGCGCGCGACATGGTCTATACGTCAGCGTTTGGCGGGGTCTATGAGAGCATCGACCAGATTTACATGTCGCGCCATTTTCTGCCCGACGCGACCGGCAGCATCGGACAGATGGACTATTTTTCCGTGTTGAACGATCATCTGACCGATGGCAGCCATCCCGAGGCGCCGTACAACAAACTGGCCTCCGATCACGGTCAGATCGTGGCCCACATGAAACTGAAGGATTGATTTGTCATGCATATGGAAGATTTGGGCGACGTGCGCCTGCATTACCGGATTGATGGGCCCGAGGACGGCGCGCCCGTGGTATTCGCCAATTCGCTGGGCACCGACATGCGCCTGTGGGACCCGATCCTGCCCCTGTTGCCTGCGGGCCTGCGTATCCTGCGCTATGACAAACGCGGGCATGGGTTGTCGACCTGTCCGACAGGCCCTTACAGCATGGGCGCGCTGGTGACGGACGTGGAAAAGCTGATGGACAAGCACGGGTTCAGGGACGCGTTCTTTGTCGGTCTGTCTGTCGGCGGATTGATCGCGCAGGGCCTCGCGGTCAAGCGGCTGGATTTGATGCGGGCAATGGTACTGTCCAACACCGGCGCCAAGATCGGGACCAAGGAAATCTGGGACGACCGGATTGCCGGGGTCAAGTCGGGCGGGATCGAGGCCCTGGGCGATGCCACGATGGAGCGGTGGTTTTCCAAGGCGTTCCACGACACACCCGAACTGGAACTGTGGCGCAACATGCTGGTGCGCCAGCAGGACGACGGATATGCGGGCTGTTCGGCGGCGATTTCGGGCAGCGATTTCTATGCCACCACCGCGACGCTGCGCCTGCCGACGCTGGGCATTGCGGGGTCCGAAGATGGCGCCACCCCCCCGGACCTCGTGCGTGAAACGGTCGATCTGGTCCCCGGCAGCAAGTTCCACCTGATCCAACGCGCAGGACATTTGCCTTGTGTCGAGCAGCCCGAGGAATATGCCCGCGTGATCACCGATTTCATGCGCAGCGTGGGCCATATCTGAGCGATGGCCGCGAGCGTCTTTGCCTCGGCCCTTTACGGGTCGCTGTTCAACACGGGCGAGGTCGGGCGGCTGTGGTCTGACAGCGCCGAAGTGCGCGCCATGCTGCTGGTCGAAGGCGCGCTGGCCAGGGTGCAGGGCGCACAAGGGATCATCCCCGACCTGAGTGCGGCCTTCATTCACCGATCAAGCCTTGAGGTGCAGATCGACCCCGCCGGTCTGGCGCGCGCGACTGCAACCAACGGGGTTTGCGTGCCCGGCCTGGTTACCGCGTTTCGCGCGGCGATGGAGGCCCCGGACCATGCGCAATACGCCCATTGGGGGGCCACAAGTCAGGACATCATCGACAGCGGGCTGATGCTGCGCCTGCGCCAGACGCTGGCCGCGCAGGAAGAGACCTTGCGCGCGGTCCTGAAAGTGATGGGTCAGCAGGCCGAGGCCCATGCCGAGACGCCCATGGCGGCGCGCACCTATGGCCAGCACGCCACAGTGACCTCCTGGGGGGCGGTGCTGGCGCAATGGGGCCAGCCGCTGGCGGATGCGCTGGAACGCCTGCCTGCTCTGCGCGACGGATCCTTGTGGGTCAGCCTGAGCGGGGCGGCGGGCACCGCCTCGGCCCTTGGAAAAGAGTCCGCCGCAACCCGGGCGGCACTGGCCGAGGCGCTGGGGCTGAATGATCCGGGGCGCAGCTGGCACGCGGATCGCGGGCCTGTGCTGCGCATCGCCGAATGGATGGCGGATGTGACCGCGACCCTTGGCGGTATCGGGCACAGCGTGATCGGACTGGTCGGGTCCGACACCGGCGAAGTCCGTCTGGACGGCGCGGGCAGTTCGTCGACCATGCCGCAGAAACAGAACCCCATTGCCCCCTCGGTTCTGGTGGCGCTGAACCACCAGATGGCCGGGCTGCGCGCCAGCCTGCAAGCGGCCAGTGCGCACCAGTACCAGCGCGACGGGGCGGCGTGGTTCACCGAATGGATGGTGCTGCCGCAGGTGGCGCTGGCCAGTGCCGCAGCGCTCAAGACCGCGCGCGGGCTGGTCGATGGCATCAGCCCCGACCTCGCGCGGATGCGCGCCCATGTCGGGGGGCTGAGTCTGCTGCATGCCGAGGCACTCAGCTTTGCCCTTGCCCGCGGGATGTCCCGGCCCGACGCGCAGGCCGCGACCAAGGCGCTGGTGGCAGAGGCGGTCGCCGATGCGGTGCCGCTGAAACAGGTGGCGCAGGCCGCACACCCGGACCTGCCGGATGAACTGTTCGAGGCGCAGGCGCAGATGGGGCTGGCCCCGGCGGATGCGCGCGCCTTTGCCGCTCGGGTGGCGCGTCTTTGAGACTGCCCGTCACTTTCATCCTGATCACGGTGATGCTGGATGCGATGGGGATCGGGCTGATCGTTCCCGTCATGCCCGACCTCATCCAGGAGGTGCGCGGGACCGGTATCGGGTCCGCCGCGCTGTGGGGCGGGGTGTTGTCGACGATCTTTGCGTTGATGCAGTTCCTGTTCGGACCGGTGATCGGAGCCTTGTCGGACCGGTTCGGGCGTCGCCCGGTGCTGCTGCTGTCGCTGGTGGTGATGGCGGCGGATTATCTGGTGATGGCGGTGGCCGGGTCGATCTGGCTGTTGCTGGCGGGTCGGGTTGTCGGCGGGATCACGGCGGCAACCCAGTCGACGGCCAACGCCTACATGGCCGACATTTCAAAACCCTCTGAAAAGGCCGCGAATTTCGGGCTGATCGGGGCGGCATTCGGAATGGGGTTCGTCTTTGGCCCGATGATCGGCGGGGCGCTGGCCGAATACGGCACCCGCGCGCCGTTCTATGCCGCCGCCGGGCTTGCCGCGCTCAATGCGATGTTCGGATATTTCGTGCTGCGCGAGACGGTGGATGACCGCATCCGCCGCCCGTTCGAGTGGCGGCGCGCCAATCCGTTCGGGTTGTTCAAGCACCTCGCCCGCCTGCCGGGACTGGGCCCGCTGCTGGTGGTGTTCTTCATCTATCAGGTGGCGTTCACCGTCTATCCGGCGATCTGGAGCTTTTACACGCTGGAGCGCTTTGACTGGTCGCCGGGGATGCGGGGGCTGTCGCTGGGGCTGTTCGGCATCTCAATGGCCATCGTGCAGGGCGGGCTGATCCGTCCCATCCTGCGCCAGCTGGGCGAGCGCGGATCGGTGATCTATGGCCATATCGCCGATGTGGGGGTGTTCCTGCTGATCGGCTTCGTGAGTTCGGGAACCTTCCTGCTGGTCCTGACGCCTTTGGCCGCCCTTCCGGCGGTGATCACGCCTGCCTTGCAGGGGATCATGTCAAAGGCGGTGGACGACAATCAGCAGGGTGAATTGCAGGGGGCGCTGACGTCCGTTTCGGCACCGGCGATGATCATTGCGCCGATGATCATGACCTATGTGTTCTATGCCTTCACCCGATCCGCCGCGCCCGTCTATATGCCGGGTGCGGCGTTCTACCTGTCCGCGATCCTGATGGCGCTGGGGCTGACGGTGTTTCTGCGGGCAGGGAAAATCGCCGTTTCGGCGGATGCGACCGGTCAACCGCACCCATGAATCGTCGCTTTCGTGCTTGCAGGGCGCGCAGGGCTGCGCCACCGTTCAGGCAAGTGCAACGCGAGGCGTGCCCCGGACAAGGCGCGCGGCAAAGGAAGAACATGCAAACAATCAAAGCGGCCGTCTGCCATGAATTTGGCGCTCCCCTGGTGATCGAGGACATTCACCTGCGCGCACCGCAAGTCGGTGAAGTCGAAGTGACGCTCCATGCCGTGGCGATCTGCCATTCGGACATTTCCTTTGCCAGCGGGGCCTGGGGCGGCAGCCTGCCTGCGGTCTACGGGCACGAGGCGGCGGGTGTGATCAGCGCGGTCGGCGACAACGTGAACGGCCTGGCGGTGGGTGACCGCGTGGTGGTCACCCTGATCCGCGCCTGCGGCACTTGCCCGTCCTGTGCGGGCGGCAAGCCGACCATTTGCGAAACACCCTATGACGGCGATGCGGGACCGATCCGCACGGTCGAGG
>CAZITF010000101.1:0-8743 GCA_964542095.1 uncultured Rhodobacterales bacterium
TCAAAGGCCGAGGTCAGGTTGATCGCCGCCTTGAGGCCGAGGCCGGTGCGCACCGCCTGTGCGACGCAGAATTCGTTGATCACGGGCAACATGCCGGGCATCGCCGCATCCACGAAGGCGACGTTGGAATTGGGTTCGGCCCCGAAGGTGGTCGAGGCCCCGGAAAACAGTTTGGCGTTGGAGCTGATCTGGGCGTGGACCTCCATCCCGATCACCAGTTCCCAATCGTGTTTGGCACCGGCAATGGTTTTGACTTTGGGGGTCTCGTAGGTCAGGTCCAGCATCGCTCGTCTTTCCGCAAAAACAGCACTGGTCGCGGAATAGATCAGCCCTCACCGGCCTGCAAGGGGGCGCGACGATTGCACCCCTTGGCAGGGGCGTGCGTCATGCCGGAAGATGGGGGCATGAATATCGTCGAAACCGATCCGCCCGCAAACAGCCTGATCGCGCCATTTGCGCTGCGCCCCGGGCATTACACCGACTGTTTCGAGGTGGCCTGCGCGCGCGAGGTGACGCTGGCCGCTTTCATCACCGCCTTTTACACCCAGCCCCTGTTTCGCGCCGAACGGCTGGTGCTGCGCATCGCGGCGCGCGCGCCATCGACGGACGCGCAGGTGGCGGCCCTTGCCGACGGGAGCGCCGGCGATTTCGCGGTGTGGCGGGTGGCCGAGCGGCGGGAGGACGAAGTGTTCCTGGCCGAAAGGAGCGGGCGCACCTGTTCGTGGTTGCAGGCGGGGGCGGGTGTGTTGCGCTTTGGCTCGGTCGTGGTGCCGGTCGCGGGACGGGGGGGTGCGCTGACGCTGGGGCCGGTGTTCCAGAGCCTTCTGGGCGCGCACAAGCTCTATTCCCGCGCGCTGCTGGCGGGGGCTGCGCGGCGGGTCTGTCAGGGCCTGCCTACTTGTAGCAGTGGAACACGTTGGCCTTGGTGATCGGTACGCCGTAGTTCGAGGTCGACCCGGACACCTGTTCGAACAGGATCTTGATTCCGGCCTTTTTCATGATCGCGGCCAGTTTCTTCTTGTCGTCGTTGCCGAGGTTCTTGACCGACACGTCCTGCGCCTTGCCGCCGACATGGGGAAAGCCGGGGGATTTGCCCGCCTGTGCCATAATCGCCTTTTTCCACCAGGCCAGCTGGTCCTTGTCCAGATCGCCGCGTTTCTTTGGCAGTTCCTTGAGTTTGAACTTGGCCAGAAAGCGGGCCTTGATGTTCTTGTAGTTCTTGGCCCGTTTGGGTTGCAGGATGATGTCGAGCTGGTCCTGCCAGGTCCGGTTGCCCGAGGTCGGATAGGCCTTGCCCTTGAGTTTGGGGTTTTCGGTCTCGAAAGTCGCAATCGCGGCGTCGACGTCACTCTTGATAGCCATGTCTACAACTCCCTTACCCTAAAACGCCTTGAAATCGAATGAACTGAAAGGTTTCGACCACCGCGCCATCGCGGATCACGTCCACGATGAAATGGCGGTAGATGTGCTGGGCGATCGTGATCCGCTCCCATTCCGACAGGCGCAGAATGCCGTCTTCGATCGGAACCTGCGCGAGAATGCGGGCATCGGCCAGTGTCGGGATTGACCCGATGGGGCTTTGATCGGGATCGAAGGCGGTGCCATAGGCGCTTTGATAGGCGCGGCGGAAGCTTTCGCGGTAGGCGGTGACCTCAGTGTCATCGACCGGGCTGAGGGCGCGTGGCTCTCCGGCCAGGGACAGGTCGACGGGGCCGGTAATGCGCCCGGTCCAGCCCAGCACGGCCCCCGGTGCGATGCCGCCGCCCGCGCGGTACAGACCGAGCCGGTCGCCGACGTCGCAATTGTCCGGCATGCCCCGGTCAAAGACATCCAGACCGGACGCCGCGACCGGCTCTCCGGTGCGCCCGCAGGTTCCGGCGTCAGAGGGCGCGTTTTCGGCGGCTGCGGGATCCACGTCGCGCGCGATACGGTCGAGATAGGCCGACGTGGCGGTGGCCGCTTCGGTCAATGGCGTGAGTTCCAGACTGTCGGGCCATGACACCGCGCCCCCGTCCGGTGCCATCAGGTAGATCGCGCCGGAGGGGTAGGCTTGACCCAGCATCGGCGTCTGCGCAATCGCGGCCAAGGGGGCGAGACAGGCAGCGAGGATCAGCGCAAACAGGCGGTGTCGGAGATCAAACAGACGCATGGCGGTTTTCCCGAATTCGGAACCCGATCCTAGCCCGGATTTTCCGGCCCCGCAACGGAATCCGCTGCGATTTGACCGGCCAGCAATGCCGTTGAGGGGTGTGGGCTGGCAAGCCCGCGCGCGCCTCAGCCTGCGCGCGTCTCGAACCCGCTCTGGGTGAACAGGACCTGGTGACCGGCGGCCAGTTCGTTGCGGAACAGGCCGCGCAGGAAATGCATCGCGTCCGAATGGCCCGAGGCGGCAAAGCGGTTCGGGCAGCGCACCCGCAGCGCGTTGTCAAAGCCGCGCGCGGCGTGGGCCCAGAGCATCGGGTGCAGTTCGGTCAGATGGTCGCGCACGATCCATGTGGCGGCCTGTCCGATCCGGGCGCGGGCATAGTCGGCCTCGTCGTTGCCGGTCTGGGTCGCGCCCATCGTGTTGGCGCAATAGGCCAGGAGCAGGTTGACGGTGTGCTGGTCGTGGCTGTAGCGCAGGATGTCGCGCAGACCGTCAAGGAAGAACTCCAGATCGAGCCGCGCACAGGCGGTCACATCGCCGGAAATGGCGTCGAACATCGTCCAGGTATATCCGCCCGCGCCCCAGATGTCGTGGGTGCGCCCGGCGGTGCGGCGCGCCTCAAGCTCGAGCTGGTCGTGACTGCCGTTCCAGCGCGGCAGCATCTGTGCGCCGAACGCGCGGTAACTGCGCGGGTTTCTGGGGTCGAGGTCGATCCACGCCTCGAACCGGCGGGCGACCTTGCCAGTCGTCTCCCTCCGTCCGGCGCAGAGCGCGCATTGCGCCGCCGCCACCAGCGGGGAATCAAGGGCCGTGGCATCAAAGTCCGACAGGATGTCGGCGGCCCGGTCGAAATGGGCCGAAAAGGCTTCGAGATTGCGGGCGGGCACTTCGATCTTCCAGGCGGTGCCGCGCCAGGCCCAGCCCAGATCCACATGGGCCAGCGCCACGATGGCGGCGAGATACGGGTTTTCGGGGTGTTCGGACAGCACGTGTTCCAGCGCCTCGATCCCGGCCATCAAGGGCGCGTCATGGGCCGGGCGCCCGTTCATCAGGGCGTGTTCGGCGGCGCTGACCACGTCGCTGCGCGCGCCGAACGCGAGGATTTCGGCCACCGGCATGCCGCCCGGCGTCTTGCACCGCTCCGCATCGGCGGCGGCGATTTCCGCGGTCAGCTTTTCCCAATCCTCGAGGCGGGCCAGTTTCTGGCCGCGCAGCTGGTGCACGTCGCGCGCCCGTTCCTCGGCGGTGGGGTCGGGGCAGGGGATGGTCAGGGGCGTCTCGATCGGCTTGAGGTCGGGCAGCGGCATCGGCTGGGCGTCCTGCATGGGTTGCATCACCCCGTCATGGGCCATCTGCATCCGCTGGGTTCTGAGTTTTCCGCGAAAACGTGTGATCGGCGCAAGAATGAGTTCTGCGATGGCCATGTGTATTTCCTGACTGGTTACTGCCCACAGGGATGCCTGACGATTGGGTCACAATCGGGGCGCGGAGCGGACATGTTCACGCAGCTTTGGTGAACTTTTGCGTCAAGCCGAAGCCGCATTGAGACAATTCCGCCGCAATCGCCGGATTGTTTCACAGATGAGTAGAATTCCGCCCGGATGTCGCGCGGCGCTGGACAGGGGCGCGGCGTCGCGCCCATACTGCGCTCCATGTTTCGGAACGGACCCTTTTTGATGGCCTGCGCGGCGATGGTTGTGCTGATCCTGTCCGGCGGTGGGCGGGCCCATGCCGAAGGTGACGCGCCCCCTGCATCAGGAATACAATCTGACGTAGAAACAACGGCTTCGACGCCGGAAAGCGCGATTTCGTCGATCCGGCCGCGTCTGCGCGAGCGCGATGTGCCCGCCACCCGCTGGACCCATCAGCCCGGCTACATGCTCTGGAACCGCGCGGCACTCAGCGCGCTCAAGACCCATGGCCGCGCATTGGTTCAGGCGGTGCCGAAGGACATCGAGAACTGGTGCCCGCATTACCCGCAGGCCAGCGCGGCGCAGCGGCGCGCCTTCTGGCTCGGTTTCATGTCGGCGCTGGCCAAGTACGAAAGCACCTACAAGCCCCGTGCCGTGGGCGGGGGCGGGCGCTGGTACGGGTTGTTGCAGATCCTGCCGGCCACCGCGCGCGGCTATGATTGCAACGCAGGCACCGGGGCGGCGCTCAAGAACGGGGCGGCGAACCTGAGTTGCGCGGTGCGCATCATGGCCGAGACGGTGCCGCGCGACGGGGTGATCTATGCCCCCGGCGGGCGCGGCGTGGCTGCCGATTGGGGGCCGATGCGCTCGCGCGCCAAGCGCGCCGACATGGCCGGGTGGCTCAAGCGCCAGCGCTATTGCATGCCCCTGTCCGCGACCCGCCCCGTGCTGCGCCCGGTCCGGCTGGCCTCTGACTGACATGCGCGCCTGACGGCGCACGCGATGTTTTGCCCCTGCCTGCGGCAGGTGCGTCCGGGCGCCTCAGGGCGCTCTCACTGCCGCGATGATCCGGTCCCAGATTTGCGGATAGGTCAGCAGCAACAGGTGCCCGTGCCCGGCGATCAGGTGCAGCCGTGCCCCCGGCAGGCCTTCGACGAACCGGGCCGTGATCCGGGGCGGAAAGACCGGATCGACCGCACCGTGATAGAAGTCGAGCCGCGCACCGGCGAGCCGTTCGGGGTCTGGATTGCGCCATCGTCTGAGATCCCGGGTGTGCCGCCGCCCCAGGCCGCGGCTGGGCAGGGTGATCCGGTCGTCATTGGCCGCCACCAGCGCGTCCGCCGCCCTTGCCACGTTCGGGTCGGTTTCGGCATCCGGCCCGTAGGCGAGCCTGCGGTAATATTCGAGCCAGACCACGCGCGGGTCGAGACTGCCTGCGCGCGCGGCGGCGGCGACGGTGCCCGCGGCCCCGCGCACGCCCGCCAGAACCGGTTGCGGGGCGGGCAGGGCGGTCGAGATGGCATGTACGCGCACATCCGTTTGCGGGCTGCTTTGCCGGATCGCCTTGGCCGCTTCGAGCGCGATCACGGCCCCGGTGGAATGCCCCACGAGGTCGATGCGCGCGAGCCTGTATTCCCGCACCAGCCCGGCGATGCGGGCGGCGGCGCGGTCGATGTCGACCCATTCGCCCTCGGGCCGTCCGTCATAGCCGGGCAGGCGGTAATAGGCGACGGCCCGGTTGCGGGTCGCAACCGCGTCGAGCGGGGCCAGCACCCGGATCGAGGTCAGCGCGCCGGGAAATCCGATAACCGCGCTGTCGACGCGCGCCATGGCTGCGGGATCGAAGAGCAGCGGGTCGGACCTGTCCTGTTGTTGCGGCACGGTGCAGGCGCCGATCAGCCAGACCAGAGACAGGAGGGCGGCAAACCTCATCCCAGCAGCGAAAAGTGATGCCGCTCGACCTTGATGTCGCGCGCGCCCAGTTCCCGCTCGAACGTCTCGGCATCCGGCGTGCTTTCCAGCGGCAGGCGCACCTTGCGTCCGGTGATCAGCACGGCGCTGGCGCGCACCGAAAAGTCGAGCCGGGTGTCGAGCCGCATATGGCTGATCCGGTTCCACGCGATCTGACCGGTCCGCCGCCCGGCAAACCAGCTGAGACCGTCCGGGCCCATGGCCACCCCGGAGCGCCGCCCGGCGGCCAGATCGTAAAGGGCAGGGACCGTACACAGGCCGACCAGCCCGGCAATCCACACGGAGGCATCGAGCAGCGCAACGCCCGCGATGATCGCGGCCCAGACCAGCAGCACCGAAACCAGCGTCCTGCGGTTTCTGCCGCTGGTCTCGTAGGCGTAGGGCGTCATGGTCGTCTCAGCGCCCGCCGGTCACGTCGAGGGTGGAGCCGGTCACGTAGCTTGCCTCGGGCGAGGCGAGCCAGAGGATGGCGCGCGCGACCTCCTGTGCCGATCCCTCGCGTTTCATCGGGACCATGTGGGCCAGGCGCTGGGCGCGCCCCGGTTCGCCCCCCTTGGCGTGCAGTTCGGTGTCGATCAGGCCGGGCCGCACGGCCATGACGCGGATGTTGTCGCCCGCCACCTCGTCCGACAGCCCCTTGGTGAAACAGTCGATGGCGGCCTTGGAGGCGGCATAATCCACATATTGATTGCCCGACCCGAGCCGTGCGGCGGCGGACGAGACGTTGATGATCGCACCGCCCGCGCCTTGCGCCTGCATGCGGATCACCGCCTCTTTCGCGACCAGCATCGCGCCGATGACGTTCACGTTCATCATCCGCGTCAGGCGGGCGTGGTCCATGTCGGTCAGCTTCGCGGTCTGATCCACGATGCCCGCATTGTTGATCAGCACATCCAGACGGCCAAAGCTGTCATCCACCAGTTTGTAGACCGCCGCGATGGCGGCGGGGTCGGCCACGTCGCCCTGCGCCAGAACGGCGCGCGCGCCCTGCGCTTCGGCATCGGCCTTGACCGCCTCGGCGGCGGCGGTGTTGCTGCGGTAGTTCAGCACCAGGTCGTGATCCGCTGCGGCAAGGTGCGCGCAGGCGGCACCGATTCCGGCGGAGGCGCCTGTGATCAGGCAGATGGGGCGTTGGGTCATGGGGTGGGCCTTTGTCGGTCAGTGATGGGTTCGCGGCGAGGTGTAGAGATGATAGCCGTCCAGGTCGCCCTTGCCCACATCCGCGCCCGCCGCGCGCAGGGTGGCATAGCCAAGCGTCAGGTGAAACTGCGCGTTGGGCAGGGCAAAGAGCAGCGCATAGTCCTGCCCGGTCTGCGTCAGCGTCGCCTCGCCCGCGACATGGGTGATTTCGCGGTGCGCGGCGTCGTCAAAATCGTGCCGCGCCACGGTGTCGAGCAGAAAGCCCATGTCCTCGGCAAGCGCCACGATCAGACCCGCATCGCTGTCGAAGGGCAGTTCGGGAATGTCCCGCCCCACCAGCGGCAGCACCGTGCGCGCCACGAAGCCGAGCGCGCAGCAGAAATGTTCGCCTCCCGTGAACCCGTCGGCGGCCAGCCGGGTCGAGAGCGGGCCGGCATCCTCGAGCCGGTCGATCAGGCGCGGGACGGCCCTGGTCAGCCGTTTCAGCGGCGGGACGGTGGCGTCATGGAGGTCCATTGTCGGCTCCTGTGGAACGTGCGGGAGCGAGGGGGCTTCCCCTCGCGCTCCCCGCGGTTTATCTGGCGAAATGAAGCTGGATCATCCGGTGTTCAGGCCTCGCGGATGCGGGTGATCATTTCGGTGGTGTCCCGGCTGAGGCCGGGGGTGGCGGCGATGCGTTCGAGTTCCTTGCCGATCATCGACTGGCGGATTGCGTCGTAGCGCCGCCAGGTCTGGAAGGCCGAACACATCCGCGCGGTGGTTTGCGGGTTTACCGGGTCGAGCCGGATCAGCCAGTCCGCCAGCAGGGCATAGCCCGAGCCGTCCCTGGCGTGAAAGCCCGCATGGTGCATCGAAAGCGCCCCCAGCGTGGCGCGGAAGCGGTTCGGGTTTTTCCAGTTGAAATCGCGGTGTCTGGTCAGCGCCTTTGCGGTGTCGGCGGCATCGTCGGGCTTGGCCTCGATCACCTGCAGGCCGAACCATTTGTCCATCACCAGCCGGTCGTCCTTCCACTGAGCCTCGAAGCGCGCCAGTGCGGCATCCCCCCGCCCGGCGCGGATCAGGTTGGCCAGTGCGGCCAGTTGCCGGGTCATGTTGTCGGCGCTGTCGAATTGCGCCCGCGCCTGGTCGCCGTTGTCCTGGCGGGTGATGAGGCCGAGGATCGTGTTGCCAAGGGCGCGTTTGCCCGCCTGTGCGGCACTGGGCTGAAAGGGTTCGGTGACCTGATACGCGGCGTAAAGCCCGGCCAGATCGTCGCGGATGTGGTCGGACAGCGCCTGTTTCAGCGTGTTGACCGCCACCCAGATCGCATCCGGGTCGGGGATGTGTCCGGCGCGGTGGATGTCGGCGGCGAGTTCGGCCTGGCCCGGCAGGTTCACCATCAGCGCGCGATAGGCCGGGTCGAGCGTTTCGTCGCGGATCACCCTGGCCACACCTTCGACCCAGGCCGGGTCGGGGGCTGCACCATCGAGGACGGTTGCCATCAGCGAGGCCCGCGCAAGGCTGCGCCCGGCCTCCCAGCGGTTGAACGGGTCGGTGTCATGGGCCAGCAGAAAGCCGTGATCGGCCGCGTGATCCAGCACCACCGGCGCGGAAAAGCCGCGCAGGATGGAAGGCACCGGTTCCGCCGCAAGGCCGGGAAAGGAGAAGGTCTGGCTGGCTTGCGTCAGTTCCAGCACCTGTGTCGGCATCACCTCGTCGCCGTTCGGCCCAAGCAGGCCCACCGCAACCGGGATCACCAGCGGTTGCGGGTCCGGGGTGGTGGCCGAGGGCGGTGTGGACTGGGTCAGTTCCAGCGTGTAGGTGCCATCCGCGAACCGCCCCGTGGCGCTGACATGGGGGGTGCCGGCCTGGGTGTACCAGCGCTTGAACCGGGTCAGGTCGCGGCCCGTGGCGTCTTCGAAGACCTTCAGCCAGTCCTCGATGGTGCAGGCCTGCCCGTCGTGCCGGTCGAAATAGAGGTCGAGCGCGCGCCCGTAGGCGTCATCCCCCACCAGTGTTTTCAGCATCGCGATGACTTCGGCACCCTTTTCATAGACCGTGGCGGTGTAGAAGTTGTTGATTTCCTGAAAGCTGT